>SFXD01000025.1 GCA_004559785.1 bacterium | reverse complement strand
ATACGGTATGAAGAAAATGTATTTCCTTGCGCCTGTCCTATGCATGGCATTGGCATCCTGCAACGTAAAGGCTGACAAGGTAACGTACGACATAGAGGCAGACAAGGAAGCCATGAAGATGGAGCTGGACTCCATTCAGGCTAAGTTCGAGAACCAGGAGAAGGACCAAGACCAGATATTCAAGGATTACCTCGCAATACTGAAGAAGTACTACGACAGGCACAGGACGGACAGCCTCGGCCTGGAGCTGTTCTGCAACCTTGCCTCCGTAGGGTGGGACGAGGATGAACTGAAGGCCGAATACGACAAGGCCGACACCCTTATCCAGAACAACAGCCGCGTGAAGCGCCAGATACAGCTCAACGAGAACATGGCAAAGACTGCCGTGGGATGCAAGTACGAGGACATTGCCGGACCTGAGGCGAAGACCGGAGAGGAGATTTCCATCAGCAAGACCCTTGAAGGGGGCAAGATGGTACTGCTCGACTTCTGGGCTTCATGGTGCGGTCCATGCCGCAGGTGCATCAAGGACGAACTGCCAGCCGTGGCAGAGAAGTACGCCGACCGGCTGACCATACTCGGCATAGACGTATGGGAGAGGCAGCGCGAAGACCTCGACGAGGCAATGGGACAACTGCCCATTACATGGCAGGTGATATACACGGGCACGGGCAGCGAGTCGCCGGCAGACCTATATGGAGTGAAGTACATCCCCACCCTCGTGCTGATAGACAAGGATGGCACCATACTGGCACGGGGAGGAATGGAAGACATAGAAAAGGTTCTGGAACAACAATAGTATCATTTTTGTTGGAAATCAACAGTATCATTTTTGCAGAACCTCTTTGATTGTATGCCCTACCGCTTGGTAGGGCATACTTGTTTGGGAGGCATTTCGGGAAAGACAAGATATTACGGCAGTGTGAAAAATTTCTTACCATTGTAATCTTTTATACAAAAATATTTTTTAATTCCATTAAAATTGTATACCTTTGCACACGACATAATTAAATATTCAGAACATGGGAAGGGCGTTCAACATGATACGCATACTGCAAGAAGCCATAAGCAATGCACTTCCCGAGAGAGATGACGAAGTGTAAATGACACGAGAAATGGGGCAGCAGCAGAAGAAGAAGGTATTCGTCACAGGTTGCTACGACCTACTCCACAGCGGACACGTGGAGTTCTTCATGCAAGCATCGGAATACGGTGACCTCTACGTAGGCATCGGTTCGGATGCCACCTACCTCGAATACAAGCACCGCCGCCCCATGTTCCCCGAGGAAGAGAGGCTCTTCATGGTGAAGAGCGTCCGGTACGTGACTGATGCCTACGTCAATGCAGGCAGCGGCGTGATAGACTTCATCCCCACACTCGACATCGTCAGGCCCGACATCTTCATAACAAACGCCGAGGGAGGCAGCGAGGAGAAACGCCGCCTATGCCAGGACAGAGGCATCGAGTACATAGAACTGCAACGTACGCCCCACGAGGGACTGCAGGCAAGGAACTCGTCGTCGCTGAAGGCTACTCTATCGGAGGAGTCCACGCCTCAGGAAAACACCTACGGCATACCCACCAGGCTCGACCTGGCAGGGACATGGATCGACCAGCCATACGTCAGCATGTTCCATCCCGGATGGGCAATCACGGTGTCGCTGGAGCCCACGTTTGAGGTTCGCGAGCGTTGCGGGCTGTCCACCTCCACGCGCAAGATGATACAGAAGATATGGCCCATGAAGCTGCCGAAGATGGATCCCGAGACATTGGCAAGGCTGGTGTTCTGCTTCGAGAACAATCCCGAACGAGAGGACGGCATCATATCCGGCGCACAGGACTCGATAGGCATCTGCGTCCCGGGATTGGCAAGGCACTATTACGACAACAACTTCTGGCCAAAGAAACTGGAGAACACCTGCGACGAGATGACGCTGAGATTCCTTGAGTCGCACCTCGTAATGGTTCCCATCGAGCCGCGGAGAAAGGGATGCAGCGTGGTGGAAGGCAAGGACATCACGCCTGCCAAGGTGGAGGCCCTTGCCAAGGCCGCCGACCAATGCTGGGAGGCTATAATGCACAGGGACCTGCAAGGCTTCGCCGCCGCATACAAGGCTTCGTTCGACGCTCAGGTGGCGATGTTCCCCGGCATGATAGACCCATCCGTGGAGGGGAAGATATGCCACGAGGCAAGCGTACGGCCTGCCATAGATAGGTACGGCAACATGCCAGGCGTAATGGCATGGAAGATGCCAGGGGCAGGCGGCGGAGGATACCTCGCCCTGGTGGTGGAGGACTCAAAGCGATTCGCCGCCGAACACGAGGAAGCCATAGAACTGCACATACGCAGGGTGTAGGACATAATAAACGAGACAAGATTCCAACAATACATATACATTTTATAATATATATATAATATGAAGAAAGCACTCATAACGGGAGTAACAGGACAGGACGGCTCGTACCTGAGCGAGTTCCTGCTATCCAAGGGATATGAGGTACATGGGGTGATACGCCGCTCGTCGGTGGATTACAGGGAAAGGATTGCACACCTGGAGGGGAAGCCCAACTTCCACCTGCACTATGCAGACATGACCGATTCCATGTCGCTCGTGAAACTGGTAGGCAACGTAATGCCCGACGAGATATACAACCTTGCCGCACAGAGCCACGTGCAGGTCAGCTTCGACGCACCCGAGTTCACGGCAGACGTGGATGCCACGGGAGTACTGCGCCTGCTGGAGGCCGTACGCACCAACCACCTCGAAAAGACGTGCAGGATATACCAGGCAAGCACCTCCGAGCTATATGGCAAGGTGGAGGAAGTGCCGCAGAACGAGAATACGCCCTTCCACCCATACAGCCCTTATGCCGTGGCTAAGCTATACGGATACTGGATAGTGAAGGAATACCGCGAGGCATACGACATGTTCTGCTGCTCGGGCATACTCTTCAACCACGAGAGCGAACGAAGGGGCGAGACATTCGTAACACGCAAGATAACACTCGGCGCAGCACGCATAGCGCAGGGCAAGCAGGAATGCCTCTACCTGGGTAACCTCGACTCGCTACGCGACTGGGGATATGCCAAGGACTACGTGGAGTGCATGTGGCTAATACTGCAACACGACACGCCGGAGGACTTCGTGATAGCCACGGGAGTGCAGCATACCGTGCGCGAATTCGCCACGCTGGCATTCCGCTACGCCGGCATAGAACTCGAATGGCAGGGCGAAGGCATCGACGAGAAGGGCATCAACAAGGCAAACGGCAAGACCGTAGTGGCAGTCAGCGAGGACTTCTACAGGCCGACGGACGTGGTGAACCTCTGGGGTGACCCTTCGAAGGCAAAAGCCGAACTGGGATGGAACCCACAGTCGACATCCTTCGAGGAACTGGTGCACATCATGGTGAAGCATGACATGCAGAAGGTGGCCTCCGACCACGTGGCATCCGTGATGCGTACGAACCTCGCCGAGTACCTGGAGAAGGGACTCGTGAAATGACATACTACTGAATCTAATTATTTTTCGTCATATATAACATCTATCATGGAAAAGGATAGCAAGATATACGTTGCCGGGCATCGTGGGATGGTGGGCAGTGCCATCGTAAGGGAACTGACAAGGCAAGGATATGCCAACATCGTGACACGCACCCACAACGAACTCGACCTTACCAGACAGGACAAGGTGGAAGAATTCTTTGCTTCCGAAAAACCAGAGTACGTCTTCCTCGCAGCCGCCAAGGTGGGAGGCATCGTCGCAAACCAGTCTGCACTGGCAGACTTCATGTACGACAACATGATACTGGAGATGAACGTCATCCACTCGGCATGGAAGAACGGATGCAAGAAACTGGAATTCCTGGGCAGTTCGTGCATCTATCCACGTATGGCACCCCAACCCATGCCTGAATCATGCCTGCTGACATCGGAACTGGAGAAGACGAACGAGGCTTACGCACTCGCCAAGATAAGCGGACTGAAATACTGCGAGTACCTCAACCGGCAGTACGGTACCGACTTCATCTCGGTAATGCCTACCAACCTCTATGGTCCCAACGACAACTACCACCCCGAACACTCACACGTACTGCCTGCCCTGATAAGGAGATTCCACGAAGCCAAGGTGGACGGGCAGAAGGAAGTGGTGTGCTGGGGCGACGGAAGTCCGCTCAGGGAATTCCTCTATGTCGACGACCTTGCCAACCTGTGCGTCTTCCTGATGAACACCTACTCGGGCAACGAGACGGTAAATGCAGGGACAGGCAAGGAACTGAGCATAAAGGAACTGACACAACTGGTGGCCAAGGTGGTCGGGTACGAGGGCAACATCAAATGGGACACATCCCGACCAAACGGTACACCACGCAAGCTGCTGGACGTGAGCAAGGCTACAAGGCTGGGGTGGACATACCGTACGGAACTGGAAGATGGAATAAGGCTGGCATACAAGGATTTCATCGAAAATCCCATGCGAGCCGAGAGATAGACAAGTGTGACGGGAAAGGCTGACATACCTAAAAGGAAACAACAACAAGCATAAAGAAACAAACAATAAAGCTATGAGTGTTTTTAGGAATTTTTATAATTGGTACTTTTCAAGAAACGCCCTACCCTACTGGTACATCCTTGCCATAGACAGTATGATAGTACTGGTCTCTGGCTACCTGGCATTCTTCCTGCAACTGAGAAGTGGAGCGTTCGTGGCTAACTTCTGGCAAGTTACGAGATGTGTCATGCTATGCCTAATACCCTTCATAGCATTCTTCAGGGTCTTCCACACATACACGGGCATAGTAAGGTACTCCTCGTTCGTAGACCTGAAGAGAATAGCATACGCATCTGTCTGTGCGACGGCCGTCATAGCCATTGCCTCTTTCCTGCTCTCCGGCGTCGACGGCATCTTACTGCCCAACTTCGTGGGAGGCAGCGTACTGCTCGTGCTCTCGACATTGCTTATCCTGATGGTACGCGTGTCGGTGAAGCTGCTGTTCGACAACTACCGGCGGAGCAAAAACTCGCAGAAGGCTTTCATCTACGGCATCAAGGAAGGTGGAGTCAGCCTGGCAAAGAGCATAATTAACCAAAGCCCACAGCAATACGTGCTGTCAGGATTCGTATCGCCGGAAGGCGACATCAAGACCAAGTTCCTGATGGGCGTGAAGGTGCACAGGGATGGACCCAACCTGGTCAAGCACATGCAGGACACGGGTGTGAGGGTGATGCTGGTATCGCCCCTGCAATCGGACAACTTCAGGCAACGCGAGGAACTGATAAACCAACTGACAGAAGCCAACATCAAGATAATGATGATGCCCTCGGCAGAGGAATGGAACGGAAAGACAAGCCTGAGCCACAGCCAACTGCGGGAGGTGGAGATAGAAGACCTGCTGCCACGCGACAAGATAGAAGTGGACATGGATGCCATAGGCAAAATGCTCAGCGGACATTGCGTGCTGATTACGGGTGCGGCTGGTTCGATAGGCTCAGAGATGGTTAGGCAGATTGCACCATACGGACCTTCCAACATGGTGCTGGTGGATCAGGCAGAGACTCCGATGCACGACGTAAGGCTGATGATGGCACGCAAGTTCCCCAACGTAATGTGTGAGACGGTGGTGGCAAGCATAACCGACAAGTCGCACATGGAGAAACTGTTCTCCACATACCATCCCGAATATGTGTTCCACGCAGCCGCATACAAGCACGTGCCGATGATGGAGGACAATCCGGAACAGGCGGTACGCAACAACGTAAACGGGACAAGGATCATTGCCGACCTTGCCGTGAAGTACGGGACAAGGAAGTTCGTGATGATCTCCACGGACAAGGCGGTGAACCCAACCAACGTGATGGGCTGCTCGAAGCGCATCTGCGAAATCTACTGCCAGTCGCTGAACAAGGCCATACAGGAAGGAGAGGTGAAGGGAGTGACGCAATTCGTGACAACGCGCTTCGGCAACGTGCTGGGCTCTAACGGTTCGGTCATTCCGCTCTTCAAGGAACAGATACGCAGGGGCGGACCCGTCACCGTGACACACCCCGACATCATACGATTCTTCATGCTGATACCCGAGGCCTGCAAGCTCGTGCTGGAGGCAGGCACGATGGGAAAGGGAGGAGAGATCTTCGTATTCGACATGGGCAAGCCCGTGAAGATAGTTGACCTTGCCGCAAGGATGATAGCCCTGTCGGGCGCAAGGAACGTAGAGATTAAGTTCTCGGGACTCAGGGACGGAGAGAAGCTATACGAGGAAGTGCTGAACGACGCAGAAGGTACGAAGCCTACCCACCATCCCAAGATAATGATTGCGAAGGTAAGGGAGAACGACTACGAGACAGCAAGGAGGAACGAAGACGAACTGCTGCAAATTTCCTATACCCACGACGACATGGCAATCGTACGTAAGATGAAGGAGATCGTACCCGAGTTCAAGAGCAAGCACAGCAAGTACGAGGCTCTCGACTAACAATCGGCTTGGGGCTGACTTATATAGGACATCACCTGAAGGCAATATCCAGATACAACGAAACTATGACAAGAAACTTGGTGTTCGACTTCGGCAAGGTTCTGGTGGACTATGATTTCGTGGACTTCTTCCGACGGCTGATACCAGACCCCAAGAGGTGCATGCAGCTGGCATCCATCATGACTGACGAGGAGACACTCCGCAGATTCGACAGGGAGGAAAAGCCCATAGAGGAGCTGGTGAAGGACTTGATAAGCGAGAACCCCGCCTTCGAGGATGAAATCAGGCTGTTTGCAGAACGCTATCCCGAAATCATTACAGGCGAGATGCCTGGCATGAAGGAACTGCTCGTAAGGCTGAAGGGGGAAGGCTTCTCCCTATACGGATTGTCCAACTGGTGCAGCAAGGTGTACGTCACCATGGGACAGTACGACATCTTCCAACTGATGGACGGCTACGTCATATCCTCGGAGGAGCATCTCGTTAAGCCAGAGGCGGGAATATACCACAGATTATACGAGAAGTTCGGATTGAAGCCCGAGGAATGCATCTTTGCCGACGACAAGCAGGAAAACATAGAAGGTGCCCTGAGAACAGGCATGAGGGGCATAGTCTTCGAGAATGCCGCACAATACGAGAGGGAGCTTCGCAGGATGCTCCGTGAGGAAACGGGCGGCCAAGGATAAGGGCGGCACCGCCCATGCAAGCCCCTATTGTGCAGCCAACCTGATGCCGTCGGGAAGAATCTCTATAAGCCTCCTTCGATAAAGGTCGCCCAGAGCCTTCTTGAAGACCTTCTTGCTAACGCCGAACAGAGCGTATATCTCCTCCGCAGGACTCTTGTCACCAAGGGGAGAGGAGCCTCCATTCATCTTCAGGTGGCTGAGAAGGGTATCGCTGAAGTCCGCCACGGCCTTCATGCCGATACGCTGCAGCCTAAGGTCTATCTTGCCGTCGGGACGTACCTGGGAGATGTATGCCACGGTTCTGTCACCCGTGTGCAGGCTGCGGAAAATCTGGCTGTCATACAGAAGTCCTGCAAATTTGTTGTCCACGATTACCTTCATTCCCAGTTCCGTCTTCTGCCATACGAGTATCTCTACCTCGTCGCCGATGTTGTATGGGGGATAATTGTCGGAGAGATAACGTTCTACCTTGGCACTTGCCATGATACGGTGCGAGTGTTCGTCGAGATGTATATGTACTATGTAGCCGTTACCCTTCTGCATCTTCATCTTCTGTTCACGGAAAGGAACAAAGAGGTCCTTCATGAGTCCCCAGTCGAGGAAAGCCCCGAAGTTGTTGACCCACGCAACATGCAGGAAGGCAAAGTCGCCCACCTGAGCAAGAGGGGTCCTGGTGGTAGCTACGAGGCGTTCCTCCGTGTCGAGGTACACGAAGCACTCTATTTCCTCACCCACTACGATTTCCACGTCGTCCATTATCTCTCCATTGGGCAAGAGCACTTCCCCATCCACTACCCCACCGTCGAGGTAATAGCCGAAGTCGACCTTCTTGACTACTGTCAGTACGTTCTTCCTCCCGAGTCTGATATCTCCCATATTACTTTTCATTCCTTCTCTTAAGGTGTGTTATATACATTATTATTATGTTGGCCGTCGTCACTATAGCCGGTTCCAATCTCTACACCTACTTCTATCCCCATGGCAATCAATACCAATCGAGGTTGGTGCTATACGAACTTTGCTTCTTCCACTTGAGGGCGTCAGCAAGGGTGCCTGCCTTGCACGCAAAGGTGAAATTGTAACTCGTATATGGATAAAGCACAAGGCTGCATTGCATCGAGAAGCAATGGAGGTCGCGCGCAAGTGATGCCGTCGTCATGCTGAGCTTGTGGTAGTTGAAGTCGTAGCCGGAAGAGAAGTTGATGTTCCAGCCCTCGGATATCCTGACATTGCCCGAGAAGTTGAGCGTATGCGTCAACTTGTACGGATACCTCATTCGCTTGACACGGATGGGAGCGGAAGTATTCTCACGCATAGACACTCCATAGCTGACTGTGAAGTTCCATGGAAGCGAGAACTTGAGATAGCCGTTCTCGTCCACGCCTCCCGAGCTCTCTTCCTTGGCACCAGTCTTGCCCTTCTTGCGGTCGGGGTCGACATTCTGCATCGTCGGGTCGGTTTCCTCATCATCGTCATATTCATCATCCTCGTCCTCGTCCTGCGAAGGCCTGGACTTGCCCTTGCCTCCGAAGAGCTTTGCAAAGGTCTGGTTGTTGAAGGTGTACGACAAGTTCTGGCTCATGCCCTGGAACCTACCGAAGCGTCCCTTTGACCACTCCGTATGGTCGCTTACGTATACGTTGCCCTGGTCGTTGAACTCGTATGCGTATGTGGCGAAGACGGCATTCATGGAGAATGTGTAACTCTTGGTGAGCTTGAGGCGAACCCTCATCGAGAGGTCACTCCATGGTTTGGACTTGGCTGCCATATTGTAGCTCAGCGAAGCACCCAACTCGTCTATGAGGCTTATCTTGCGATAGCCCGTGGTATCCTTGTCGGTACGTACCTTCATCTCGATGTTGTTGGAGATGTCCATGGTGACGCTACCCGTCATGCCACTGCCCACCGTACCGTATGTACTGCCGCTGAAGGGAGAATACTGAACGGTAGATACGTTTCCCTTGGAATCTGTCTTGACGTATGTGTCGTAGAACCCATAACGGGACTTGCTGAAATCCGGGGCGTAGCTGAAGCTGACGGTGGGCGTGAAGACGTGCCTGATGGCCTGTATCTTCTTCCCTCCAAACCATGGAAGGGGCGTGTACATACCGTATAGCTTGGTGTTGGCTGAGATGCTCATGTTATAGTTGTATACGTTGTAGAAACCGTATACGGTATCTCTTACGACGGCCTGTCGGCTGGCATCCCACGACTGCATCACCTTGTTGGTATACATTCGGTCGGTGAAGTTGAAACTGGGCGTAACGTTTATGTAGTTGAGTACGCTGAAGGATGCGCTGATGGGCACCTGGTGCCTCATACCGTTGCGCCAGTCCTTGATGAGGTTGCTCTTGAAGAGGAGGTTCTCCTTGGTGTTGATACTATTGGTAAGTGTCCCGGTGTAACTCAGGGCAATCTTCTCGTACCAACGTTCCTTGCCGGCCATCTTCTTGCGCTTAAAGGGGTTGAACCTATTGAGGGAGATGTTCAGCGTGGGCAAGGTTACGGCAATGCTGCTGTCCCTCATGTTCTGCGAGAGGTTGAACGTTCCGCTGAGGGTAAGCCCTATGTCGCTGAACGTCTTGCTGTAGGATACGCTACTGGTACGTGTGCTCTGCGTATAGCTCTCGGGATTGTACATGCTGCTGAGGTTGTTGCGCTCGTAGCTGCTCGTCGCGAAATTGACGCTTGCCGAGAAGCTCTGGGTAGGATTTGCCTTGGAATCCTGCCTATGGCTCCACGTCAGCTTGAAACTCTTGCTCTCGCTATAGTCGGGCATGTTCTTCTCTCCCTCCTTGACATTCTGGTAACTGAAGTATAGATTGCCGCTGAAGCGGTATCTCTTCTTGTACGTACTCTGGGCCGACAGTCCCCAGGAGCCCTTGGTATATATCTCTCCGAGTGCCTTGACGTCGATTTTGTCGTTGATGGCGAAATAGTAACCACCATCCCTGAGGTAGAAGCCTCGGGACATCTCGTCGCCGTAGGTGGGCATGATGAAGCCGCTGCTGTAACTACTGCTGAAAGGGAAGAATCCGTATGGCACAGCCAAGGGCAAAGGTACATCCTCAAGCACAAGGTATGCCGGGCCAAAGACCACATTCTTGCCGGGATGCATCTTGGCACGGGTGAGGGCTACGTAAAAGTGTGGATGCTCGGCATCGCATGTGGTGTACTTGCCATGACGGACGTACATGACACCCGAACTGTCCCTCTTGCCATCCGTACTATGCATGAAGCCTTCACCCTCCTGCGTATAGACATTGGAGATGAAAGCCTTGCGCGTCTTGAAGTTGTAGCTGATCCTGTCGGGCTCGTACTCATCCTCGCCCTGCTTGAAAAGGGGCTTGCCCTTGACGGCACCCGTAGAGTCTACCGTGCCCGTTGCATGGACAAGGCTGCTGTCGATGCTGATGCTGATGTCGTCTGCGGTAAGCTCGAAGTTCTGGTAGTTGACCTTGCTGTCGCCATAGAGATGTGCCCTCGACTTGCCGTAGTCGAACGTGATGGAGTCCTTGGCAGAGTATGTTACCGGCTCATCCAGGGCATTCTTGCTCTTCCTTGCCGTGTCTGGAGGCAGGGTGTCGTGCTCCGTAGTGTCGGGCAAGATGGTATATGGGGCCAAGGGTATGGAGTCCGGCAAGGCAGAATTGCCACGGGGTACGGAATCTTGGGGCAACGCTACGGCTCGAGAAGTGTCGTCTACGGTCATAGAATCCACAGACCTTCCAGTCAGATACACTCCCGTACCCGAAGGCCTTGCCGACATTACCGCAAACGCGAAGATTGTCAGTAATATAAATGAAACCCTATTCTTCAAAACTCCAAAAGACCGTAACGGCTTGCAAAGTTACGAAATTATGGCGAGAGTACCATCGGTAAGCCTCATATTTCTGACAATTTGATGAAATTGTAGTGATAAATGGCACGTGTACGGCACTCTCTATCCAAACGTCTGTCTCCATTGCTCGAATACCTGCACTCCGTCAATACCGAACTTGGCAAGGCTTCGGGCAGCCTGCTCGTAGGATTTCTCTTCGTTGGGGCGGGACTTGGAGTAGAATTTGTCCGCATAGCATATCATCTTCTCAGCCGTGGTCTTAGGTGTGTAGTCGGCAACGGGCAGTGGGAGGCCTTGCCTCTGAATCTCAGCCGCCGTAAGTCCTGTGCCTGTGTGCCTCTCTGCCACCCTCGCATGGTCTTCCAATCCCTCCTGCCGTAGCAGGGCTGCACCGAGAATGCCATGCTGGATGTAAGGGTGGGTACCATGGCAATGTATGCCAGGGGCATCCACGTATAGTATTCCAATGTCATGCAGCATGGCTGCCTCGTAGAGGAAATCCCTGTCAACTCCAAACTCAGGGTGCCTGTCTGCTATTGCCAATGCTCTGTCCGCCACAGCCTTGCTGTGCGTTACGAGCAGTTTTTCCAGATCCGGGTTGCCACTATAATAGCGGTGAATCAGTTCCAATGGGTTAATTGCCTTCATCGTTTTCCAATGAGATAAATGGTGTCTGCTCGACGAATAATAATCAACTTTAAAGAAGCAAGGAAATATATCAATGACAATAGCAATATATATTCGTTCCCGATAAGGTAAATAACCTTTCGGCTGTAAGGTTATTAATCTTTCGGCGTTAAGGTTATTAACCTTATCACCGATGAAGTCAACATACATTGCCAGCGCATCATAAAGTCCTGCCTCGTTCATACAAGTCTTGCCTCATTCATAAAGTCTTGCCTTATTCATAAAGTCTTGCCTTAAGCAAAATTCATCGAACTCACGTTTAATTAATCAAGGGTTGTTATAGGGTGTTATATGAATCGGTTTTACTATTGCTTAGCCAAGCTACAACCGAGCGTACATACATTGGGGCACATAACACCAACGTGTATATGTGCCCCATCATGAATTGTTGTCGTGAGGATAATCATCCTCCGAAGTTGTCGAAACGAATCATGTCATCCTCTACGCCGAGACTATGCAGGAGGTCAAGCACGGTCTTCGCCATCATTGGAGGTCCGCAGAGATAGTACTCGCAATCCTCAGGACTCTCATGCTGCTTGAGGTATGTGTCTCCCATGACTGGGGCAACGAAGCCGGGAGTATACTTCACGCCTGCTGCATCTGCCTTTGGATCGGGACGGTCGAGGGCGAGATGGAAGTGGAAGTTGGGGAACTCCTTCTCCAATCCAAGGAAGTCATCGAGGAAAGGTATCTCTTCCAATGCACGTGCTCCATAGAAGTAGTGCATCTCACGGTCGCGGCAGTTGCGTGTCTTGAGCATGTGCATGATTTGCGCGCGTAATGGTGCCATACCGGCTCCACCACCAACCCAAATCATCTCACGACCAGAGTCGTATACAGGACGGAACTCTCCGTAAGGACCGCTCATGATGACCTTGTCGCCTGGCTTGAGGCTGAAGATATACGAACTGGCAATACCGGGGTTTACATCCATGAAGCCAGGTCCCTGATCCTTTGGCTTGAACGGAGGCGTTGCGATACGTACGTTCAGGGTGATGATGTCTCCCTCGTCTGGATAGTTCGCCATGGAGTATGCACGGATGGTGGGAGTATCGTTCACGCACTTGAGTCCAAACAGTCCGAACTTCTCCCATGCCGGCAGATATGTATCGCCTATGAGAGCCTTGTCGATGTCCTTGTCATAATCCATCTGGAATGCAGGTATCTTGATCTGAGCGTAAGAACCTGGCTCGAAGTCCATGTGCTCGCCGGGAGGCAAGGCAACCTTGTACTCCTTGATAAACGTAGCGACGTTCTTGTTGCCGATAACGGTACACTCCCATTCCTTGACACCCATAACGGAATCGTCAACCTTGATGCTGAGATCGCCCTTTACCTTGCACTGGCATCCGAGACGCCAATTGTCCTTGACTTGCTTGCGTGTAAAGTGACCCTTCTCGGAATCAAGTATCTCTCCACCACCTTCAACGACCTGGAGCTTGCATTGTCCACAAGAACCCTTTCCGCCACAGGCACTTGGAAGGAATACCCCTTCCTGTGCAAGCGTACTGAGCAAAGAGCCTCCCTGTCCGACAGAGATTTTCTCCTTACCATTGATGGTGATGTTCACATTGCCACTTGGTGACAAATAAGTCTTTGCTACAAGCAGGATGATTACCAAGGCTATGATAACAACCAGGAATACTCCAATGCTTGCCAAAATAAGATTCAAATCCATTGTTAATTCCTCCTACCTATATTAAATGTTAAGACCTGAGAAGCACATAAATGCCATTGCCATGAGACCTACCGTAATGAACGTTATGCCAAGTCCCTGCAAGGGCTTGGGAACGTCCGTGTAAGCCATCTTCTCGCGAATGGCAGCCAAGCCAACGATGGCAAGAAGCCATCCAATGCCACTGCCCAATGCGTAGGCAACGGCATCAGCCACGCCACCAATGTACTGGGCGTTCTGTGGCTCCATGCCTATGCGCTGCTGCATGAAGAGGGAAGCACCCATGATGGCACAGTTGACTGCAATAAGGGGCAGGAAGATACCAAGCGAGGCATAGAGAGAAGGGCTGAAACGCTCTACTATCATCTCTACGAGCTGTACTATGCCGGCAATGACTGCAATGAAGAGAATGAAGGCGAGGAAACTGAGGTCTACGCCCTCCACGAGGCAATCTGGCCCGAGCACCTTGGTCTGCAGGAGATAGTCGACAGGAACCGTCACCAAGAGTACGAAAGTAACTGCCACACCCAGTCCGAGGGCCGTCTTGACGTTCTTGGAAACTGCCAGATACGAGCACATGCCCAGGAAGAACGCAAAAATCATATTGTCCACGAATATCGAGCGGACAAAAAGCGAAATGATATGTTCCATACTATGCCTCCTTGTTTATTGAGCGATGAGCCCAGATTACACAACCTACGATTATAAGACTCATGGCTGGCATTACCATCATGCCGTTGTTCATGTACCATCCACCGTTCTCAACATACCATGAGGAAGGAATGACCTGGAAGCCGAAAAGCGTGCCAAAGCCAAAGAGCTCACGGAAGAAACCAACGATGACGAGTATCAGGGCATATCCAAGTCCGTTGCCCACACCATCAAGGAATGAAGGCCATGGGCTGTTCTGCATGGCAAATGCCTCAAGACGACCCATCAGGATGCAGTTGGTGATGATGAGTCCTACATATACGGACAACTGAACGCTGACATCATATACGAAAGCCTTCAGAATCTGGCTTACAATGGTAACGAGAGCGGCAACTACCACCAACTGTACGATGATACGTATGCGGTTGGGGATGGTCTTGCGCAAGAGAGAGATGATGACATTGGAGAATGCCGTGATGACTGTCACCGAGAGTCCCATGACCACTGCCGGAGCCAACTGGCTCGTCACGGCAAGGGCAGAACATATACCGAGCACCTGCACGGTGACGGGGTTGTTCAGGTTAATGGGATTCGAGAATGCAGCCTTATTCTCGTCTGAAAATAATTTACTCATATCCTATCCTCCTCATTCAATTAAGTTCAACATTTGTAGTATCACTCTCCTCTTCCTGTCCTTCCTCGGGAGCCTGGCTTTCACTCATGCCACATGGCATGACAGCTATGAAGTCCTTGTATTCATTGAGCCCTCCATTGACCATGGCAGCTACGCCCTTGCTGGTCAGGGTGGCACCAGTTATTCCATTGACTTCGGTTTCTGCCTTTG
Organism: bacterium; assembly: GCA_004559785.1. Taxonomy (GTDB): domain Bacteria; phylum Bacteroidota; class Bacteroidia; order Bacteroidales; family Bacteroidaceae; genus Physcousia. The sequence goes on along the minus strand of SFXD01000025.1, from coordinate 11,294 downwards.
CATCCCCGGCCTTCGTAACGGTTAGGACAATGTTGCCCTCGTTGTCGAAGATGGGCCTGCCACAGAATTGCTGCTGGAACCACCTTTCGTTGATACGAGCTCCAAGACCTGCCGTCTCTGACTCATGGCTGAAGTACGTACCAAAAACATGTGTCTTATCCTCGTCAAGGGAGATATAGCCTGCAAGTCCACCCCACAGCCCTCGTCCCGCAACTGGGAATACGTACTTGGTGGCACCGTCAAGGCTTGCCACGAGTACAGGCTTGCCACCGGCAACCTCAAGGGTATCGGTGATTACCTCATTGTATCTGTTGTCGATGTCCTCGCCTGCAAGTCCCTCTATATTGAGGGAGGTGAGAATCTGATTCTTGTTGTCCCTGAGGACGTTGGCATCCTGGATTGGCTTGAGCGAACTGCTGACGAAAGCAAGCAGGAAAGCCACTACGATTACCATTACTGCGGCATATACGATGGTATAGGCGTTGCCATTGGTGTCGATGCCCTTTTTGGCAACCTTACCAGCATCTGCGCTATCTACGACCTCTTCGATGTTTGAAGAGTCGGCAAAGCAGATGGGGCACTTGTCGGGCATGGAGTCTGCCTCGAAGGTCTGGCCGCATATCTTACATTTGAATTTCCTTGCCATATCTGTTATTTGATTTTAGCACGTTTTGCACGCATGTTGATATTACTCTGAACAAAGAAGTAGTCGATGAGACTGGAGAAGAGGTTCAGGAGCAGGATGGCAAGCATCATACCCTCGGGATAGCCGGGGTTGAGGACACGCACCATGACTGCTATGAATCCTATGAGAAGTCCATAGACATACTTTCCGCACTCTGTTCGCGCACTGGTAACCGGATCCGTAGCCATGAAGACCGCACCAAAGGCAAAGCCTCCGAGAACGAGTTGCTCATACCACTGAATCTCGGTAAGACCGCAAACCTGCATCAGGTAGCCCGTGGCGGCTCCGCCAACGAAGACGCTGAGCATGATCTTCCAGCTTGCAACGCCCGACCAAAGCAAGATGAGAGCACCTATTGCGATGGCTATCACACTGGTCTCGCCAATGCAACCGGGGATAAGACCCGTAACGGCATTGCAAATGTCGGCTGATTGGAAACCAGAGAAGCCCTCCATCGAGGCCAAGCCAAGAGGCGTGGCAGCCGTACAGGCCTCGGCAGCCTTGTAGCCTGTGCCAAGGATAGTGTCCTGAGATACCCACACAGTAGCGTCGCCAGTCATGGCACTTGGATAGCTGAAGAAGAGGAATGCACGTGTCACCAATGCAGGATTGAAGACGTTCATGCCCGTGCCTCCGAATATCTCCTTGGCAAGTATCACGCTGAAAGCCACGGCAATGGCAAGAATCCACAGAGGCGTGGTAACAGGGATAATCATTGGAATGATGATACCAGACACGAGGAATCCCTCCTGTATCTCCTCTCCCTTCCACTGAGCCACAACGAACTCTATGCCGAGTCCCACAACATAGCTGACAACTATCTTTGGCAGTACTGCCAAGGCTCCATAAAGGAACATTCCCCAGAACGTGGCATTGCCAAGCTGTCCGGCTGCCGCTGCGTTCTGATAACCCACGTTGTACATGCCAAAGAACAAGGCGGGGAGCAAGGCGATGACCACAAAGCTCATGATTCGCTTGCTATCAATGGCGTCATGTATATTGACGCTGCCCACGCGAGATGTGGTGTTGGGTACGAAAGCAAATGTCTCAAACCCATCTACCAGCGAGCGGAAGGCATGGAACTTGCCCCCTTCATCGACGTAGGGATGAATATTGTCGAAAAGTTTTCTTAACGCTTTCATAAATATTATATAATGTATTATGCATTTTCCTTCCGAAGGATGTCGAGACCCTCACGCACTATTCTCTGCAACTCGAGCTTGGAACTGTCCACGAATTCCGCTATCGCGAAGTCCTCTGGCGCCACCTCGTATATGCCCAAAGCCTCCTGCCTGTCGATGTCTCCTGTGAGGATGGCCTTGACAAGGTAGCCTGCATAGATGTCCATGGGGAACACACGGTCGTACTCTCCACTCATGATGATGTGTCTCTCGCCACCCTTGATGCGTGCGTCGAACACATATTCCCTGTTCTTGCCAAGGAGCCATGAGAAATAGCTGCGACTGGTGCTGAACATATTGAAACGTGGCATTATCCATCCCAGCATCTCGTCGGCATGGTCTCCTTCGGGTATGACGTTGACTTCCGTTGCATGTGCAGCGAGGAATCCGTCCGCCGTGGTCTTGAGACCCGTCATGACATTGCCGTTGATGATGCGTACGCCATCAGTAGAGATTTTGCCCTCAAGCAGGGAAGACAACTTCTGACCCAAAGTCATCCTATAGTACTTGGGAGACTTTACCTCGCTACCTGCCAACGCTATGGTACGGGTGAAGTCTACCTTGCCCGTAGTGACGAGACGACCTACGAAGATTACCTCCTCGGCTCCCAACGTCCATGCTACCTCGCCCTTGTTGATTGGTGAGATGTGGTTGATCTGGACACCTACGTTACCGGCAGGGGCAGGACCGTCGAATACGGTAACCTCACAGCCCTTGGCACCGGTTAGCGCAAGGGATTTCTGCTTGCTGCTGATACCAAGGTAAACCTTGGCAATGGAGGCAAGGGCTTGGATTCCAGCCTGAAACTCCTTCTCCTGACCAGACAGGACATACTCGAAGTCCTGGCTGAGGGGCATGCTGTTGAATGCACTTACGAAGATGCCCTTGGGCGTATCGTCTGGGTTGGCGACGACATCATAGGGACGCTGACGGAAGAAGGCGAACAATCCACTTTCCTTGAGCAGGGACTTAATATCGCCCTTAGTGTCAAACTGCCTGCATTCCTGCTTGCCGTCCGACTCTACGCGGATGCTCAGCAACTTGCGGCGGTCTCCACGCTCCACCAACGACACCTTGCCACTGACCGGGCTCACAATCTTTACCTCAGGGTGCTGCTTGTCTGCAAACAAGGCATCACCTGCCCTGACATAGTCTCCCTCCTTTACAAGCACCTTGGGTTTCATGCCATGGAAGTCATCCGGAACAAGCGCATACTCACCGCCGGATTCCACCTTGGCTGTCTCCAGCAGGGCTTTTCCCTTGAGATTAATGTCCAGGCCTTTGCGTAACTTGATTACTTTTGCCATATTGGATAAAATGATTATAAATACTTTATAGTTGTGCAAAATTACACAAAAAATCGGAGAAAACTGCTTTCAATCTGAATCTTTTTTGTAATTTTGAGGATGAAAAGTCCAAAAGACATACATTGACTAAAAAAAAACGTTGAAACATTAAAGCGATAAAGCACTTTGCATGGTTGATAGTAACCCTTCTCGTAGGGTTGCTTGCGATACTTGTTGCCCTGTCCTCCATACCTTCGGTGCAAGGCATGGGAGGGTCGTACATGTCCACGTGGCTGTCAGGAAAGATAGGAAGCAACGTTCACGTGGGCAAGCTGAAACTCGGAATGGCAGGCAGGGTCATCCTCGACGACATCCAGATTTACGACAGGGACGATTCCTTGATGCTTAACGTGGCACGCATGGCCGTCAAGATGGACTTCTTGTCACTCGCAGACGGCTGCATACACATCAACAATGCACAACTGTTGAGTGCGAACGTACACCTGTACAAGCATAGGGAGAACGACGACCTCAACATCAAGTACCTGATTGACGCTTTCTCGGACGACGACACCACCGGCAATACCCCAGACATCAGGGTAGAGACCTTCATCATGAGAAGGGGAAGGGTGAGGTACGACAAATACTACGAGCGGGAGGAGGATGGCAAGTTCTCCAAGAACCACGTCGAGTTGTCCGACATAGCCATGACAGTCAGAATAGGGCTCCTCAGCAAGGACTCCACGGACATAACCCTGAAGCATCTGAGCTTTCGGGAGAAATGCGGACTACATCTGAGGGACCTGCAATTCAGCATGAGTTCCAATGGCAAGGGAGGTACGCTGGAGGGCATGTGCCTGTCGACCGACAACTCAGTACTCACCATCCCATACGTACGCTATGCCATAGCAGCCAGGGACAGCAATGGCAAGGTGAACCCATACGGCATCACAGCCGAGGCCTCTCTCGCGGCAGACATAGTACCGAGTGACATCTCTGCCTTCGTACCACAGTTGAGCCACTTTGACAGAGGCATCCACATAGAGAGCGGCCTGTCCCTATATGACGGAAGGCTGGACTCAAAGGACACCAAGCTGTATGACGAAGAGAGAGACATAACATACAAAGGCGACATCGAGGTGGACTCCTTATTCGGCAACCCACGTATCAGCCTGAACGTGGAGCATCTTGGCACAAGCCGACAGGCACAGGATTTCATCTGGCAGGGCATGACAGGCAATACAGACAGGCACGTTGCCACCCTGGATGCCTTGGGTGAGACCGACACTCACGGAGTTGCATACTACTGCAATGGCAATGTCAACGTAGACTTGCATACCACCACGGAGGCTTTCGTGGCATCGCTGAAGGGAACGCTCGACAAGGATGGGGCATTCAATGCCAGCATGTCAACGGACAGGATGGACATACACGCCCTGATAGGCAACACGACACAGCCGGCAAGGCTCTCTGCCATCGTACATGCGAAGGGGAGGTTGAAGGACTCCCAAGGCAAACCATCGGTTAGCGTCAACGGACTGGCAAAGAGCCTGACATTCGGGGACTACACCTATAGCAACATTCCATTGTCAGGCAGCATGGTGGGCGACCAGTTCACGGCAAGCCTTGACCTGGAGGATGTCAACGGCAATATAATGCTGGACTGCAAGGCTACGCTGGGCAAGGAGGAGAAGAGGCTTGAATGCACAATTGACGTGTCGGACTTCTCTCCATTCAACATGAACCTAACCAAGAAATATGAAAACGAGAGGTTCGGAGGCATCCTTGGCATAGACCTGAACTTCAAGGACATAAACAGCATGAACGGGACTGTCCAACTGGATGACTTCACTCTGTCCACCGAAGGGGAGGGAACCTTCGCCCCCGGAGACATCACCGTAACCGCCGCATCCGACACAGATGGCCAGCAACTGAGCATAGACAGCAAATTCCTGACACTGCAAGCTGAAGGACAGTTCAGGTGGCAGGACCTATATGCCTCGGTACTATGCAACACACACGACAAGCTGCCCAGCCTAATCCCTACGCCAACCAAGGAGGGCACAAGCAACGACTTCAAGTTCTCGTGCAGGGTGCAAGACACAATCCTGCTACGCAAACTGGCAGACATAGACCTCTCCATTCCCATGGAAGCGGTGATGGACGGAGTTATCAACGACGAGACAGGAAGAATCACCCTGATTGCCTCGGTACCCGAACTTGTATACGGAGGCAACGTGTTCAGGAACACGCAACTCAACTCCGAATGCAGCAAGGAAATCATGCAGGCTAGCATGAAAACCGACCGAATGACAAAAGACAAGCCTGTTACCCTGAACCTGAACGCATATGCCAACCTCGGCAACGTGAAGGCAGAACTTTCGTGGGACAACAACAACACCCCCGTACAGAAGGGTTCGTTCAACGTAAGCGGCCGATTCATCACTGGATTGTCCGGCAATCAGGGCATTGAGTCACGCATAACGCCCTCGGACATAATCATCAACGACACCGTATGGAAGGTTTCCCCGGGATATATCTCCATACATGACAAGGTGGTCGACCTGGCAGGTATCAAGGTGTCGAGCGACGACAGGCACCTGACCCTGAACGGAAGGCTCTCCAACGAAGAGACGGATACGCTTACGGTGGGACTGAAGGACGTGTCCCTCTCATACATATTTAATATTATTGACTTCCACAGCGTGGAACTCGACGGTAAGGCCACCGGCCAGATATATGCCAGGACCTTGTCACAGAGTCCCATGGTGGACGCTTACCTCCAGGTACACGACTTCACCTTCAACGACGCCTACCTCGGGAACATGGACATCTACGGAAACTTCGGGGACAACGGCAAGAGCATCACGCTCGACGCTGACATCAACGACCTCTCCAACGACCATCACACCACCGTCAAGGGATACATCACTCCGGGAAGGGGGCCGAACGGCGGACTTGAACTGAACATCGACACAAGACGCATCAACATCCATTTCCTCAACATGTATACCTCGGGCATATTCCGCGACTTCAACGGTAGGGCATCCGGATGGGCAAGGGTGTTCGGACCTTTCAAGAAGATTAACCTTGAAGGAGACCTTCTCGTGGAGGAAGCCAGCCTGCACGTCCTCGCACTCGGCACCGACTACAGGCTTAGGCAAGACAGCGTCATACTACGTCCCGACAACATCTGGATAAGGAACGCCACCTTATACGACCACCAAGGCAGGGAGGGCTTGGCTGAACATTCCGCCAGGCTCCAGGGACACCTCGCACACGAAAGCCTCAAGAGGCTCAGGTACGACATCAGCGTGGATGCCAACAAACTGCTTTGCTACAACACCTCCGCACGAAGCGGCAACAGTTTCTACGGGACGGCATACGCCTCGGGAGACATTCACCTGAAGGGAGAACCAGGCAGGCTCGACGTCAACGTACAGGCCGTGCCTGCAAGCGGCACTACCATGGTATACAACGTGGCATCGCCCGAGACGCTGACGGAAACAGGCTTCATATCATATACCAACGCTACTGACACGGTGACGACGAAGGTGGAGGAGGAAGAAGAGGAGAACACCACTACAGACATCCACATAGACTTCAACCTGAACCTGAACCCAGAGGCCGCCATGAAACTTGTCATGGACCACAAGTCGGGCGACTGCATATACCTTTATGGCAACGGACACATATTGGCAAGGTACTACAACAAGGGCAAGTTCCAGATGTTCGGCACATACCGCGTGGACCACGGCACATACAACATGTCCATGCAGGACGTGATACGCAAGGACTTCATATTCAAGCCCGACGGCACCATCGTTTTCGGGGGCGATGCATACAAGGCTTCCCTTAACCTACAGGCTACTTATACCGTGCCCAACGTCTCCCTCGACGACCTGTCGTATTCGGGTCTCGGGCTGTCCAACACGCGCGTAGACTGCATAATGAACATTGGCGGGACGCCCAGGCAGCCAAACGTGACCTTCGACTTCGACCTTCCCAACGCCAACGAGGACGAGAAGCAGATGGTGCGCTCCATGATCAGCACCGAGGAAGAGAAGAACATGCAGACCATCTACCTGCTCGGCATAGGCAGGTTCTACAGCTACGGGGCACAGTACAGCACGGGAGGAGGTCAGGGAGAGGTAGCAATGAACTCGCTCCTGAGCAGCACGCTCAGCAGTCAGTTCAACCGCATCATATCAAGTGCCATAGGCAGCAACAATTGGTCGTTCGGCACTAACCTCAGGACGGGAGAGACTGGCTGGGACCAACTCGACGTGGAGGGTATGCTCAGCGGAAGGCTGCTCGACAACAGGCTCCTGCTGAACGGAAACTTCGGATATAGGGAAAGCTACTACAACAACAATAACTTCATAGGCGATTTCGACATCCAATACGTACTCAACAGGGCAAAGACCCTATCGCTGAGGGCTTACAACCAGACAAACGACAGGTACTTCATACAATCCTCACTTACCACGCAGGGAATCGGATTGAAGTTCCAGCATGACTTCGGCAGTTGGAAGGATTTCTTCCTTGGGCGGAGGAAAAGGCAGAAATAGTGGTTCAGGTCACTGCACCACCAATGAATGGCATTCCATGTTGCCCTTCTTGCCGCCGACGCATACGAAATATGAGCCGTAGGATGGCGCGGGGAATTGTCTCGAGGTAGTCTCCTTCAGTTTCTTTCCCTTGGAGTCATACAGGTATATGCTCGATATGCCCTTGCCTTCAACGTTGATTATGCCACCGAGGGAATACACCTCGTATCGTCCCCTCTCGTCCTCGTCGAAGTTCTGCCGCGTGGCATCCCTGTTCATGTCTATCATATAGGTCTCTCCCTGAGTCGTGGGAATCAGGACGAGGTCGTCGCTCACCCTTGTCACGGAGACTTCCCTCCCCTTGCCGTCTGTTACGAGGCGACCCGCTATCCCGGGATAGCGCACGGGGCATGGCTGTCCGCCGTCCGAGCGGATGGCTGCCTTCGACAACTTGCCAGCACTCCAATCAATGTCTACCTGGAAATTGCCTACTGCCCTAAGTCCGCAGACACTGCCCTCCGTCCATGCCGTAGGCAGGGCAGGAAGTAAGATGATGTTGTCCGTATGGCTCTGCATCAGCATCTCCGCCATTCCCGCACACACGCCGAAGTTGCCATCTATCTGGAACGGTGCATGGGAGTCGTACAGGTTGTAGTATATACCCCCTGCATACTGATTGACATCGTAACTGGTGGAATGCTTCAAGGCATTGCGGATTATGCGGTGCGCATGGTCCCCGTCAAGGGCTCGTGCCCAAAGGTTCACCTTCCATCCCATCGACCATCCCGTAGACTCGTCGCCACGTAGCCGGAGGGAACGTACAGCTGGCATGAAGTAAGGACTGTCGGGTCCTATCTCGCTCAGCGGATACAATGCCATCAGATGGCTCGAGTGCCTGTGGCTTGCGTCGTGTGAGACATCGTACGGGGAATACTTCCACTCGCGCAGCAGGGTTTCGCCCTTGTATACGCCGTGGCGTGGGTTGGTCCATGCCGAATCTGCCACAATGTTGGCAGTGTATATCTCTGTATGCAAGCCACGGTCTGTCCTTGCAAGGTAATCGTCCAGTCTCTCCAGCTGTGCCTGTGTCAGCCCAGTGGAGGCGGCAGGCAGGATGTCGATGCTTTCCCTGACGGACTTTAGCAGGGAATATATCAACTGCTGGGCATGTGCCGTGCCATCCTCGTGGCTGTGGTCGTTCTGCTCGGGGCTGTACTCCTTTGGAGCCACGTACGTTCCGTCGGGTTCTATGCCGAGGCTTTCGTAACCCCTGTCCTCAATCATCCGCTCCATCCAGAACTGCGCACAGCTCCACATGACAGGGAACGCCCTCGCGAGGAAATCCCTGTCGAGCGTATACCTGTAGTGTTGCCACAGGTGGCTGCAATACCAGGCGTTAGCCACGAGGTAGTTGTTGCCCCACGTGCTCATGCCACCGAAGATGTTGTTCTCGGTCAGGCAGGTCCATCCCGTAGAGACGCCTCCGTAGGTGGTGGCGCATTTCTTCCAGTTGTCCCTGGCGGCCATGTTGATTACGTAGTCAATGAAGCAGAGATGCGTATCGCTCAGGTTGGTAGGCTCCGCTGGCCAGTAGTTCATCTGCACGTTGATGTTGGAATGCAGGTCGGAGTTCCAGGGAGCATGGCTCTTGTCGTTCCAGATGCCCTGCAGGTTGCTTGGGACGTGTACGCCCCTGCTGCAACTGATGGCAAGGTAACGTCCGTAGGCGAAATACAGTTGCTCGAGGAAACGAGCCTCGGCATGGGCATGCCTGCTGTTGTATAGGTCAACGAGCTCGTCTGTCGGCACGCTTGATGCAGCACCTGTCAGGCTTAGCCTCATACGCCCCATGTAGCTGTCAAAGTCCTTCAGATGTGCAGCCAGCACAGCCTCCCATCCCTTGGCAGAGGCATTGTCCACCCTATTCTTCGCCTCAACGGAGGGAAGCAGTGACTTGGACAACTGTGTCGGCGTGTCTGGGTCGTAGTTGGTTACACCTGCCAGCATCACCACCACCTCCTTGGCGCCTCTTACCTCTATTCCATTCTCGGAAGCCTCCATCGTACAGTCGTTGCCTACGGGTACTACCCTTAAGCGAGCTGCATAGTCTATGTAGGTGAGCTTGCCCCCGAAGGCTCCGCAGCCATCGTCGGTATAGGAGACAGGCGATGCGTTGATGTCCTCGCCTGGGGAGAACGAACATAGCAAGTGCAGGCTTCCTTCTCCCTCGGCCTTGTATCTCACCGCCACCACCTTGTCTACGGCAGAGGCAAGATAAAGGCGAGTGTAACGCGTACGGCCGTCACTGCTGCCATACGCAACGCCTCCCGTTCCGTTTTCTATGTCCAGATACCTCACATAGTCGCGTGCTACGCCTTCCTCCCCATCGCCGAAGGTGCCGGACAGGTCGCGCACATGTACCGAGCCGAAGTTCTTGTATTGACCGTAACTGCCATTGTCATCGGGTGTCCCTGTCCACAGGGTCTTCTCGTTGAACTGTATTTCGTCGTCGAGGATTCCGCCAAACAGCGAAGCCCCGAACTGTCCGTTGCCGATGGGGAGGGAATACTCCATCCACACGTTCTTCACGGGCATGGACGTTGCTGGCTTGCGATACCACAGGGTAAGCGCATTCTGAGGTTGGAATGTCTTGATACCCTCTACCCTGCATTCCGGTTGAGAATCCTTGCCTGCTGCCTGCAGGTTAGCTGGACTGCCATTGAGGGCAAGAGCCAATGACACGATGTATGCAAAGCCACAAAATCTGTAGCGCAATCCGGGAAGCGTTAGAATAGTCGACATTTCAATACAGGAGTTTAATACATGACAGATTATCGTCTGCAAATTTACGGTTTTTCTGTTTATTGGACAAAGGACAATGCTTTTTTTATAGGGGTATTCTATAAAATAGCTTGTGCCGGTTGTTAGCCTATGACGCAGCGGATCTATTTTTAGCATGAAGGAGCGATGCGGGCATCGTGACTGAGTGAAAAAGGGAAATATGCAAGTTAGGGGCAAAAAGCGACCAAGTGTATGTAGGCAACCACAAATGGATATAAAATCTAATTTCCGTGCTGGAGAAGTGGAGGCATGGGGTAGGGGCATTGAGCGCATCATCAAGGGTTGCAACGAAGATGGCTTCTCAACGGTGGATTTCCGCTATGATGCCTGCGGACTTTGGACAACATTCAGGTTTCAGTATCCTGACAGGGTAGTTGGAAATACGGAAAACTTCCATGAAACCACCTTGGTAGGGCATGAAAAGGGCATGAAAAGGGCACAAAAAGGACATGAAAAAATTTATTACTGTCCGCTAAACATTTGTAGTTTCCTGATTTAGGTTGACTACTTGTATGTCTTAAACCTTGATAAAGTTGACTCAGTTAAACATAAAAACTGATTATAGTTGACTATTATTCTTTATTACTGATGTTGGTTGACTGAGTATCTTCCCTAACAAATCCAAAAGGCGGCGGATTATCTTGCGAGTCCTTTGCTTGGTGTGACGGCGTTGCTTCACATAGGCCATGTTGTCACGGGATACATCAAGGTATTTCGTCCTCATACGGTGAATGCCGAGTTCACGGCTTGC
>SFXD01000103.1 GCA_004559785.1 bacterium | reverse complement strand
CCTAAGGGTCTGCGATGGTGGGATAGACGTTGTAGAGTCCTACAGGTATGGCAATCCCGACTACGTGGCTGAGGTGGTGGGAGGAATGAGTCAGGTGGTCCCCATGGCAGATACGAGGAACGGGGTGCTGGACCTGTGTGCAAACAGCAGCCATGTCTTTGCCCTGTATTCGGACAAGCGAATCTTGGACGAGCCGTATTGCTCTGACTGCATCCTTGTGTTTGACTGGAGCGGAAGCAGGAGAATCGTATTACGCTTCCCGCATCCGATATACCACATATCCGCTACGGACAGCCACCTGTACCTGCATGTGAAGGACAGCGAAGGAGATGACTGTGTGAAGAGATGTGAAATACCAAATGATAGACATTACAATGGAAACGACTATGAATGTGTTCGTGTTCTCGAGCCTGTCCAAGTGGCTGTCCGTACGCTCGTTCGCCCTGACGGTGGATGCCTTCACGGCATTCCTGGGCTACGACCTGCTGTACGGCCATGGCATGGCTATCGCCAACATGGTATGCCTGTCTGAGCTTACGCTTGGGCTTGCCGCCATGGTGCGGCCTTTCAGGAAGTATGCGGCGTGGGTGATGCCCTTGGCCCTGGCGTACTTCACGGCTTTGACATACATGAACGTCACCTGCCCCTATGGACAGATAGAGTCGTGCGGATGCTTCGGCGAGTTCATCCACCTGACGCCGTGGGAATCGTTCTGCAAGAGTGCGTGCCTGTTCCTGCTATCCCTCGTAGCCGTCATGTTGCGGTACATGCCGCATCGTACGAAACGGGCTGTTGCCGTGCTGGCACTCTCGCTTCCTGCTGGTCTTGGCATGTACGGAGGAATCCATGCCGAAGTCATACCCGTAGCGTTCATCCCCGAAGCAGGGCGGCAAAGTGCCGATGGCTTCCGTCCTTCTGCCGAATTGGATGGGCGCAGGCTCCATCTTCATGGTGGATGCTGCGGCTACGAGCTGACTGTAAGGGACGGAAAGGATTCCTTGTTGTGTTCCTTCGTCATAGAGGAGGAGTCGGAGGACGTTGACTTGCCAGTGGGGCATGGTGACAGCCTGTCTGTCAGCCTTGGGTCGCCGGAAATGACTTTCCATGCAAGAATAAGGATCAGAAGATAATAAATCTGGGTTAAATGAATCAATAATTGTAGCCATTCCGCAGCCGTGAGGTCCCGGGATGGCGTTTTCGGAAAGACGTTGCGGCAAGAAGCCTTGGTAGTCAACCAGTTCAACAACAAGAGGATAATGCGGATGGTGCTGGATTACCAGAACGAGGAGAATTGATACAAGTAGAGACAACAAACAAATTCATTAACTAAAAAACAAAGAGATTATGAAAAAGGCATTCCTTTTCGCCACCCTTGCAGTGGCGGCAGTATTCAACCTGGGCTACGTTGCCTATGGCAAGTACAATGCAATGTCGCAGGCAGACAAGCTGGTGTTCGAGAACATCGAGGCCCTGAGCGACGGGGAGATCAGCTACGAGTACCCTGATGGCTATGCATATTCTACAACATGTAACGTAAGCATAAGTAAATGGAAACGCTGCAAGGTAGAGGTTATCACATGTCAGGGTGGAGGAAATGGATGCAACCCAAGGAATTGTCCTACCCACAACTGACAATACGTAAGATACTGCCAACGTACTTTAAACCCACAAAAAACAAGTATTGTAGCGTATGAGCAAGTCGAAAGTAGTGAAATGGGTATTCCGGTCATGCATAGGGGCCGTCCTCCTGCCACTGGCCTCCTGTACCCACAGCGCAGAGGAAGAGAACGGGAAATATGATGCAGTCAGGATAGTCATTCCAGACGTAATAGAGAAGACCTCCTCCTGCATCGTAGATGGTATATCCTACCTTCCACTGTATGGCAGTGAGTCCCATACGATGTCAGAACCTGCCAAGGTAAGGTTCGAGAACGGATGCTATTACATACTCTACAAAAGGCAACACAGCATAGCCGTTTTTGGAAATGACGGACACTTCATGTTCAGCATATCAAGCAGGGGGAAGGCTTACAATGAATATCAGGAGATAGCCAACTTCACCGTCGACGAACGTAAGGTCTACGTCATCGACAACTGCCGGCACTCGATATGCATGTACGATGCAACAGATGGAAGTTTCGTCGGGAGGAAGGAGATTCCTTTCGTCAGCTGGGACATCGAATGTCTGGGAGAGAACCGTTTCCTGCACACATGCCTTCCGAACAACCCTCGCTCCGAAATAAATGCCAGCCAGGGGCACTATGCCGTATGGGAGACGGATTCCACGTTCCAGGTCATATTGGCCGGGCACTTTCCCTACGATGGCGACTATTTCGAGCCGATAGGAAAGGATGCCTATTTCTCGAAGTGTGAGGACGGCGTCTTCTTCTGTTCCTTCCTCACGGAAGGAGCCGTATTGTTCTCAAAGGGCGAAACAAAGCCAAGACGCTGCAACGTTACCTTGCCGAATCCCATTCCCGAGGGGGAAAGGCCTTCCTTCGAGGAAATAACCAGTAGGGGGTATGGGTATTTGTGCGAGGTCCCACATGCGACGAGGGACTATCTCTTCCTTGACGTTGCATCGGGTAGTGAGGATGAGGTGATAGCAATAAGGAGAGACAGTCTCCACGAGACTTTCAGGAATGCCGATTCCGACATAGCCACAGCCATACTCCCACTGACGTGCGCCATAGGTGACAAGGTAGCTGCCTATCTGTCCGACTACGGGCTGTACGAAGACCTGGCGTCAGAAGGGTTCAGGCAATGTCCTCCCGCCGTTGACAGCTTACTGAGGAATGGTGGAGCTTGCCTGTTGGTTTACTCATTCAAGTGACGGCGAGTGAAGTTGCGTGACACCGTTTCTCGTGCTGAAAAGAATTGAAATCCCCAAATGTAAGGTATTGCGACAAAATGATTGAAAAGAAAGCGAATTGGTTGGCTTGCCTTGCCATTGCGTTGTCCGTCCTGTCCTCCGTTTCCTGCGGCGAGGGCACATCCCGGGATGCCGAGCTGGAGTCCGCCCTCTCCTTTGCGGGCGAGAACAGGCACGAGCTCGAGAAGGTGCTCGGCCATTACGCCGAAGGCACGCTGAGGCATGAGGCGGCAAGGTTCCTCGTGGTGAACATGCCAGGGCACTACTCCTTCCGCGACACGCTGGCAATGGGCAGGTACGCCTCCGGGGTGGACTCCATAGTGTCCGCCATGGCAGGGGCAGGGACGGACAGCATCCGCAAGGCCGTCGACAGCCTCGCCGAACGCCTCGGCATCGGAAGCCTCGAGAAGGCCTACGACTCCCGGACCATTACGGCGGAATACCTGATACGGAACATAGACGCCGCCTTCGAGGCATGGGAGGGCGGCAGGTGGGCGAGGCACCTGTGCTTCGAGGAATTCTGCGAGGCACTCCTGCCCTACAAGTCGGCAGAGCTCCAGCCCCTCGACGGCTGGAGGGAGATGCTCGACAGCGCACACGTGCGACTGCTGGACAGGCTCGACTACTGCGACCTCTACAGGAACTCCCCCCTCGCCGCCGCAAAGGTCGTGAACAAGGCCCTGACGGACAGCGTCAGGCCCAAGGCCGACGCCAAGGGCGTGCGCCATCCCCACCTTCCCGTGCGCACCCTTGCCAGCCTTCACATGGGCGAATGCAGCGACTACGCATGCATTGCGGCGGCCTACCTCAGGAGCCAGGGCATACCCGTATACATAGACTTCACCCCGCAGTGGGCTTTCCGCGACCTGGGGCACACGTGGAACGTCCTCCCTTGCTGCGACGGCCGCAACGTGCCGTTCAGCGGGGTGTGCACGCAGCCGGGACAGCCCCACAAGGAAGACGAGCGCATGCCGAAGGTGTTCCGCCACACCTATGCCAGGAATCCCGAACTGTGCAGGCTGAACAGCGTTGAGGGATACGTACCTCCCGTCTTCCGCAACGTGTTCGTGAAGGACGTCACGCGCGAGTCGCTGCTCGCCCGCGATGCCACCGTCCCTGTGCAGCCAGGCGTGGATGGTGCGGCCTACCTTGCGGTGTTCGACAACAGGGAATGGACTCCCGTGGCATACGGCACGGCATCCGGCGGAAAGGCGGTCTTCAGGGACATGGGCACTGGTGTGATGTACCTGCCGGTGAGATACGACGGGTCGGGCACGATGCTGCCAATAGGCGACCCGTTCGTGCTCGGGTACGACGGGACGTGCAAGCCCGCCGTGGCAGACCTGGATTCGGTCCGTGACGTGTGCCTTAGGAGGAAGTACCCCGTGCTTCCCTATGTCTACAAGTGGCTCTACAGGCTGGAGGGAGGGGAGTTCCAGGCCTCGGACGACCCGCGCTTCAGGAGGCGCACCGTGGTACACACCATCTCCGCGAACCATGCCTGGGGGCACGAGGTGCAGCTGCCCGACAGCCTGCCCGCATACCGCTACTGGAGGTATATCTCGTACGTGAAGGGGGCGTTCTGCAACATGGCGGAGATGTCCTTCTACCATCAGGGCGACAGCCTGCCTCTGGAAGGCACGGTGACGGGCACCTCCGGTTCCTGGAAGGACAATCCCGGCGTAACGAGGGAAAAGGCGCTCGACGGCGACCTGCTGACCTTCTTCGACTCCGGCGACCCCGACAGCGCATGGGTCGGCATCGACCTCGGCAGGCCTGTCAAGGTGGAGCGTATCGTATACTACGGACGAGGGGACGGCAATGCCGTGGAGGCAGGCGACCTATACGAGCTCTTCTACTGGGACGGCGGCGGCTGGGCGAGCCTTGGGCGGAAGGTGGCGGAGCGTCCGTACCTGCCATGGAGGGGAGTGCCGTCGGGAGCCCTGCTCCTGCTCAGGGATCTCACTAAGGGCAGGGACGAGAGGATATTCACCTACGAGGACGGCAGGCAGTCATGGTGGTAGGCAAGTCCCGTGTCCGGCGTTGCGTGAGGGCGTCGTACCGCATTGCCCTTTGCGTGCTGCTTACGGCGGCATTCACCGTGCTGATATACGTTAGCCGCCAGTGCGTCCGTGCGCTCGCATTCGACCAGTTCGTCATACCCACAGGCTCAATGTCGCCAACGCTGATACCGGGTGACCGCGTCCTGGTGGACAAGACCATCCTGGGCGCGAGGCTGTACACGAGCCTCGACTTCCCTCCCGGGGGCGGCGAGCTGGAATGCGTGAGGCTGCGTGGCAGGAGGAGGGTCAGGCGCAACGACATCCTGGTCTTCAACTTCCCCCACCACGGCGGTCGCATCAGCTTCGTCATCAACAACGTCTACTGCAAGCGCTGCGTCGCACTGCCCGGCGACACGCTCTGGACGGAGCACGGGTTCTACAGGAACAGCAACCACGGGGGCGTGCTCGGCGTAGAGGAGGAGCAGCGGCGGTTCTCCATGACTCCCGACTCCCTGCTCCCTCGCGAGATACTGGCCACCTATCCCTACGACCCCGGGCTGCCATACACCACCAAGGACATGCAGCGTACGTACATACCCCGTCGTGGCGACGTGGTGGAGCTCACCCCGCGCATGGCGGCATACTACAGGATGCCGCTGGAATGGGAGACGGGATGCCGCGTCACGTGGGACTCCGGGACGGGCGGGGTGTATGCCGACGGCAAGCCCCTCAGGAGCCACACCTTCCTGCACGACTACTACTTCATGGCAGGGGACAACGTGATGGACTCCAGCGACTCGAGGAACTGGGGCCTCGTTCCCGGGGAATACATCGTAGGCGTCGTGACCCGCATAACGTACTCGAGGGACAGGCTGACGGGCAGGCTGAGGAAGGACAGGACGTGGAAGAGCGTCTCGGCAGGAGGGGACGGAATACAGGAAAGGAGGTGACATCATGTAGGAGAGAAAAACTATCAACAATTCGAACAATCTCATGTTCCGAGATTACAATAATCAATAAATTCATAATCTAATTTCAAGAAGAAATGAAAAGTAACAAGACTGTATTTTTTGTAGCGATTGCTATCTCAACATCTATTTTTGGTGTATGGAAATCATATCAAAACATAAGGAATAACCGCTGCAATGGGTTGGTGATGGAGAACATAGAAGCCATGAGTAGTGGTGAGTCCGTTGGTACAGGCAACACGGGATCCGCAAAGATTTATGACTGCCCTGTCTTTACGGGTGATGGCAAAATGTGTGTGTGTACCAATAGTTATCCCTGTACAGAAACGCCATGCTAATCATGCAAGTTCCGTCCGCATTCCTCCGTTCCATTTAAGGGAGATGATGGAAACATTCTTTAGGTTTAGGGTAATGGATGGAGGTATCAATTGCCCTAAACCAAAAACTGGGAATCAAAT
>SFXD01000024.1 GCA_004559785.1 bacterium | reverse complement strand
ATAGCAGGCCCATGCGTCATAGAGAGCATGGACATACTCAGGACCGTAGCCCGGGAACTTGTCTCGATTAGGAATGAATATTCCGTCACGATGTACTTCAAGGCTTCATTCGACAAGGCAAACAGGACAAGCCTTGGCTCGTATCGCGGACCAGGAATAGACAGGGGACTTGCCATGCTTGCAGACATAAAGGAAGAGTTTGGCTTGCCTATACTGACAGACATACACGAGAGCTGGCAGGCACAGCCCGTGGCAGAGGTGGCAGACGTTTTGCAGATACCTGCCTTCCTGTGCAGGCAGACCGACCTCTTGCTGGCTGCCGCACGTACCGGCAGGATAGTAAACGTCAAGAAGGCTCAGTTCCTGAGCGGACACGACATGAAATACCCCGTTGAGAAATGCCGCGAGGGCGGGGCTGGGGAGGTATGGCTGACGGAAAGGGGCAATATGTTTGGCTACAACAACCTCGTGGTCGACTTCCGCAATATCGCCGACATGCTGCAATACACCCCACGCGTCATAATGGATTGCACTCATTGCGTGCAACGCCCCGGTGGGGCAAACGGCAAGACGGGGGGAGACCGGCGCTTCGTACCATCCATGGCACTCGCCGCAAGGGCGTTCGGCGCAAACGGCTATTTCTTCGAGACTCACCCCGATCCCGATAACGCACTGAGCGACGGACCGAACATGCTTTGCCTTGACAATCTGGAAGATGTAGTGAGGTCGTTGCTATGAACAACGCCGCCACACAGGCCGAGAAGGTAGCGTGAATACCGTATTCAGACAATATATCCAACGCATCATACTAAATGCCAAACATGAAAGATTATCTAAAGATAGCCAAGAAGTGCCTTGCTGACGAGGCAAGCGCAATAATGGGATTGATACCGCAATTGGACGGAAGCTTCGAGGGCTCAGTCCGTCTGATACTGGAATGTAAGGGGAAGGTCATCGTGACAGGTGTAGGAAAGAGCGGACACATCGGGGCCAAGATTGCTGCCACGTTGAGCAGCACCGGTACGCCCTCATTCTTCATCAGCCCCCTCGACGTGTTCCATGGAGACCTGGGGGTGATGACACCCTCTGACGTGGTGCTCGCTATCAGCAACAGCGGAATGACCGACGAACTGCTGAGGTTCATCCCTTACCTAATAGAGAGGAAGATACCCCTCATCGGCATGTCAGGCAATTCCGATTCCTTGCTTGCCAAGTACAGCACGTATCACATTCACGTCAAGGTGGAAGAGGAGGCTTGCCCGCTAAACCTGGCCCCTACCAGCAGTACTACGGCGACACTTGCTATGGGCGATGCTCTGGCTTGTGCCTTGATGGAGGCAAGGGACTTCCGCGAGCGTGACTTTGCACGCTTCCATCCTGGAGGCAGTCTCGGACACAGGCTGTTGGTCTCTGCACAGGACGTGATGCGTACCGACGACCTTCCCGTCATACATCCTGACACGACACTCGGAGAGGCGCTGATAACCATGAGCGCAGGCAAACTCGGACTGGCAGTGGTGGCTGACGACGACGAAAGGATAGTGGGCATCGTTACCGACGGCGACGTACGCAGGGCAACAGAGAGATTGCAGGACAGGTTTGTCAGCGTTCCCGTGAAGTCCATCATGACGCCAAACCCTGTTTGCATCGACCCGGCACTAAAGCTCAACGAGGTTCTTGAGATTCTTCACAAGCGTAAGATACATGCCGTTCTCGTAGTGGACGGCAGCCACAGGCTTGTAGGCGTGGTAGACAATTTCCGTTGCCTCGAATGATGGGATTGCTGCATGCCTGTCTTACGCTGTTTCCCGTTTTACGCATTTGCCTTGCCTTTGCGCTTGTGCTACAATGCTTTTTCGTCCTTGCCAAGGACGATGTGCGTTCGGATTCTGCCACCATCGCCTGTTTCAGGCAGAAGGGTATTCCTGTCTACCACAACAATAGCGTAATTGTCCTGCCATCGTGCCAGTTGAAGTATTCGGACCTTTTCGGCAAAATCCAGAATGCCGAGAGGTATGTCCACCTCGACTATTTCAAGTTCCAGCAGGACAGTATATGCCGCCAGCTCTTCGACCTCTTGGCTCGTAAGGCGGAGCAAGGGGTGGAGGTCAGGGTGATATACGATTATTTCGGCAACTCGCACAGCGACTTTCCCCTGAAGGACTCGTTCCTCGACGTTTACCGTGCCAGGGGTGTCAAGGTCTATGCCTACGACAAGGTGAAGTTCCCATGGGTAAACCACCTCTTTCACCGCAACCACCACAAGATAGCCATAATAGATGGCGAGTTCCTGTACACAGGTGGCATGAACGTGGCAGACTACTACATCCATGGCAAGCCCGGCGTCGGGGCGTGGAGGGATACGCACATGAGGGTGACGGGGGATGCCGTGGAAGGTTACCAGATGATATTCGTTGACCTCTGGGAGAAGGTCTCGGGTGAAAGGCTCGATGCGTCTATGTACGAGATCCGCCACCATGCCAACGATTCCGTCCTGATGGCAGTGTGCAATCGCGTCCCAAGGAAATCGCCGGAGATAATACGCGAAACGTATTGTACCGCAATCGACAATGCGCGCAGCCTGGTACAGATAGTGAATCCTTACCCTTGCCTTTTCGGCGACGTGAAGCGTGCCCTGCAGCGTGCCTTGAAGCGTGGAGTCAAGGTTGAGTTCTTGGTTTCAAGGCGTTCGGACGGCATGGCTAATGCCGATGTGACGGGAATAGAGATGCACAGGCTTATGAAGCGCGGGGCTGACATATACTATTACGAAGGAGCCTTCCACCACAGCAAGCTGATGATGGTGGACGGGTTGTTCTGCACCATAGGCACGGCAAATCTCGACGCTCGTTCCCTGCGATTCGACCTTGAGGTAAATTCCTACATCTTCGACAAGGGCGTTACCTCCGAGTTGCAGGACATATTCGAGAGTGACAAGTCTGTCAGCATGTTGCTTACCCCGGAAAACTGGAAGGAGTTGTTCCCCCTGAAGCGGAAGGTCAGGGCCCGCATCTTCATGTCGGTCAAGAAACTGCTTTGAGCCGTGAGTGAACCCCTCTTTCCCTCTGTTTATGTGGGGAAGAAGAGACTCAAAGGTATTCTGTTTATGTGGGGAAGAAGAGACTCAAAGGCTCCTGTTTATGTGAGGAAGAAGAGCCACCAAGTCCTCAGTTAGCCAGTACTATTTCCTGGCATTGCGACCTTGAAGCCATTCTTTGGCGGACCGTATGTCGGCCTCGTCTACTGGGTGGGGTAGGCTTAAGTGGGGGAGTTGGAGTGAGTCTACGATATGTGTGGGCATTTCGTACTCACGTATCAGTATACGTCGTATGGTATCGGGCAAGAGAGCCTCTTTCCTTCGCATGGTGTCTGGCTTGAGTCTGTCGTTCAGCAGTCCGGTTGCAGTCCTGACGAGGCTTAGGAAGTCTTCGCTTCTCACGTCGCGTGTGGTGTCTGCCACAGTCCATGCAGCGAGATGAGGCTTGTCGTCGTTTGTCTGGAACAGGCATGTATTGCCCTCCATGACAGCCCATTCCGAGTATGGCAGTCCCATCATTGCGGCCTCAAGCAGTCCGTTGCTCATCATCTTGCCCCTTAGGGCTACGTTGTTAATCTGTGGGCGGAAGTACAGGTCGGAGTCGGATGCGAGGCTGTCGAGCATGCGGTCGCACCAATAGTCGGTGACGCTGTATCTGGCGACTGCTATCATCCTGTCCTTGGCTTGCTTGATGTTTGTAGCCTCCAGCGACTTGGAAGCTATCATCGAGATTGTCTCCACGACGCTTGCCAGGGGCTTGTACTTGCCTCCTGCCCTTGCTATCCTGACGAGGTCTGAGTAGGCGATGTCGACGTGTCCGTTTGCCATGGCGGTATCGATGTCCATCTGCGACTTGTACCTCACCAGTATCACGTTGGCGGAGTCAGCGATGCCGGTGGCCTCTGCGTAGTATAGTGGCAGGCAACCCATCGTAGGCATCACGGCTACGAGCGTTGCCGTACTGTCGGCCTGTTCGCCATCAGCGGATGCGACGATGGCCTCCTGCCTTTGCGTGCAGGAGGCCATTGCCATTAGAATCATCATGCAGACGAGTGTCTTGCTCATTGAATGTCTCTTTCGTTGTGTCTGTTTTACATTGGGCTCTTGGTGTGCTCTTAGCCCTTGATGGCTGCTACGCCTGGCAGAACCTTGCCCTCGATGGCTTCGAGCAGTGCGCCACCGCCGGTGGAAATGTAGGAAACCTTGTCGGTAAGTCCGAACTTGGTGCAGCATGCCACTGAGTCGCCACCACCTATGAGAGAGAAGGCTCCCTCTGCTGTTGCCTTAGCCACTGCATCTCCTATGGCACGCGAGCCGTCGCAGAAGTCGTCACACTCGAACACTCCGGCAGGTCCGTTCCACAGAATGGTCTTTGCGCCTTCCAGTGCCTTGCAGAACTTCTTCCTGCTCTCTGGTCCTGCATCCAGTCCTTCGTAGTTGGCAGGTATCTGGTTTGATGGCACTACCTTGATGTCGGCACCTGGCTTTACGCTTGCCGAGGCGAAGTCGTAGTCGTTGCATACTACGGAATCCACTCCGAGAACGAGTTCCACGCCGTTCTTTTTAGCCAATTCCTCCACTCCGAGTGCCACGTCGAGCTTGTCGAGCTCCACGATAGAGTTGCCTATTTCGCCGCCGTGAGCCTTCGAGAAGGTGTATGTCATGCCTCCGCAGAGGATGAGCTTGTCTACCTTGCCCAGGAGGTTCTCGATAATGCCTATCTTGCTTGATACCTTCGAGCCTCCCATGATGGCTACGAACGGACGCTTGATGTCGCTCAGCACGTTGTCAACGGCCTTCACTTCCTTCTCCATGAGGTAGCCGAGCATCTTGTTGTCTGCGTCGAAGTAGTCTGCTATGACGGCAGTGGAGGCATGCTTGCGGTGTGCGGTTCCGAAAGCGTCCATCACGTAGCAGTCGGCATAGCTTGCCAGGGTCTTGGCAAATTCCTTCTGCCTTTCCTTCATTTCCTTCTTGGCTGCGTCGTATGCGGGGTCTTCCTTGTCGATGCCCACAGGCTTGCCTTCCTCCTCGGGATAGTACCTGAGGTTCTCCAGCAGGAGTGCCTCGCCCATCTTGAGTGCTGCTGCAGCGTCGGCAGCCTTGGCGCAGTCGGGTGCGAATGCTACGGGTACGCCGAGAGCCTTGCTGACGGCATCTTTTATCTGTCCCAGCGAAAGCTTGGGGTTGACCTTGCCCTTGGGCTTGCCCATGTGGCTCATGATGATGCATGCTCCGCCATCGGCCAGGATCTTCTTCAGTGTGGGCAGTGCACCCCTGATGCGTGTGTCGTCGGTAATCTCTCCGTTCTCGTTCAGTGGCACGTTGAAGTCCACGCGAACTATCGCCTTCTTGCCGGCGAAGTTGAAATCGTTGATGTTCATGTTCTTTTGATTTATGATTGTTAGTATTTCTGTGTATGTTCGTTATACATTTCCAAAGTCCGTGCAAAGTTACGAAACTTTGTCCAACGGGACAAATATTTCACGTTAAATTTTCAACGCCCTTCCTCAGGCAAATGTCATGGAGTCCGCACCTGGGGCATTTCGGGTTGCGTGCGGTGCATGTGTACCTGCCGTGCAGTATCAGCCAGTGGTGTGCGTCGTATATGTCCTCGGGCCTGAAGTACCTGACGAGGGTCCTTTCCACGGCGAGCGGCGTGGTGCAGGATGCGGGTACCAGTCCGATTCTGTGGCTTACCCTGAAGACGTGCGTGTCCACCGCCATGGCAGCCTTGCTGAAGGCTACGCTAAGGATGACGTTTGCCGTCTTCCTTCCCACTCCCGGCAGCCTGACGAGCTGTTCCATCGTGTCTGGCACCTCGCCGCCGAACTCTTCGTGCAGCATCCTTGCCATCTGGGTCAGGTGGCGTGCCTTGCTGTTGGGGTAGGAGACGGAGGCTATGTATTCCAGTATCTCCTCCTGCGTGGCGTGTGCCATTGCCTCTGCCGTAGGGTAGGCGGCGAAGAGGCGTGGCGTGACGAGGTTGATGCGCTTGTCGGTGCATTGTGCGCTGAGCATGACGGCTACGAGCAGCTGGAACGTCGAGCCGTAGTTGAGTTCCGTCCTGGCTACGGGCATGGCCTGCCGGAAGTAGCTCGTCACCCTTTCGTAGAGCAGTTTCCTTTTAGAAGAGGCCATACAGCAGGGAGTCTATCTGGTCGGTTATCTGCTGGAGGTCCTTGGGTTCGGACTCGAACTTCAGTCTGTCTCCGTCTACTATGAGTAGCTTGCCCTTGTAGCCCGAGATCCATTCCTCGTACCTGTCGTTAAGTCCGTTGAGGTAGTCGATGCGTATGCTCTGCTCGTATTCCCTGCCTCTCTTGCTGATGTGTGCTATGAGGTTTGGCACCGTGCTCCGGATGTATATCATCAGGTCGGGCAGTGCCACGAGCGACATCATTAGGTCGAAGAGTTCCGTGTAGTTCTCGTAGTCGCGATCGCTCATGTACCCTTGTGCGTGTAGGTTGGGTGCGAAGATGCAGGCATCCTCGAAGATGGTCCTGTCCTGCACTATGGTGTCCTTGCTCCGGGCTATCTCCACTATGTCCCGGAATCGCTTGTTGAGGAAGTACACCTGTAGGTTGAACGACCATCTGTCCATGTCCTTGTAGAAATCCTCGAGGTAGGGGTTGTGCTCTACGGGTTCGAACTTAGGCAGCCATCCGTATCTCTTCACCAGCAGCTTGGTGAGCGTGGTCTTGCCGCATCCTATGTTTCCTGCTATTGCTATGTGCATGGTTTTGGTATGTTTATATGTTCTTGTTTGGTTGAATGTCGCGGGGGGGCCGTTAGCGGAGGCGTGTGTGCCGTCATTTCGCGCCGGCGATGGGGAACATGCCGTACAGCAGCGAGTCGGTCTTCTGTATGATGGAGTTCAGGTCGCGCTTGTCGGCAAGGAAGTCCATGTCGTCCACGTCAATCGTGAGCACGGTGCCCTTGTACTTGTCGAGGATGAACTCCTCGTACAGGTTGTTCAGTCCCTGCAGGTATTCGAGTTGCATCGTTTGCTCGTATCCTCGCCCCCTCTTCTGTATGTTTGTCACGAGGTGCGGGATGCCCGAGCGGAGGTATATCATCAGGTCTGGGTATTTCACGATGTCGGTCATCAGCCCGAACAGCTCCATGTACGCCTCGAAGTCCCTCTCGGAGAGGTGTCCCATCCTGCGGTTGTTTTCCACGAAGACGTATACGCCCTCGTAGATGCTGCGGTCCTGTATGAATGTCTTGTCCGATGCCTGCATGGCAAGCAGGTCCTTGAATCTCTCCTTCAGGAAGTACACCTCCATGTTGAAGGACCATCTCTCTATGTCCCTGTAGTAGTCCTCGAGGTAGGGGTTGTACGTCACGGCCTCGAACCTCGGTTCCCATCCGTAGTGCTCTGCCAGCAGTCTTGTCAGGGTGGTCTTGCCGCTGCCTATGTTGCCTGCCACCGCTATGTGTCTCTTGTCCTTCATCTGCATCGTTCCATCGCCTTTTTCACGCTGCCGGCCTTGAGGAGCATCTCTCGCGCCTCCTCGTAGCCTACCCCCAGGGAGTCCTCTATCATTCGGGTGCCGCGGTCTAAGAGCTTGGCGTTGGTCAGCTGCATGTTCACCATGCGGTTGCCCTGCACTCGCCCGAGCCGTATCATCAGCGTGGTGGAAATCATGTTCAGCACCATCTTCTGCGCCGTGCCGCTCTTCATGCGGCTGCTGCCCGTCACGAACTCGGGTCCCACGATGGTCTCTATGGCATATTGTGCGGCGTCGGCCAGGGGCGAGCCGGGGTTGCTGGTGATGCAGCCTGTCACCATGCCCATCTCCCTTGCCTTGGCCACCGCTCCTATGACGTAGGGTGTGGTACCGCTGGCTGCAATGCCTATCAGGCTGTCGGCTGGCGTGGGGCAGTATGGCGCGAGGTCGGCCCAGGCCTGTTCCGTGTCATCCTCGGCATTCTCCACGGCATGTCTCAAAGCCCTGTCCCCACCTGCTATGAGCCCTACGACCCATGTGTCGGGCACGCCGAATGTGGGAGGCAGTTCGCTTGCGTCCAGCACTCCCAGCCTGCCGCTGGTGCCTGCGCCCACGTAGAAGAGCCTGCCGCCCTGCCTCATGCGTGGCTCTATGGCCTCTACCAGGTTGCCAACCATGGGCAGCGACCTGCTCACGGCCTCCGCCACGAGTCTGTCCTCGTCGTTGATATACTTCAGTATCTCCGTTACGCCGAGTTTGTCGAGGTTGTCGTATTTTGATGGCTTTTCAGTGATTTTATCTTCCTGTTTCATACCTGCCATGTGATTTTTTCTTATCTTTGCAACATAATTTAAGACAAAATTACACATATTTATCCATTGAACAAAGAAAAAACATTATTTTTATGGTACAAGACTTGATAAATTTCCTCAGCGACTCTCCGGTCAGTTTCCTTGCCGTCGATACCGTGGCTAGGCGGTTGCAGTCCTGTGGCTTCGTCGAGCTCGACGCGGCCTGTCCACTTGGTGAGATGCCTTCGGGCAAGCGGTTCTACGTCAGGAAGAACGATTCCTCGATATACGCCTTCCGCATCGGCGGTAAGCCCCTGTCAGAGGCGGGGGTCCACATGGTGTGCGCGCACAGCGACTCGCCCACGTTCCGCATCAAGCCCAACGCCGAGATGCGCGACGCCAGCGGACTGACGCGCCTCAACACCGAGGTCTACGGCGGACCGATACTGAGTACGTGGTTCGACCGCCCGCTCTCCGTAGCCGGACGCGTCATCCTCCGGAGCGACAACCCCATGCAGCCATCCAACCGTCTCCTGCACGTCAGGAGGCCGCTGATGCAAATCAGCAACCTCGCCATCCATTTCAACCGCGCCGTCAACGACGGAGTGAAGCTCTCCCGGCAGCACGACATGCTGCCACTCTTAGGACTGGCGGACGGCAACGAGGCTGGTAGGATGCTGTGTGACGTCATCTGCAGCGAGCTGGGATGCCGCAGGGACGAGATACTCGACTTCGACCTCTACCTCTACGACACCACGCCGGCCTGCACCTTCGGCGTGCACGACGAGTTCATCTCAGCCGGTAGGCTCGACGACCTCAGCATGGTGCATGCCGGATGCACCGCATTGACACAGGCGTGCGACACCATGACGGATGCCACCCAGTGCCTGGCAGTCTTCGACAACGAGGAGACAGGCAGCCAGACCAAGCAGGGTGCGGGCAGCCCCTTCCTTGCCTCGCTTCTGCGCAGGATGGTGGAATGGCAGGGCGGAGGCGAGGAGGGCTTCCATACATGCGTCGAACGCTCGTTCATGGTGTCCGCCGACAATGCCCACGCCTGGCATCCCAACTATCCCGACAAGTACGACCCGACGAACAAGCCCATCCTGGGTGGCGGACCCGCCATCAAGTTCAACGCTTCCCAGAAATACGCCAGCGACGCCGTCTCCGCAGCCGTCTTCGCATCCATCTGCCGGGCAGCATCCGTGCCTTGCCAGAAATTCGTCAACCATAGCGACGTGGCAGGAGGCAGTACACTCGGCAACATACTGACCTCGTCCCTTCCAATGCGGGGCGTGGACATGGGCAATCCCATCCTGGGCATGCACAGCGCAAGGGAGACAGGCTCCACTGCCGACCACGAGTATTGCATACGTGCCTTCAGGCAATTCTACGTACAGGATTAGCCGCACGATTCCTATGAACCAATCATTTCTCACGGATTATACCAACGGCACACGACAAGTAATAATTACCGACATTTTTCACTTATATCACATGGTTTTTTACTACATTTTGCGCATAATCCGAAAGGTAAATGTCCCAGACATGAAGAAATTGTATGCGTTTGTCGCCGTCTTGCTCTCATCAGCGGCAATGATGGCTCAGGGCTGGCCAGCCGACTATAAGGGCGTTATGTTGCAAGGGTTTGCATGGGATTCATACGCAGATTCGCGATGGACCGTGCTTGAAGGGCAGGCAGACGAGATCTCAGAGTATTTCAGCCTCGTGTGGGTTCCCAACTCTGCCTATGCGGGCAGCATGTCCATGAACATGGGCTACCATCCTGTCTATTGGTTCAAGCAGGATTGCGCCTTCGGCACCAAGGCTCAGCTACGCTCAATGATCAAGACCTATAGGGACAAGGGTGTGGGTTTCATTGCCGACGTGGTCATCAACCATCGCAACGGTGTAGGTACAGGTGGCTCGTGGGTGGATTTCCCGGCAGAGAGGAACAATGGTAAGACCTATCGACTTGGACTGGCTGACATCTGCTCCGATGACGAGTGTGCAAACAATGGCTATAAGCCTACCGGGGCAAAGGATACAGGCGAGCCCTGGAATGGGGCACGCGACCTTGACCACACCTCTGCCAACGTGCAGGAAAACGTGAAGGCGTATCTCGACTTCCTCAAGAACGACATCGGATACGCAGGCTTCCGCTATGACTTTGTCAAGGGGTATGCGCCCAAGTATAACGGCATGTACAATGCCGAAGCCAAGGTCGAATACTCCGTAGGCGAGTATTGGGATGGCAATCCTGCGTCCGTGAAGACGTGGATAAGCGGCACCAGGGTGCAAGGCGTAATCCAGAGTGCCGCCTTCGACTTTCCCCTGAAGTATTACATCAACGATGCCATCGGCAGGGGGCAGTGGAGCCGTCTCGCCGGCAGCAGCCTCGCCTCCGATGCAACCTACAAGCGATATTCAGTAACCTTCGTCGACAACCACGACACTTATCGCGACGACAACAAGTGTCCCGCCAACCTTGAGGCTGCCAACGCCTATATCCTCACTATGCCCGGCACCCCGTGCGTCTTCCTCAACCACTGGAAGGCATACAAGACGGCCATCAAGAAGATGATACTCATCCGCCGGCTTGCGGGTATCTCAAATACGAGCCTTATCACGGGGACTAAGACCTATTCCGCCGGCTATCATGTGAAGGTTAAGGGAAGCAACGCTTCGGTGATGTGCCTGCTCGGCAACACCGGCGGCATCGTGCCCAACGGGTTCAAGTTGGCCCTGGAGGGCAGTAACTACAAGATATACGTCGAGGACAAGCTCGACATATCCCCGCTGGACGACCTGAAGGATGGGGATGGCAAGTTTGGCATGCCCGACTGCTGCACTCCCGAGGAGGGCAGGATGTATGCCTTCTTCGAGGTGCCTTCGTATTGGAACACTTCCGACGGCATATATTGCTGGTGCTGGAACGACGGCAAGAACTTCACGGGCGGCACATGGCCGGGAGTGCCGTGTACCAAGGTGGGCACAACCGACAAGGGCAATGAGGTATGGAAGTGGGTTGGCCCCGCTTCGACGGATGGCACGCCCACGGGCATCATCTTCTCAGTCAAGGGTTCCCCCCAGACTTCCGACCTTGATTACCATGAGGGAGGCTACTATGATAATATGACCGGTTTCCTTGGCGACATGTCAACATCTGCCATAGGTGGCATCACCGTAGGCTCTCCAAAAGGCAATGCTCCAGTCGGGGTGTATGCGCTGACGGGTGCGGAACTCCGCAGGTGTGGTGCCGGCATCCCAGCGGCAGATGCCGTCAGGGGGTTGTCACCTGGAATGTATATTGTAGGCAAGCGCAAGGTTGCCGTCAATCAGTAGGTGGAGAATTCATGTGTGTGGGCAGACGACTGCGCATGCGAAAATGCGTAAATCCGCAATAACACATTTTGTGGACGGAGTGATGGCCGTACCTTTTCATCGTCAAAAAAAGTCAAATAATAAGGGAAGTCCGACTTCGCAAGTAACATTTAAGGGGGTGTTCTATAAATTAGCTTGTGCCGATTATTAGTCTATAACGCAGCGGATTTATTATTTGCATGAAGGAGCCGGGCATCGTGACTGAGTGAAAAAGAGAAATATGCAAGTTAGAGACAATAAGCGACCAAGTGTATGTAGGCAACCACAAATTCTTTATCTTGATTAAAGAGGCTGGAAACGTGCGTTTCTTGCTTGTCAGGGAGCAAAAAGTTGGCTTTGCAAGCCTGCACGACATTCCCCGAGCCTCCGGGCAAGCCGGAATCACGGATCACTACACTACGGAGGGCGGAATGGCAGCAACCTGCATTTGCAATATTCTAAGGTCATAAGTCGTGCTGCCTGTCCCATTCGGGCCGGCATGCGTTGATGCTTATTGGTATGAGCGTGGCGGTGAGCGTGTCTGGGTGTACCACGATGCGTGCCACGGCTCCCCGTCGGGCGAGGGGGTGGCTCTGGTCGAAGGCGAATCCGCCGAGGCTGTAGAAGGTGGGTATGGGGTCGCTGCGCCTGGGGTGCTGCACGACGTGGGGATGGTGGCCTATGATGGCATCGGCTCCTGCGCCGGCGAGGATGGCGGCCTGTGCCATCTGTTGCATCGTGGGCTGGGTCTGGAACTCCACTCCCCAGTGGAGTATGCAGGCTATGCGGTGGGTGGGGTGCCGCCTGGCGTGTTCGCGCACGGAGCGTTCCAGCTGGCGGAGCGAGGGCTGCAGGGGCGAGAGTGCGCCGGGGCGTGGCATCCAGTTCTCCTGGCTGAGCAGTACGGCAGGGAAGAGGGCGAGCCGGAGGTCGCCCTTGCTTACGATGGAGGGGTGTATGAGGCGGGCGGTGTCGTCGCTCACGGTGTCGCACCCGATGGGCACCACTCCTGCACGGGTGAGTGAGTGCATGGTGGACCAGAGTCCCTGCTCTCCCTGGTCGTTGGTGTGGTTGTTGGCGAGGTTGGCGTGGGTGATTCCCGCCCTGCGCATCATGGATGCCATGCATGTGTCGGCGCGGAAGATGTATCGCTTGCCCACCGGAGTGGAGACTTGCGTGAGGGGGCATTCGAGGTTGGCTACCGTGGCGTCGGCGCGGCGTAGCACGGGTGCCACGTCGGCCAGGAGCCAGTCGGCGGGGTGGGATGCCATGGCGGTGCGCACGCCCCGGTCGAGCAGGAGGTCGCCCGTGAAGAATACCACCAGCGAGTCGCCGTCCCCCGTCGTCGTGGTGGCTGTCTGTCCTTGCCTGGGTGCGCATGCGGCGAGGCACGCCGTAGTCAGGAGCAGCCAGGGCAGCAGTCGGAGGTTCAGCATCCCGCGCTGTAGACAAAGCGTTCGTCGGCGCGTGCTGGCTTGCGCGTCAGGTAGGGTTGTATCCATTCGGGCATGGGTGGCACGCCCTTGCCGGAGTAGAGCATCTCCTGCCATTGCTCGTCGGTGAGGCGGTCGCCCAGGGGGCGTACGAACTCGTAGTAGCTGTACGTGGCACCCCGAGTGAGGTAGCACCTGCCGCCTATTTCCACCACTACGTATATCTCCATGGGGAGGCCTGCCGCTTCGTAGAGAATGCCGTTCTTGCCGCATCCCGGCACGTTGCGCGTGAAGACGTCGCTGACCTGCGCCACGCAGCGGTCGGCACCTTCCAGCACGTCCCACGACGGGTAGGTCTCGTCGGGGTCGATGACTGAGAGGGTGAACCATTCGAGGGTGGAGCCCAGGTGGTGTATGTCGGCGTGCTCCTGTTCGGTGAGCGGCTGTCCCGCGAGTTCCTTCTCGGCCGCCTGCCGGCACTTGGCGACGATGTTCGCCAGGTTCCTGCCCCTGTGTTCGAGGGTCTCGGTGAGGAGGTTGTTGCGCCGGAGCATATCCTGTGTGATTGCTACGAGGCTCTCCAGTTCCTTCCAGAAGGGGAGGTTTGGCTCCACGTAGCCCAGATACGTCGGCTCGGGCAGTCCTCCGCCTCCGCATTCGGCTGCCATGGGTTGCTCGGCGTAGAGCACGGCATCGTGCTTGAGCAGTGCCCATGAGGCGAGTGCCGTGTTCAGTTGCTTTCGCCTCCAGGCCTTAGTCTTCATGTATGCCGGCTGTTCGTCCCTGCCTTCCTGCATGACGCATAGGATGTGCGTCCACTTGTCGTAGAGGGTGTTGTCCCATCCCGAGAATTTCTCGCACCTACGGAATTGTTCGTCACGCAGCCTGTCGTAGTCGGCCCAGGGCTGCTGCTTGTTGATGGCGGAGAGTATGGATGTTGCCTCCTTCACGCCCATTGCATCCATCACGTCCAGCCCCGAGGGATATGCGCGCGGTGCGTCGGGCTTGGGGTCGTATAGAGTGGCGAGTATCTCGCCGTCGGAGGTGTAGCGGCTTGGCATCATGTTGAGCTCGTCCTTCATTCCGTCCGTGTCCACCTTGGGACGTATGCGGTTTGCGTTCCTGAACTGCTCCCTGAGCCATTCGTCTATGCGTCCCATCTGCTCCTTGTCGTCGAGGTCGGCGGGGTTGGGCATCTCGCTTCGCATCCACACGGCAAGGTCCAGGACCGAGACGTTGTCTGGCCGTCCCATGAGGAAGGTGATGGCCTGGTTCAGCCGCCGGAGGTGGAACTGTGCGAGGGGCGTGTCGTTGATTAGGGTTGCGAGGTTGGCAGCCATGTATAGTTGGTCGCCGTCCTCGCGCATGAAGCATCCCTTCTGTATCCACATCATGGCGCGGAAGTAGCGTGCCGACTCGTCGCTGCGCGTGTAGTGCCCTCGTGGCTTGAAGAGGGAGTAGGGGAAGTCCGTCTTGGTACGGAACAGGGGCGAGGGTGCGTCCTGCGCATTCTCCACGAGGGAGAGCTCGCGGTCGTATAGGTCCTTGCCGTATTCGAGCAGCCTGTGGTCCAGCCCTTCGAACATCCTCATGGGGTCGGCACCCAGCAGTTTAAGTGCGACGGCGCAGTACACAGCCAGGTCGATGTCGCCGAAGTTGCGCATCTCGGGACACATGCACAGCCTTTTCTCGTCGCACGTACGGAGAAGGTTTGCCATCGCCGAGTAGAGCGACTGTACGAGGTCGTGCCTCTCGATGCTCTTCAGTACGTAGCTGAAGTACATGTGCGTGGCCTGCAGCATTACGTCGGTGGTGACGAAGCTGGGTATGCAGTGGTAGTTGTTTGCCTCGTAGATGTTGAACAGCTGCTGGCACGTGGAGGGCTGCAAGGCCATGTTGTGGGTGCGCAGCAGCCGCGTGATGCAGGTGTCGGGGCGGTAGAGCTGGAAGTGGTTGACGGCCATGTCGGGATCGAGCAGGCTGATGCCCTCGGGCGAGGTTGCCTGCTTGTGTCGGGCCAGAGAGTCCATGCGAGCGTCGATGCGTCCCACGAACGCCAGCTCGCCAGGCGTGAGGTCGAAGAAGGCGTATGCCTCCGTAGGGTCGTCCGAGTAGAGGGCCTTGAAGTATCGCTCGGTCAGCTGCGCCCTTGCCGTGTCCCGGCTGTAGTCGAAGTCGTCCCACTTGTCGTAGGTGTAGTCGAAGTACCATCTGGTGTGCCGGCAGAAGAAGTTGTTGAGGTCTCCCTCCATGAACCAGTGCCCGTGTATGGCGTAGACGTAGCCCCGGAGCAGTCGCAGCTGGCTGTAGGAGAGGCGGCTGATGTCCTGTGTGGTGTCCACCTCCTGCGGCAGGGCTTCGTCCTGCAGCATGAAGAAGAGGTCGTCGGGCAGCAGGTCGCCCCCGTAGGCCGGCGTAGTGCTTTCAGCCTGCATGGAGGCTTGTCCCGAGGATTCGGTGCCTGCCGAGCCCGGGCGTCCGCCACATCCGCAGATGGCGGCAAGCGACGTGGCGAGGATGATGGTCGTGGCAAATGCGTGATGTCTGTTCATGATAGTCTGTGTTTAGGCGTTTGTCCAATAAGTTAGTCAATTCATGTTTAGGGCGATGAGTAATGAGAAGACCCCCTCAGTCCCCCTGTTTAGGGGGAAGAGCAATGGGCAATGGGCGATGAGCAATGAGCCATGAGAAATGGGTGGTGAGCGATGAGTAATGAGCGATGGGCGATGAGCGATGAGCCATGAGCAATGGTGTCTCTCACGTCTTTCTTCTCCTCCTTTCATGGTCGTAGGTCTCTTGTGCGTATCGTGTCCGTGAGGTCCTTCCGGTACTGGAGTCCGAATCCCCTGTGGAAGTATTCGCGCCGTATGCCTTTTCCGTTCCCGAGATACTCGGTGGTATGTATGCAGGCTGGCGTGGAATCGCGGCAGACGTGGAAGTCGAGCAGGGTGTTGCCTACCCTGGAGCCCAGCCACAGCGGGCGGATGTACCTGCCCTCGAAGAGGTGGAAGATGAACAGCCTGCGCTCCTCCCGGGGATGGTAGCGCGTGGGCTTCACCACCCCTACGCATACCTCGGGGATGCCGTCGCCCGTAAGGTCGCCGCACTCCAGCCTGTATACGGGCCATGGCAGCAGGAAACTGTCCGTCAGTTCCCCTTTCACGTATAGCAGCAAGGCGTGGAGCGAGTCCGTCCTCTGTTCCAGGCTGATGCGCCATGCCCCCTCCCGGCATGTTGCGATGGACTTGCCCCCGTCCGTACATCCGGTCATGCAGGATGCCAAGGCAAGTGCCGCGCACGCCACCAAGCCGTGTTGCAAGCGGGTAGGGCGCATCAGGCATCCGTCAGCTTGTGTATCTGGGATATCATCTCGTCGTTGGTGGCCTGCATTTTGCGGTAGACGCGGTAGGCTATGTACATGCCCAGCAAGGCACCGAAGACTCCTCCTATCAATCCTCCGTACAGCGTGCCCCGCATGAAGTCGGGGGCATCGCTCGGGAAGTTGACCCACGTCTCTATGCCGCTCCATACTAACCATAGCGCGAGCAATGGTATGCTGACCTGCATCGCCATGCGCCTGCGCCCCTTCATCTCGGTGAGCTTGGTGACGGTGGCTATCAGGTTGCACGAGTGGTAGTCGTCGTCGGTGAGTGCCGACATGTTGATGCGGTAGTCGATGGTAACGTCCACTATGAGCATTACGACGAGGAATCCGTAGTTGTACCACGACAGGCCTGCATACTCCTTGATGCCGAGCCAAGCGAGAATCACTAACGGCAGGAGGCAGATCTGGAACACGACGTACTTCCTGATCCATGACATACGTTTCTTCATAGACGAGACGATGAGGTCCTCGTTGACAATGGCCTGCCTCTCCAATTGGGCCTTGAAGTCGCGCATCTGCTGTCGCATCTGCTCCAGTTCGTTCGAAAGGTTGTTTTCTTCCATATCCTGTTAATCGTTAGTGTTAGACATCTTTTTCAGTTGAAGCCTTATCCTGGTAAGGCGTACCGACACGTTCTTCGCGCTGATGCCTACGATGGCACCTATCTCCTCGTAGTTGACCTGCTCCAGCCACAGCAGGACGATGGCACGGTCCAGGGGCTGCAGGCGTGCGATGCGGTCGTGCAGCATCCTAACCTGTGCCGTCGACGACTCGCTCTCGTCGAAGTAGTCGACGTCCATCGAGAGCCTTGCCTTGCTCCTGCGCTTCTTTTTCTTGTCGATGGTGATGCAGGTGTTGAGTGCTACCCTGTATATCCACGTCTTGATGTCGCTCTGCCCGTGGAACGAACCGAAGCCTCTCCATAGCCTTATGAGGACTTCCTGAAACAGGTCAGCCACTTCGTCGGAGTCGTCAGAGAACATGTAGCACACGGAGTAGATGGTGCTCTTGTTCTCCTTTACCACCTTGGAGAATAGTTGTTCGTCTGTTTTCATCTTTACATTTTGTATCGCGTTGGTGAACTTGTCCGTATGTCTGACAACCAACTGGTGCCCTTTACTACAGGTAGTGGGGTCAAATTTCAGGGATGTCCCATAAAATCGTATGCGATATGGAACATCCCCCTCCCTGTCACTTTCCGGAAATGTTGCTCTTCTCCAGTCCGTAGCCCTTCCTGCGGTCCTCAATCCAGAGGAGTATCGAGATGACGATGGACACCACGCCGAAGGCTGCGAAGATGCTCATGGTCTGAGTGTAGTCGATGATGCCCGTGGCAGGGTCGGTGTTGGCCTGGTTGACCTTGCCAATCCAGATGGGTATCAACGAGAGCCCGATGTTCTGGATGTAGAATATCAGGGCGTATGCCGTGCCCAGCACCTGCATGGGTATTATCTTGGGCACGCTGGGCCACATTGCGCTGGGCACCAGTCCGAACGCCACGCCCAGCACCACCATCATCGCCACAGCCATCACTACCGTGCCGTGGGGCATGGCGAACATGGTGTGGACGAAGGTGAGCAGCAGCGAGCCTATTATCATGAGGGTGGCTCCCTTGCCTACCTTGTCGTAGATGTAGCCGAACAGCGGGGTGAGCACGATGGTGCCGTAGGGTAGCATGGAGGGTATGGAGCCTGCCACGCTCTCGTCCACGCCGTACTTGACCACCATGATCCTGGTGGCAAACTTCAGGAAGGGGAACACGCCGCCGTAGAACATGAGGCAGAGCAGGGCTATGTACCAGAAGCCGCGGTTGGTGACCAGGTAGACGATGTCCGACCACTTGAGCGACTCCTCGGGTGCGCTGTCAGCAGCCTGCGACGTGCGGTCGAGGCGGCTGTCCATCACGTTGTAGACCAAGAACGCCAGGACGCCGATGCACAGCATGGCTGCACCAAGGCCGACCGACGCGGCTGCGCTGCCCATCTTGGTGGCGAAGGGTAGGGCCAGGCTCAGGGCTGCCGCCGTGCCAAGCCTTGCCAGTCCCACCTGGACTCCCATGGCAAGGGCAAGCTCGTGCCCCGTAAACCACTTGACTATGACCTTGCTGACCGTGATGCCTGCTATCTCGCATCCCACGCCGTAGACGGCAAAGCCAAGGCATGCCACTATGACCTGCATGCCATATCCCATGAACTGACCCTCGAAGGGGTGTCCCACGGCGTACCACTTGATGAGCGCACCAGCGAACATCAGCAGGGTGGACATGGTTCCCGTGAAGCGGATGCCAAACCTGTCGAGTATGATGCCTCCCACGAAGAGCAGACCCAGGAAGACGTTGAAGAATCCGTACGAACCGCTGAAGAATCCGTACTCGTCGCTCGTCCATCCCAGTCCTCCCTGCTCGGGGGATGCCGTGAGGAGAGGCTCCAGCGGAGACATCACGTCGGTGAAGAAGTAGCCGAACATCATGGTTGCGGCCACTATGACAAGCGCAAGCCATCTCATGGCTGCGCTGTCGCTGAGTTTTTTCCGTATCATTATTGTTGGTTTGATATTGTTGTTCTTTCAAGATGGACGCCTGCCGCGCCATGCCTCATGTATAATCCAAAGCCAAGCATTGGGGTGCAACCTCAGTACTTGAGCCACTTGTCGAGGAAGCGGAAGAAAGTCCTCTGCCAGAGTATTCCGTTCTGTGGCTTCAGCACCCAATGGTTCTCGTCGGGGAAGAGCAGTAGCTGGGCCGGTATGCCGTGCATCCTTGCCGCGCTGAACGCGCTCTGTGCCTGGCTGTGCAGGATGCGGTAGTCCTTCTCCCCGTGTATGCACAGTATGGGCGTGTCCCACTTGTCGACGTACAGGTGCGGGCTGTCGGCGTATGCCTTGGCGGTTGGGCAACGGTCGGGCGAGCCTCCGAGGTCCCAATTGGGAAACCACATCTCCTCCGTCTCATAGTATTGCTGTGTGGTGTTGAAGATACCGTCGTGAGCTATGAATGCCTTGAACCGCTTGTCGTGGTTGCCTGCCAGCCAATATACGCTGTAGCCCCCGAAGCTTGCGCCCACGCATCCGAGCCTGTCCCTGTCCACGTAGTCCTCCCGGGCTATGTCGTCGATGGCAGACAGGTAGTCGCGCATGCACTGGCCGCTATAGTCGCCGCTAATCTGCTCCAGCCACTCCATGCCGAAGCCAGGCAGCCCGCGCCTGTTGGGGGCGATGACGATGTAGCCGTGTGCAGCCATTATCTGGAAGTTCCACCTGTAGCTCCAAAACTGGCTGACCGGGCTTTGCGGTCCCCCTTCGCAGAAGAGCAGGGTGGGGTACTTGCGCGTGGGGTCGAAGTGCGGAGGGTAGATTACCCAGCAGAGTTCCTGCTTGCCGTCGGTGGTGGCCACCATCCTCTCGCGCACCTCGCCGAAGGTTAGCCCGTCGGTTATTTCCTTGTTCTCGAAAGTCAGCTGGCGGGTAACCACTCCCTTCTTCCTTACGGAAGTGAGCACATAGAGGTCGTCGGGGGCGGAGATGCTGTGCCTGTTGGTTAGTATCTGCTTGCCCTGCGGAAGGCAGATGACGTTCCCGTAGTCGTAGTCGCCCGTCGTGACAGCCTTGACCTCGCCCTTGAGATTCGTGGAGTACACCATCGAGCGTGCCTGCCATACGCCTGTGAAGTATATCGACTTGCTGTCTGGCGTCCAGCAGAAGGCATCCACGCCGCTCTGGAACTCCTCGGTGACGTATGTCTTGGTTCCCGTGGCGAGGTTTAGCACGCACAGTCGCGTCCTGTCGCTCTCGTAGCCGTCCCTCTTCATGCTCTTCCATGCCAGCATGGTGCCGTCGGGGCTGTACTGCGGGTCTTGGTCGTAGCCGGCGTTCGTGTCCTTGCCCTGGGCGTCCTGAGCCTGGTCGGCAAGGCTGAGTAGTGGGTCGTATGTCGGCGGCTCATATCCCTCGGGCTTGCATGCGTTGGTCGTGCTGCCCGTCTCTACATTATATATATATATGTCCGAGTCCGTGCTGGTGGCATACTGCACTCCGGTCTTCTTGCGCGACGTGTAGGCAATGCTTTTGCCGTCGGGGCTCCAGCAGAACTGCTCCGTTCCTCCGAAGGGCAGCATGGGGCATTCGTACGGTTCGCCCTCCAGAATGTCCTTGCCCTGCGATATGGAATGGCCGTAAACGTCAGCCACGAAGATGTGGGGTATGGTGCGCACGTATTGGTCCCAATGCTTGTAGTTGAGGTCGTCCGCCACGAGTCCCGTGGCAAGTGGCAGGTCCTCCTCCTGTGGCTGCACGCTTGGGTTGGCATCCACCTGCCTGACCAGTATCACTTTGGTCTCGTCCGGCGAGAAGCGGAACCCTTCTATGTCTCCCGTTTGCGTCATCTGCCTCCTGTCCGAGCCATCAGCCTCCATGCTCCACACGTTGCCTTCGAGGATGAAGGCTATGCGCTTGCCTCCGTCTATGAATGCCGGCTCAGACTCGCTCTTGTCACCTTCGCTCAGAACCTTCCGTCCCGTCCCGTCAATGGAAATGGTCAGGATGGACGAAACGTTGCGGTTGGCTGCAATGTCGGGCGTGGTTACGGTGTAGGCCACGGTGCCGCCATCGGGCGACACGGTATACGAGCCTACTCGGTGCATGCTCCAGAGCGTCTCCGGAGTCATCAGGTCGTCTGCTTTCATTTCGTGGGTGTATAGTGCCATTCCCAGCAGGAAGGCAGTCGCTGTACGGATTGTTCTCGTTCTTGCCATCGTGGTGTGCGTGTTTATCTTTGGTTTGACCTCGACTGCTGCTGCATCTTCTGCAGGGCTTCGAGCCTTGCTGCCATGTTGCTCGTCTTCTTGGCGTCGTTCTTGTGCAGCTGTCGGTATGCCTCAAGCTTGGCGAGCACCTTCTTCTCGTCGGTAGTCTTTCGCAGGTACCACATGATGATGATGCTGGTAAGTCCCGAGAGGAAGTAGTAGTAGCAGAGCCCGCTGCTGTAGTTGTTGAACATGAAGAAGAACATCACCGGCATGACGTACATCATGTACTGCATCATCTTCATCTGCTGAGCCTGCTCCCCGCTCATCTGGTTCTGCTGCTGCTTCATGCTTATCCAGGTGTTGATGATGTTGGTGAGGCAGAACAGGATGCAGAAGATGCTGAGGTGGTCGCCAAGGAGCCAGATGTCCGCGTCCCAGCGTATGATGTCGTCGTATGCGCTAAGGTCGTCTGCCCACAGGAAACTCTGTCCGCGAAGCTCGATGGCGTTGGGCACGAAGTTGAACAGGGCAATCCAGATGGGCATCTGTATCAGCATAGGTAGGCATCCGCCCATGGGGCTCACGCCGTAGGAGCTGTATATCTGCATCATCTCCTGCTGTTTCTTGAGTGCGTCCTCCTGCTTGGGGTACTTTGCGCTGAGTGCGTCGATCTGCGGCTTCAGCACGCGCATCTTCACGCTGCTCAAGTAACTCTTCTTGTTGGTGGGGAATACCAGCACCTTGACAATGATGGTTAGCAGCAGAAGTACTATGCCCATGTTCAGGCCGAAGGCGGAAAGCCAGTCGAAAAGGTATATGATGAACCAACGGTTGATCCACCTTACGATGGGCCATCCGAGGTCTACGAGTTCCTCCATGCAGATGTCCCTGCCGTTGGTTGCCAATATGTCGTTGTGCTGCTGCAGGGCGTGGAAGTCGTTGGGGCCGAGGTACATCTTCAGCGTCGTCCTCTCGGCACCCGTCGGGTCGAATGGTGCGCACATCCTTGCCTCGTAGGTCTTCAGGAAGCCGTTCTTGGGCTCCTTCTCCTGGCGTGAGGAAAGGTCCGACTTCGTGAAGCATTCGTCGCCGGCAATGAGCACCGCGCTGAAGAACTGGTTCTTGAACGCTATCCATTCGAGTGCCTCCTCCGGAGCCTTCTCCTCGTCGCTCGTGGCACCGAGGCTCTTCGTACCGCCGTCCCTGCGCTTGTACGTCAGCGTGGAGTACCTGTTCTCGAAGTCGTACCCCTTCTCCTGCTGTGCGATGTGGTCTGCCCAGTCGATGTGCATCTCCCTAAGTGCGGGGTCGAAGAATCCCGACATCCCGTTAGTGCCGACCTGCACCTCCATGGCGTACGAATCCTGCACGAGGCTGTATGTTATGCTCAAGGTTCGTCCGGCATCCCCGACGGCCATGGTGACCGAGGTGTCGGTCATGCTGACGACGTCGAAGTAGTATTGGTCGGTGTCGATGTTCTCTTGCTTGCCTGCGAAGGAGAAGGACAGGTGTGAGTCCTCCGACCCCATCACCACTACGTCCTGCCCTGTGAGGTGGCTCTTGTAACCCTTGATGCGCGCTCCTTTCATCTGTGCCCCCTTGGTGGAAAGCATGACCTCCACCTTTCCGTTGCCGATGGTTATGTCCTGTGCCTGGCCGTTCCTGTGGGCGAAGAATATCGAGCTGCTGTCGGCTTGTGCGGCAGGCTGCATTTCCGTGGATGGCGCGGCCGCCGCTGTTACTTTGTCGCTTTCTGCATTTGTCTGAAGGGCTGCGATGCTGTCCTGTGCAGCCTGGTACTGCCTCTCCTTGTCGCTGGGCTGGCCGAAATAGATGGCTCCCACAAGCAAGATGCCGATGAGGAAGAGTCCGGTGGTTGTGTTTTTGTCCATTTTTATTATGTTACGATTGTATGTCTGTCTATGGTTTCTCCCTATGGAAGTCCGTTTGAAGTGCAAAAGTATAAAAAAATGCTCAATTCCTCCCCTTTGTATACCTATTTTATCTATCTTTGCACTCAAAAACAGACGTAATGACCAGATTTCTGCTCATAGCAATCATATTTTCCCTTTCATCCGTCTCGTATTCGCAGGACACCTTCGTGCCCGTGGAAGGCAACGATAGCGCCACCCTCGTGGTCGACTCCTTCTCCGTATACAACGAGTACGTCAGGCGACTCGACACGCTTGTGGCATGGAGGGACAGCATCAAAAGGGAGATACGCTTCGAGGAGCCAAACCCTTATTATTTCCAGATGCTTCTGTCCCCTACGCTCTACAAGTCGCCCATCCACCAGATGATGTCCGGGAACCCATCAGCCAGCCGCGACATGCAGCTGAACCGCCTGCATTACATGAACATCATGCTCTCGTCCATATACACGGATTATCCATGGCTCGTGACGCAGACGGAGGACGCCGTCGTACAGCAAGGCACCTTCCGCGACGACGTGTCGCACAAGCTGGACGGCTCGGGCCGCCTCTCGGAAAAGGTGACTTCTTCCAACCTCGTCCCCACCGTCGACGAGAAGATTGAGGTCGTGACGCGAAGGCCCAACTTCTGGAAGTTCAGCGGCAACACTTCGCTACAGTTCACGCAGAACCATTTCTCGGAAAACTGGTACCAGGGTGGAGAAAACAACTACGCGGGCAATACCACCATCAACCTCAGGCTCGACTTCAACAACCAGAAGAAGATTACGTGGGGCAACCTGCTTGAGTTCCAACTCGGATTCCAGACAAGCGAATCGGACGAAAGAAGGGTGTTCCGCCCTACCAACAACCGAATCTGCTTTACTACCAACTTCGGTTTCCAGGCTTTCAAGACCCTATACTACTCGGCTCAGGTACGAATACAGACGCAGGTAGTACCCAACTACCAGCCCAACACCATGAACGTGACGTCGGACATCTTCTCGCCCATGGACGTGACCATCGCGCCGGGTTTCAGGTACAACATAGCATACGGCAAGAAGAAACGTTTCACGGGTACGCTCAACATCGCTCCCTTGGCTTACTCCATCCGATATTGCGACAGGGACAACCTGGTGCGTAACTTCGGCATCGACGAGGGGCACAACTCAGTACACAACTTCGGACCAAACGTGACGCTCGACACGAACTGGAAGATTTGCAACCAGATAACGTGGACGAGCAGGGTGTACTGGTTCAGCAACCTGCACTACAACAAGCTGGAGTGGACGAATACCGTTAACTTCAGCTTCAACAAGTATCTCTCGGCGCAGCTCTACCTCTACCCGAGATACGATGACAGCGCAGTCAGGTTCAAGAACGAGAATGGCAAGTACTTCATGTTCAGGGAATACCTCAGCATGGGACTCAACTATAACTTCTGAGCGCAGGACGAATCCAGTTTTTGTGGGGTGGATGACATGGCACATGCCTCCTCCCTTGCAATTACCAGGTACGATACATAATAATACATAGAGAATAAATAATGCAGATAAAGAAATCGGAATTTCTAATCAGTAGTGCGACAATCGGTCAATGCCCGAAGACCGAGGGGCACGAGTACGCCTTCATAGGACGCAGCAACGTAGGCAAGTCGAGCCTCATCAACATGCTCACGGGACGACGCTCGCTTGCAAAGACTTCCTCCACGCCAGGTAAGACAATACTCATCAACCACTTCGTCATCAACGACGAATGGTATCTCGTGGACCTCCCTGGCTATGGATATGCCAAGAGGGGCAAGGCCGAGCAGGCAAAGTTCCAGACGATGATTTCCACCTACATACTGCAGCGCAGGCAGATGGACAATCTCTTCCTGCTCATCGACTGCCGCCACGAGCCACAGAAGGTTGACATGCAATTCATCGAATGGCTCGGCGAAAACAATGTTCCGTTCAGCATAGTCTTCACCAAGGCGGACAAACTGTCGAAGGCAAAGCTGACGGTTTCCATAGACAATTACCTGAAGGTCCTTGCAGAGCAATGGGAGGAGTTGCCCCCATACTTCGTCACAAGTGCCGAGACGGGACAGGGCAAGGAGGAAATCCTGTCATACATAGAGTCTATCAACAAAGGTTTATGACGCAATATTCACATCACTAACAAATGAAGAAATCGTTATCAATCATCCTGCTCTTGGCAGCTACGATGTCGGCAGGAGCGCAACAGAAGGAGAGCAAGTACCATACTCCCATCAAGGTCGAGAAGAAGTGGAAGAAGTACAACCCAGGGGATGTCATCTTCAAGGACGAGGCCCCGGAGACGGACGGGTCGAAGATCTATCGCTCCATAATACCCTCCCCAATCCCCTACATACAGGAGAATGCCCGCAGGGTGTTGCAGACATTGTATTTCGGCCCTAAGGACAAGAACATCCCACACATTGACCGCATACTCTACAGCCTGGTGGACAAGGACGGGATAAGCTGGAAATACGGAGGAGGCGACCACGTGGGTGTCTGCTACACCACGGGATGGATTGAGAAGAGCTTTGCCAACAACGACACCATGCGCCTCGACTATGAGACGCGCGGCGTACTGTACCACGAGCTGACCCACGCCTACCAGTTGGAACCCAAGGGATGCGGCTCGTACGGCGACGGGGGCGAGTACTGGTGCTTCATCGAGGGCATGGCGGATGCCGTGCGGCTGGCCTGCGGATGCTTCGAGCAGGACTTTGCCAGCAAGGACAGGCCCAAGGGCGACTCTTGGCGCAAGGGCTACAGGGTGGCAGGCTACTTCCTCTACTGGCTTCAGCTGAACAAGGACAAGAACTTCATACGCAAGTTCAACGCTTCTGCCGCAGAGCTCGACCCTTGGTCGTGGGACGCTGCCATGAAGCACGTCCTCGGCGACAAGCCCGGGAACGGCGTGGAAGCCCTGTGGGACGAATACCTGCATGCTATAGGAGACAAATAAAATTCCCTCATACTTTTAGCAAAATGCCCTTTAGAAAAATCAAGATTGAGAAAAGTTTGTAACACACGGCGCTACATTTTTGACATAATGACTCCCCCACAATGCTGATGAGGGCAACCTCAGAAGGCATACACTCGTCAATCAATATCGGTTATTTAAAGTCAAGGCTGATACTACTTACTTTTCAAAGAACTCTTTCGTTAAGCGAGAGGAGAGGGAATGCTTGCATTCATTATCCCGAGCGTAGAAAGAGTCGGAGATTTCACAAGATATACTTCATCGGTAATAGAAGATATACTTCATCGGCAATAGAAGATATACTTATCGGGCAAAGTAAGTATATCTTCTCTGAAAATGGGATGGTCTCGAGTAACTGTCCGAAACCTGGCTTATGGCGAATTTTGAGTTCTCGATTTATGCC
Organism: bacterium; assembly: GCA_004559785.1. Classification (GTDB taxonomy): domain Bacteria; phylum Bacteroidota; class Bacteroidia; order Bacteroidales; family Bacteroidaceae; genus Physcousia. Next base: position 102 of record SFXD01000024.1, on the reverse strand, counting down.
TCATCCTTGGCAAGGACAGTCATAACCCACAATGGCACTATCGTAACAGGTGGCATCGGTATAGAGCGTATCGAGATTCTTCATGTAAGGCTTCCATGCTTC
>SFXD01000102.1 GCA_004559785.1 bacterium | reverse complement strand
AAACGCAAACATCAATCCAGTCGGAAGGTAAACGTTTTTAACTTTAGTTATTAACCGGATTATTAGCACACAAGTTCGTCCCCGACAGGACGGCGCTAATGTCCAAAAAACAAAAAAATTATGCCAAGATCAGTAAATCATGTTGCTTCAAGAGCAAAGAGAAAAAAGATTCTGGGTCTGACCAGAGGTTATTTCGGCGCACGCAAGAATGTTTGGACCGTAGCCAAGAATACTTGGGAGAAGGGACTTACCTACGCTTTCCGTGACCGTCGCAACAAGAAGCGCAATTTCCGCGCATTGTGGATTCAGCGTATCAATGCTGCCGCACGTCTTGAGGGCTTGAGCTATTCTCAGCTTATGGGACTCCTCCACAAGGCTGGAATCGAAATCAACCGCAAGGTTTTGGCAGACCTCGCAGTCAACCACCCCGAAGCTTTCAAGGCTGTCGTAGCAAAGGTGAAGTAATCTTACTTCAAGCATAGGTTTGCTAAGAAACGTGAGGCTGTACTGTCAAAAGGTATGGCCTCCTTTCTTTTTCCCCCGAATCGGTCATTAGCGTTATGATGATTACGGCTTTTATCTTTGAGTATAGTGGTGCTCTATAAATTAACCCCAAGTCGATTGTTGAACGATAACGCAGCTGATTTCTTTTTTGCATGAAGGAGCGATGCGGGCATCGTGACTGATTGAAAAAGAGGAATATGCAAGTAATTCCTACAATTCGACTGAGAACACGTTTATGGTTTCTATTACTCTCATGACCTGTGCATCAGTCATTACTGGTGAAATCGGAAGAGAGATGATTTCCTTGTGTATGCGTTCGGAAATGCGGTATGTCCTGTCGTTCCATTCACGGTAAGCCTGCTGCTTGTGCGGTGGAATGGGGTAGTGTATCATCGTCTGGATTCCTGCCGAAGCAAGGTGTTTCTTTAGGGCTTCCCTGTCGGGACATCTTACAGGATAGATGTGGTATACGTTCTCTTCGATGTCCTCCGGTCTGTCTGGCAGGGTGATGAGGGGATTGGTTATACCTTTGTCGTACAGGTCTGCTATGTGCCGTCGCTTCATGTTGTCTTCGTCCAGTCGCTTCAGCTTTAGGCTGACGACGGCAGCCGAGGTTTCGTCCATGCGACTGTTTATGCCCTTGTAGGTATTTACGTACTTCTCGTCGCTACCATAGTTGGCCATGCTACGTATTACGTGTGCCAAGAGAGTATCGTCCGTGGTTACGCATCCTGCATCGGCCAGGGCTCCGATGTTCTTGCCAGGGTAGAAACTTGTTGCTGCAGCATCCCCCAGGCTTCCTGCCACTCTCCCCCTATACCTTGCTCCCTGAGCCTGTGCGGCATCCTCCACCACCTTTAGCCCGTGTCGTGAGGCTATGTCCGATATTGCACCCATGTCACATACCCTTCCATACAAGTGTACGGGCATTATGCACCTTGTCCTTGGGGTGATAAGTGGTTCTATTAGACTTGGGTCGATAAGGTAGTCCTGCAATCGTGGTTCGCACAGCACAGGTGTGAGCCTGGCCCTGCTGATGGCCAGTATCGAAGCTATGTACGTGTTAGATGGCACTATCACCTCGTCCCCGTCCTTCCATCCTTCAGTCTCCTTGTATGCCATCAGTACGAGAGTCAGGGCATCGAGGCAGTTGCCTGTAGCCACGCAGTGCTTAGTGCCGCAGTATGCTGCATATTCATTCTCGAACCTTTTGCACTCCTCTCCGAGCAGATACCATCCACTGTGTGCCACCCTTGCAATCTCTTCGGACAGTTGCGGCTCGAAGGACTTGTTGACCATCTTCAGGTCGAGGTATGGGATTTGTGTATCGGAATCTTCTACGTTTCCTGTCATGGAACGTAGCGTGTTCTTGTCAAGGTCGGTCTCGTATGTGTCGTAGCATACGGCTCTGCCTCCAAAGCCTTCCTTCTGGAATATCAGTCCCTCGTTGAGGTATCTTCCGCCATCCTCGTTCGAGGTTCCAAAGTCCAGGAACTGCATGTCTCGGTATCTCTCGTTGATGAGGTGGCGGAAGAGGAGGTCAAGGGCTCCGAGTTCCCTACCTTCGTCACCAGCGGCTATGTATTGTACGTGAGCTACCTGTCTGGTCTCGAATATCACGGTTCCTGCCACAATCCTTCTGTCGCGCTTGGCAACGTAGAGGCGGATGTTCTTTGGAAATCTCTCAGCCAATGTCTGGATTTCTCCGAGTGAGTGTACGGGGTGTGCGTTGTGTCTCTTTTGGAGGACGTTGTCGAGCAGTGTCCAGTATTCAGCCAGTCCGTCAACATCGTAATCTGATAGCCTCTCTATGTAGCATCCGTGGTCGAGAGCCTTCCTTGCCTGCCTAAGCCTGAGGGTTCTCATCTTCATGGGATTCTGCATTGGGACTACGGTGCTGACGAGACGCCTGCACAGTTTGGCTCCTGCGCGGAAGAGGGCGTAGAGGTCCTCGGCGCATGGTATGGGACAGTAAATGTAAGGTATGGGTTTGTATACCAGTTTGCGTGCTTGGAGAAAATCTGCGTAATAAAGCATTATGGCCTGCAAGATTCTCATCACCTCGGTCTGGGTTGCTTCGGTTCTCACCACCAGTCCTCCGTATGTGAGTCCCTGGTGCGAATACACGCATTTCTCTTCCTCTACCCAGTTGGCTGGAAATAGCGCGACGAGGTCGCGTGTGGTTAGTCCGTTCTCCTTGTACTCGTCGTCTGGTGAAATTCCTTCATATACGAGTAGGGAACAGTCGAAGTATCGGTCGGCATGGTAGTCCATGAATCCCCTTTGCAGTAGGAATGTGCCATTCTTGGATTTTCCTATGAATTCGTCCCAAATTTCTTTCCTGTTGATGGAATAGGGTATTATGGTCATTTCTGTTGTGTCAGTTTCAGGAATTCTTCGTAATTGTGTATGTAGTCCTCTGCCGTATATGGTTCTGAGGCGAGGCTTATGCATGCAGCCTGTGGTGTAAAAGAGTAGAGCTTGCACCATACAAGTGGTGGTATTAGTACACCTCGGCTGGGGTCGTCCATTAGGATTTCCGCCTTGTCATGTCCGTCGTCAAGTTCTATTCTGAAGCTCCCTCCCAGAGGGAACAGCACCATGCTGCATGTACGGTGTGCATGGTTGCCCCTTGCTGCCTCGTCTGCAATGGCGTATGTCCAGAACACCCGTTTTATACCAAACGGTATGTGCCTGCCTCCCTCGCCGAAGGCAAGGCTTCCCCTCTTGTCGGTCACGTTTGGTAGGTCAATGTATCTGCATCCCTTGGGCATTGATCCCTGTGTGTCATCTATCATATTGTCCATATCTTTGTACAAAAGTATGAAAAAAGACTCAGACGGCAAAATAAAAATCTCATAAAATGTGCTTCAGTGTCACCACTATTTTCCTCAGCACGAGTGCGGACTTCCAAGTGACTGGGTTGCTTGTGGCAAGCTTTATGGTATTCATCCAGGCATTGGTGGGTACGTTCCATTTCCTTGCGGCACTTATGGACGTTAGGCGCAATTGCTTGTCGTATGCCCTGAATGCATGCATCAGCAGTGCCGCCGCCCTCATGCTGAAGAATTCCTGGAGTAGCTTGCTTGTCTTGCCATGCCTGCTGGCAAGGTCGTATGACAGTTGTGTGGTTCTGAGGCAGAAGTCAAACTGCCGGGCATGGTTCTTTGGGTTTGATATGGATTCTCCTCCCCAACTGTAGTCGAGTGTCACTTCGTCTATGTAAGCCACCTTCCCCCTTGCAGCGAGGAAGTATGCCAGTTGCACGTCCTCGCATGGGTATGTCCTGTTGCGGAAGAATTCGGGATGTGCGTCGTGCTCCTCCTTAGCCCAGTCGGCTCTGTACATGGATGTGCATAGGTGTATGGCTGGGCGGTAGGTCTGTACCAGTATGTCCTCCAAGTATTCCTGTCCGTCGGATATGAAGTCCTTTCTCTTCGGAGGTGGCGATGCCCACGTCGAACCATCTTCCCTGTTGCGGAATTGCCAGTTGGTATGTACTATGCCCACGTCTTGGTATCTGTCGAGTATCTTTGCCTCCTTTTCCAGTTTCAGTTCGTCGGTCCATCTGTCGTCGCCGGCACAGTCTGCCACGTACATTCCCCGGCATTGCATTAGGCAGTCGAAGTAGTTGTCCATCAACCCTTTGTTCCTTTTGTTTTCCACCAGCCGTATGATGTCTGGGTATCGCTCTCGATATTGCCTGCACACCTGCCTCGTTTTGTCGGTGGAGCAGTCTTCCCCCACTACTATCTCAATAGGCATGGTCGTCTTCTGCGTCAGAATGCTGTCCAAGGTTTCTCCAATGGAATCCTGCTGGTTGTATGTGCATACTATGACCGATATCATTCTATCCATAGCCATTCTATCTTAACTTCTTCATCCATGCCTTCAAAGTGATTCGGCAAAAAGGTTTTCCAACCTTGTTGCCACCGTCTCTGGCGAGGCAATCTTCCTTACCGCTTCTGAAGTGATTTGTCTGTCGGTATTCAGTGTCATGGCGAGCCGCATCATGTGTCGCAGCGAATCTGCATCCCCTGTCCTTGCCGTGAGGCTGGCCTTGGGCAGTCTCATGGCTCTTGGCACGCAGTCGGTAGTAACGTATGGGATGCCAGTGGCGGCAGCCTCGTATAGCACGAGTCCTGCCGACTCGCTTCTCGTGGCAAGTACCAGGGCGTCGCATTTGTATAGCAGTTCCCTTACACCTTGTTTGTTCAGAAGCCCATGCCATATTGTATTATCGGGGAACATGCAGCGTAGGTCCTTTCTTTCCGTACCTCTTCCCGCAATGTGTATCTCGCATCCTTCCAACCCATTGGCGGCCTTGGCAAGGAGGTCGTATCCTTTCCTGTTCAGTTCGTCGCCTTGTGCATTGGCAAGGCAGCAGAATCGAAATGGTCTCCCTTGCCTTGGCATCCTTTCCCTGAATTGGAAGTAGTCGGTGTCTATCACGTTGGATATCGTTATCCTCCTATATGAAGTTCCAAAGTAAGGTGCCAGGTCTTCCTCCAATTCGTCCGATACGGTAATCACGGCGTTAGCACATTCGTACGTCTCCTTCATCAATAGCCTTGCCCAAGGGTGCCTTTCCCAGTTCTGCCCGTACTGAGTGGCAAGCAATGCGGACGGCAGATGCTCGGTGATGTAGTAGGGCACGTGCTCAGCCTCGCCTATCATGCGTGCTGCCACTCCTGCCCACTGGCAGCAATGTGCGTGCAGGATGTCAGGTCTTCCGTATCTCTGCCTATAGTACCGGTATAGCTGCATCACCTTATTGCACCACAATTTCTGGTTGAGCCTCACGCATAGCGGTATGCCGTGCATGTCGCTCCTTAATGTCGTCACACCCTCCAAGGTCTCGTGGCGCAGCGATGTCTTGGCAGAGAAGTATGCTGCCACCCCATGCGTAATACCGTATTGGTTGCAGGCCAATACGGCCACTTGGTGCCCGTGCCTTAGTAATGCTTTTGATTGCTCCAGGCAGAAGTCACCACCCATTGGTGGAAAGAAACTTGGTATTTCAAGGATGTGCATACCTATATTTAATATAATGTATCAGTCAGCAAAGACATTAAATTTGTCACAAAGATAGAAAAAAAAGCCGAATATGCTTGCACATATCGAAAAAAACATCTACCTTTGCACCGCATTTGAGAGGGACACTGCAAAGTGGAGCAGTATCTGCACCTCCACGATGGATACAGTACTTGGAAGTTTGGGTGAGTGGCTGAAACCACCAGTTTGCTAAACTGACGTACGGGTTACCGTACCGGGGGTTCGAATCCCCCAGCTTCCGCTTGTGCAATCCTTTTTCAAATGCACATCTGGCGCTTTCGTCTAGCGGCTAGGACACATGCCTCTCACGCATGGAACACGGGTTCGATTCCCGTAGGCGCTACAATAAAGATTTTTTTCTATATATTTTTCCTACAGTCATTTTACTGACGTGGACTTTGATTAGCACGGCGCTTTCGTCTAGCGGCTAGGACACATGCCTCTCACGCATGGAACACGGGTTCGATTCCCGTAGGCGCTACAAGTCCAATCCCATTAGCTTCTTGGCATTTTTAAGCGTATTATTTAGATTCCGAGCCATCACCACGTTTGGG
>SFXD01000101.1 GCA_004559785.1 bacterium | reverse complement strand
CCTTGCGGTAGTGTTCTTCCCTTGTCTCTACCTTCTGGCTATATATCAATGAATAATATGCTCCTACCTTGAAGTACTTGCATGGCTTGTATTCAGCCTTGGCTCCAATGCTGCCACGCATTCTTTCCTGGCTCCGGTATTCTCCTTCTAGAGATATGCTCCAATGCTTGGACAGTGATTTTTCCAAGCCTATCTCTGTCCATACTCCAAAGTCGTCGTCTCCCTCTGCAAACAGCATGGATGGAAGGGCAATGAGTGCCAGTGTAATGATTTTCTTTATGGTCATTGTATATATATTATATGTGTTTTGCTATGGAATGGCTATGATGTATATATATGTATTTAGGTCATGGTGACTCATACCTGAGGCATCTTCGACATTTGCTCGATGCTGCTGCCGCGGTCCATAGGCTCATCATAGTAAATGCGTATCAGACAGCAGTCTTTCAGGAAGTCTATCACTCCCACCTCAAGTCGCAGAATCTTCAGTCCGGTACGCTTCTCAAGGTCTGCCTTCAGTTCATCGCGCTTGTCCGGTGTAATGAGCGATATGTTGTCGTACTTTATAAACTTGCTGCAACTGTTGTTTACCAGCTTGCTGCTTTCGAATAGCCATGCGAGGAATATAAATATTATGTTTGCGAACAACAGTGTCACGATGCCAACTCCGTCCCAGTAGTCGGCCTTGGGGTGATACTCTGCCCTACCAAGTGCGTTAACCACGCTCACTGCCACCAGCATGAAGAGATATGTCATTTCCCTAATGGGTATTGCTTCGGTACGGTATCTTATGATGCCGAAGATGGCAAACAGTCCCAACGCAGCCCCAGTATTCATCGAGTCGTTGCCCATGAGCGATACCAGCATGAATATACTCATCGACATTATAAGGAAAATGAACATGTAGTCGCGTCTCTGGCTCTTGGGATAATAGAAGCACCGTGCAATGACCGTTACTACAGAAAAGTTGATGATAAATCTTATGGCAAGTGACATGAACTGCATCGGGTCGAGCAGTGTTACTCCTACCATGTTTCCTAGTTGATAATTGATTTCGTTAAATAATTCCATGTTGTCTTTAGGTTTGTTACTTTAGTATGTTGTTGGTTTATTCTAATTGTTGGTTCTATTCCATGTTTTTGCCAAATTGCCAATGTGGGTCAGATGCCATGCCAACACCTGTCAGCGTTAGCCTTTAGCAGCATAGCCTTTCGTTGGCGAGCTTGCGCAGTTTTACCAGTTTTGGCTTGAACATGTTGTGCTTTAGTTGCTTGTTGGTCATAACGCTGCCGATGCAGTATTTGCTGAATCCCGATGGCTTGATACGCAACGAGCGTAGTATGTCGAGGACGGGGCTGTACACGTTGCCGTCTCGCTTTAGTTCTATTATCACCAGCGAACCGGTGTCAGCATTGTTGTCTGTCTCCATGTTGTGGAAATGCACGTCGAAGTCTATTGTCAGTCGTTCGGTCTTCCCGTAATTGACAAGGGTGATTCGCTTGAACTGGTTGCGAACCGTTGGATGCATATCCTGCAGGTCCAAGTGTACGAGACCTCTTACGAACGACTCCCTCTCTTCCTCGTGTGGAAAGTCTTGGCAAGGTACTTCCACACGTTTTTTCTTTGTCCGCCCATGGTTGTTCTTGGTCTTTACCTCAAGGAACGTAATGTCGCTATCGAGGTATGTGCGCACCCTTACCTTCTGCCTTGGAGCCCTGCCGTTGTGGTGTTCCATGTAGAAGATGTGGTCGTCGGTGTCCCAGTAAGTAGTCATATAGTTGGCTATCCGGCTTCCGTTCAGGTACTGGGCATAGTATTTGCCCTGAGCCATCTCCAGCAGACGTACAAGGTGTTCCTTGTTAGTGACGAATTTGGTGTCGGTCCTGTTCATCAACCTTATGCTTGACATCTGTTCGAGCGTTATTGGTTCGAGCGTATCGAGAAGTCTGTCTATATGAGCGTCAATTTCCATAAATTTACACTTTCGTACAACAAAGATATGAAAAAAAATATATATAATGTACACTTATACTTGTTTTTTTCAAATTTATATCATACATTTGCTTGACATTTACAATAAAGGAAACGCATTTAGGTAATTTTTTTGAACAAAAACAGAGAATAGTATGATAGACGTAAAGGAAATCCTGGCTTTGGCTGAGGAAAAGATGGAAGAGGCTGTGATGTACCTTGATGAGGCTCTCGCACACATTCGTGCAGGCAAGGCAAACGTCAAGATATTGGATGGCATTCGAGTGAACAGCTATGGCAGCATGGTGCCGCTGAACAATGTGGCAGCCGTTAATACCCCGGATGCTCGTACCATAGCCATCAAGCCTTGGGACAAGAGCATGTTCCGTGTCATCGAGAAGGCAATCATCGACAGCGAGGTGGGCATCATGCCAGACAACAATGGCGAAATCATCAGGCTCTCAATACCACCACTGACCGAGGAGAGGCGCAAGCAACTCGTAAAGCAGTGCGGCAAGGAGGTGGAGCAGGCTAAGATAAGCGTGCGTAATGCAAGGAGGGACATCATAGAGAAGTTGAAGAAGGGCATAAAGGACGGCCTTGCCGAAGATGCCGAGAAGGATGCCGAGGCTAAGTTGCAGAAGATGCACGACAAGTACATCAAGCAGATAGACGAACTGTACGATGCCAAGGAGAAGGAAATAATGACCGTCTGATGAGGGGACTCATCATTAGGAACACCGGCAGCTGGTACATCGTCAGGACAGACGATGGCCAGTTGCTGGAATGCAAGATAAAGGGCAATTTCAGGCTCAAGGGGATACGAAGCACCAATCCAGTGGCAGTGGGAGACTATGTTACCGTTGTATCCGGCCCTGACGGGGTGACAGGATTGATAAACGGCATAGAGGACAGACGCAACTATGTGATACGCAAGGCATCGAATCTATCCAAGCAAAGCCACATCATAGCTGCCAACGTGGATTTGGCTGCCTTGGTAGTAACCATATCACAACCTGAGACAAGCACTACGTTCATCGACCGTTTCTTGGCAAGCACGGAGGCATACGACATTCCGGTGCTTATTGTGTTCAACAAGGTGGACATCCTCGATGACGACGAGACGGCGAGAATGAGCCAGCTTGCCGACCTGTATTGCTCGATAGGGTACGATTGCATCATGTGCAGTGCCGCAAGGGGTGATGGTTTGGGACGATTGGAGGAGTACCTGAAGGATAAGGTAACATTGTTGAGCGGCAATAGCGGGGTTGGCAAGAGTACGTTGCTCAACCGTCTCGTGCCAGGTGCGGAAGCCCGGACGGCAGACATCAGCACGGCGCATGGCACGGGCACTCATACCACTACGTTCTCCCAGATGTTCTTCCTTCCTTCAGGCGGAAGTATAATAGATACCCCGGGCATCAAGGGATTTGGCACCTTCGACATGGAGCGTTACGAGGTGACGCATTATTTCAAGGAGATATTCTCGGTAGGAGCGGAATGCCGTTTCTCCAACTGTACGCATACCAACGAACCCGGATGTGCCGTGTTGAAGGCAGTGGAGGATGGCAGGATAGCCTTGTCGAGGTATTCCAGTTATCTTTCAGTCCTCGATGACGAGGGTGACAGCAAGTACAGGCAAGGGTATTAGAGTACTGTTGCACATATACCTCTCATTCCTCTTTTACAGCGTAGTACCTTTCTTCGAGATACCTCCTGAGTGTCCTCGCCTTAACGTTGCCTAAGAGCAGGCGGCAGACAGGTTGCCTACTCGATGTCCCGCTTCATTGAGGATTGGTAGGTGAATTTCCTCTCCTTCCCCTCCACTGTCAGGCTTTCAAGGGATGCCACGCCGCCCGCGTTGCCGTAGGTTGCCACGAACGAAAGGTATACGTTGCCATCGTAATGGAAGAGTGCCTGTCCCCTGAATCCCCTCAGCATCCACGTCGTGGGGTCTACGTAGGCATATCCCGTCACCACACCCCTGTTGTCCAGGCTCACCTTGGCGTTCCCCTTCCAACAGAAAGCGAGCCTGTACGTCCCGTCATCCAGCTTGTCGGCCGTCACCTTATAGTACCTGTCCGTGGTCTCCCTGTCATGCAGCGGCACGAAGGCCAGTTCCCATCCACGGGCTTCACGTGACATTGGGCCCGTGCCGGAAATCAGGTGCGTGTAGCCGTTCAGCATTGGTATCTCTGGTATGTACGACTGCACCTTGCCATCCACCACCACGCACTCCTCCTCCAGATACCCGCCGTATCTGATGGGATTGCCAGTGAAATCGAACTTCATCAGCTTTTCACCGTTCGGAAGGTACACCTTGTCCAGGGCACGGCGTACGCCTTCGCCTTTGCTCAGGTCCACACCTTCGATGCTGGTAGTCAGTTCCAGAGGAAGCGGCATCATACCGAATGTCGTCCTCATGCTTGTGGTGACGGACTTTGCTCTTGTCCCCTCCATGGCATAAAGGGTAGTCAGAGTGTAATGGCTTTCCCTGCCAGAAGCCTTCGCATGGTCTTCCTCCATCCGTTGGAACAACCTGTCCAGTATGGGTTTTGACTTCACGCTGCCTACCACAATGTCGTCTACCTGCACCGCCAGTGGCTTCAGCCTTGTCACTTTCCTTACGTCCTTGACCGCCAAGCTAAGGGTCTCGTATCCCACGATTCGGAACGTTAGGCTGTCCTCATCGTAGGCCATCGTCATGAACCTGCCGTCAGTACCGCTCAGTTGCGGCATGGTATACCTAGTGCACACCTCAACGCTCAACAGGGGATTTCCCGTTTCCTTGTCCTTCACCCACCCTTCTATCACGCGCTTCTGCGCATTCACGTTCATCGTGCAGCATGGCAACAGTGCCAGCGCACAGAGTGTCAGTGTCCTTGTTTTCATAATGCTTGGTTTTTCTGGTTGTTGGTATCCTTGTACGGCTTCATCACCTTCAGGTCCACCAGTGCATCCAGCAGCCTCTCGTCCGTGGCATGGCAACTGCCGTCGTTCAGGTGTTTCACATGATATTCGTCGCAGAAATATATGTCCTCCACGTCAGAACCTTCGTGGTATATGGTCATCTTTATGCGGAAGAAGGAATCCCTGTTGCCATATATTCTCTTCAGTCCCTGCAGGCTGCCTATAAGTCTCTCGACATCATCCCTGTCGCTTACCATGATGCTCTTGGGCATCCTGGATGGCTCGCGTCCGTCCAGGTCGATGACATGATCGCGCGCTTTCCTTTGCCAGTCTTTGTTGATGTACTCTATCTTGACCATGGTGGGGGACGACCTCCAGTACTCCACCCTTGACGTCTCGTCCACTAAGGTATAGTCAATTGTAGCCCATCGGGGAAGCATAACCACACGTAGGCTCGGGCACTTGTAGAATGTGTCGTGGAAGAACTTTCCCTTCACGCTCGACACGCTCAGGGTGTACTTCGAGCCAGAGGCTTCTATCCTGTGCCCGGGGAAACGTAGTATCTTGCGCCTTTTCATCTCCTTCCATTGACTATGCCCAATGCCGTCTGCGAAGAAGTACTCGCCTTCCGAATTGCGCGACACCATGCTCAGTTGTTCCCCATTGCCGCCATGTCTGAACTCGTCGTTCCTCATGACGACGGTGGACATCTGTATGCTCTTCCTGCTGTCATGCCCGAGGAAGTACCTCGGATAGTAGTAGAGTACGCTCAGTCCCCTCATCCAAATGACGGACTGGTCCATCTGCTCGTACTTCCATCTCCACATCCTGTCCCTGTATGAATCGTAGTCAGTTCTCTGTGTTGCCAGCAAGTTCCTGTCCACGGCTTGCTCGTATGCCTTCACCTTGCCTGGCAGGGCTGTTCCTGCCAGGTGTTCCTTCGCGGCATCCAGCGTCATGAAGGGGCACTTGTCGTCCACGAACTCCACGTCCTTCAGGTCAAGGCATTCCAGTCTGCCCACCTTGCCTCCCTCGTCGGCATAGCCTGCCATTTGGCGCAGCACCCGTATGTCAGCAGAGTTAAGCTTGCCCTCTATGGTAAGGTAACTGCAAGTGTCAAGCCTCAGTTCCCCGACCATCTGCTCCAGGGTACCCGTCTTCTTCACCTTCACAATGGTCTGTGCATGGGAGGAAGTGATGCAACATATCGCTGCAGCAAGCATGATAATCTTGAT
>SFXD01000023.1 GCA_004559785.1 bacterium | reverse complement strand
GAATATAGTCAATCTGACGATAAAGATCGTCTACCGTGGTGGGTCTTTGATAGGGAATTTCCTCGTCAGTACCTTCCTTTATATAATATGTGCGGATGAGCTGCATACCTCCACCCTCTGTGAAATACTTCCAGATGGCATCGTCGCTGGGCACGAACATCGCAGCCATGTCCTTCTCGACACTGGCACCAGCCTGGTCACGCTCACAATACTCGTTCCATCCCGGATCGAACTTTAGGCTGGGAATAATGTCCTTGCTCGTATCGTCCTTGTATGGCATATATGTCTTGTATGTACCGTTTGGACCAGGCTCGGAATCAAGCTTCCTTCTACCGGCACTGTTGTCGGAGAAATAACGCTTGTTGAAGATTGAATCCTGGAATTCGGGATGCAAGTCCTTGTAAGCCTCGGTGATTCTCCTGCAATAGAAGGGTGCGCTATAGCGGTCAAGCATGTGGCTGAAGATGTTGGTCTTGCCATTGGTGCGGATAACCTCTGCCATGCTTGACAATGGGCATAGTGGCTTGCTTGTCATGTTGACGTAACCGTTTTCGCAGGTAATGTCCTTGTTGATTAACTTCGCATCGTAGATGTGAACGTCGCTCGTCACACGTGGTGAACCCATGAAGATGGCAAAATCATTGTCGTTGACGTTGTTCTTTGTCATGTGCTCGCTGGTGAAGTGCAGCATCATGGAAACCGTGGAGTCCGTAACCATCCATATACCATTACCTCCGTTCTCAGTACGGAATCTCTCCCAATAGTCCTTGTCAACAGGGCTGTAGCTGACGGGGATGTCCTCTGGTGCCACGTAAGTGATAGTGTCGGTAGACTCTATGTCGGTATAACGGCGCATGTACTCGCCACGTGTGGGTGAAGCATCGCCAGTAGACTCGCTGCTGGCAAGGTTCTCCATAACGATGGCATTGTTCAACATGCTGGTATGGATAAGGAGCTTCTTCTGTGCTACGGACAGATTCTCGTAGCTGGTTGCATAGTGCCATGGGTTGCTCTCGGGCAGAGTGGCGTTCTTCTTGAAGAAGGCGCTCCAAGCATCATCGTTGGCTACGAAAACGGTCTTAGAGCCTGTACGGGAGAGTACGTCCGTAAGGGAACGGTCTCCTGTATTGACATCCTTGTCCGCAATAAGCCTCAGATAGGTGTTGAATGTACCCATGCCTTCAACTTTGGGGTTTTGCAGGCTTTCAAGGATGCTTGTACTAAGGGTGCTTGGTTTCTCGTCATCAAGCAGATACTCGTCTTTACATCCATACAAAAAGCCGCAAGCTGCCAAGAGGCACACCATCTTCTGTGAGTGCCTGGTCCATTTGCTTAAACGGTTTGTCATACGCATTTTGTGTTATTTTAGTTTAACTTGTTTATTGTGTCTTAATTTAGGTTTTGGTGCTTTTGTATACACTTAACAAAGCAAATTTACGTTTTTTTACTGAAATAAGATGCGAACATGGAGTATATTGTCGGTATTTTAAGGTAAATTAACAAATAAAGGTTAATTTTGCGTGTGGAATAGTAACCTTTTGTGAATTGCCGCCGTAAAAAGTATTACTTTTTCTTCCTTTTAGCAAGTTCTTCCGCATGTTGCCAGAGCATGATGGCATTCTCTTCGTCTCCCATAGCGGCGAAGGCATCCCCGAGCAGTTTGTGTGCCCTTGAATGACGAGAGTTGATTCGTATTGCATGCGAAAGGTCGTTCATGGCTTCAGAAGGGAGCCCCATAGCGAGGTATACCCTTCCCCTATTGTAGACAGCCTTGAAGGATGTGGGCGACAAGGAGACTGCCTGGTTGAGGTCGTGCAGGGCAAGGTCGTGTTCTCCAGTATCGAGATACGTAACTCCTCTCCTTGTCCATGCGTCGGTAAGAGTGGGGCAGAGGTCAATGGCTTTTGTATAGTTGGCGATTGCTGCCCTGTGATTGTGTGCTGACGTGATGCTCTCGTTTCCAAGTATCACATACTCCTCGGCAAGTTTGCGTAGCCTCTCTCTCTGCACCTCCATTTCATTCCTCAGTTGATGGTTCTCGTCCATCAATTTCCTGAAGACGTTCAGCTTGCGTCTGATGAGCCTGCGAGGTGCAGGTTTCTCAATGTCGTACCGTGCGTGTATTGCCACGAAGAAATGATTGAGGCACTCTTCCATGTCCCCCTTGTCAAATGCCTTGGCGCATGCTGCATATTCGTTGTCGGCCTTTGCAATCATCATGGCGCGACGGAGATCTTCCTCCTTGTTGAAACTTTTGGCAAACTCCACGACTTCCGGCTTGACGAAGATGTCCGAGCGGTTTACCTTCCGAAGGAGAGTGATGCCGTCGAGAGACGTGCAACGGCTGAGTGCCACGTATGCCTGCCCTCCTGCAAAGGTGCCCCCGGTGAAATCAATGGTTACGTTGCGGAACGTAAGCCCTTGGCTCTTGTGGATGGTGATGGCCCATGCCAGACGTATGGGGAACTGGATGAATGTTCCCAGTTCGTGTTCGACAATCTTCTTTTCCTTATCATCGTACTCGTATCTCATGTTGCTCCATTTCTCGGGCTTTACGCATACGAGTTCTCCGTCTTCTGTGACGACATCGATCTCCGTTCCGTTACCGTTGAAGGATTGCACCGTGCCAAGCGTGCCATTGACCCATCTTTTGTCGGGGTCGTTCTTCACGAAAATGACCTGCGCGCCCTTCTTCAGTTCCAGTTCGATGGGCGTAGGCAAGGAAGTCTCGGGGAAGTCTCCTGAGATTACTCCTTTGAGTACCACAGGTTCTCCTTCGAGACGTTGTAGCGCATTGTCGTTGATGTGGTCTACGTTGTCGCGCCTCGTTGCGAGTACGATGTTTAGTCCATCTTTGTTGTGCGGACGTTTGTCTTCTGACGTATGGAAACGTGTGTTGAGAAGGTTAAGCTCAATCTCTGAAACCTTGTTCTCCCTGATGTGGTCGAGGGCTGTGATGAATCCCAAGTCACTCTGCCTGTACACCTTTTTCAGTTCGATGCATACAAGTTTCATCTCGGAAAAGACATTGGCGGAGAAGAAGTACGGGTTGGGGTAGTATCTGCGTAGGATGTCGTACTCGTCGCTTTTTACTACAGGCTCAAGTTGGAAGACGTCGCCGACGAGTAGCATCTGCTTACCTCCGAAAGGCTCTTTCATGTTCCCAGAATAAATGCGAAGGACCTTGTCGATGAAGTCTATGATGTCAGCCCTTACCATGGATATTTCATCGATGATGATGAGCTCTACTTCCTTTAGTAATTTTATTTGACTTTTCCTGTACTTGAGGAAGTCCCGTATGTTGCGTGCCGAGAACCTCGTGTCGTCGGGTAGCAGTGGATGGAGGGGCAACTTGAAAAAACTGTGTAGCGTACTGCCTCCAGCATTGATTGCTGCCAGTCCCGTCGGAGCAAGCACGACGCTTTTTTTCCTTATGTTGGAGCAGACGTATTTGAGGAACGTGCTTTTGCCCGTTCCGGCCTTGCCTGTCAGGAAGAGGGAATGGTGTGTCAGCTTGATGATGCTAAAGGCATTCTGGAATTCCTGCGACGATGCGTCTATCTTAACTGTCTGCACCATCGCTTTCCTCCTTCTCTGTGTTTAACGTTGTTGGAACGTCTTCCTGTAGTGCTCCCTCCTGTGGCGGCAGGCTTGCTTTCCCGATGGAGTCTGGTCTCTCGGCAGATTCTGTCTGCAAGGTGTCGGGGTTTTGCGCATATACTCCCTCGCAGTTCCACAGTGACGAGTCGAGCCCTTTTGGCGGGCGGAACTTTACCCTGTACTTGCTTAGAGAATCATCCTTGAGTACGTCCTGGATGAAATATCCAAAGATGGGCAATGCCGTCCGGCTACCTTGTCCGAGTTGTCCTGTACGGAAGTGGATGCAACGATATTCCCCACCAACCCATGCGCCTGCCACAAGGCGTGGCGTAACGCCTACGAACCAAGCATCGGAATGGTTGTTGCTGGTGCCGGTCTTGCCTCCAAACTCCGAGTATCTGAGTACTGGGTTTATGTAGCTCCACAAGGCTGCGGAAGTGCCTCCTCTCTCTGTAAGTCCCGCCTTTAGCATCATCAGCATGAGGTAGGCTGAGCGGTAGGAAATCGCCTGGCTCTCGTGCAGAGAGGAGGAATATACTAAGTTGCCATTGCGGTCCTCGATGCGGGTGACCATTATCGGCATGTTGTACTTGCCGTCGTTTACCACGGTGCAATAGCTGTTGACAAGTTCGTAGAGGCTTACGTCGCTACTGCCGAGACACAGAGACTTCGTCTCGTGCAGAGGCGATTCTATTCCCATCCTGTGGGCTGTGTTTGCCACATTGTGGATTCCAACTTCAACGCCGAGCTTAACTGCTATGCTGTTGATACTTTGTGCGAAGGCACTACGGAGTGGCATGTTCAGGTTGGAGAAGTAGCCGTTGGCATTGTGGGGAGCCCAGATGGTGGCTTTGCCATTGATGGTGTCGGGATAGCCTACCCACGAATCCATGCGTCTGTCGCAGGGATTGAAGCCTTGGTTCATCGCTTCCGAATAGACGAAAAGCTTGAAGGTCGAGCCAGGTTGTCTCATGGCCGTAACCTTGTCGTATTTCCACGAGTCGAAATCAACGTCTCCCACCCAAGCCTTTACATGCCTGGTGTCTGGTTCAATGGCTATGAAACCGCAATGCATGAACCTAACCATATATCTGATGGAGTCCATGGTGCTGAGTTGCATTTCCTTCGGTCCTTCGTATGAAAAAACCTTTACATTATGTGGCATGTTCAGGTAGTGTTGCACGGAGTCTGGTTGGTCCGGGAACTTCTTTGCGAGGTACTTGTACGTATCTGTCTTTTTGGCAATGTCCTCTATGAAGTCAGGAATCTCGTTGTACTGCCTGTCTCGCCACGGAGGAGTGTTGCCCCAGTGGTCGTTGAAGCGTTGCTGTATGGTTTGCATCTGCTTGCGTGCAGCCTGTTCGGCATATTCCTGCATGCGCATGTCGATGGTAGTGTATATCTTGAGTCCGTCTGCGTAGAGGTCAAGTTTGTTGATGGCGTTGTATCCTGGGATAAGTCCCTTCTCGCATAGCATGTTTATGTAGTCGGCAAGTGCCTCCCTGAAGTATGGGGCAGGGCCGTCGTATCTGCTTTCGGAACTCCTTGGCTTGACCTCTATGGGAAGATTCTTCAGCGAATCAAGTTGGGCTGGCGAGGCAGGCGTGCCGTTGACGTATATGTCCCCATGCCCATACACGAGGTCGAGTACGGTATTTCGCCGCATCATGCAATTCTTGGGGTTCAGGCGTGGATTGTATGAACTGGTAGCCTTCAGCAATCCCACGAGTACGGCTGCCTGCTCGTACGAGAGCTTGTCTGGTGTGGTGCCGAAGTATGTGCGCGCAGCCGTCTTTATGCCGTAGGAGTTGCTGCCGAAGTCGACGGTGTTGAGATACATGGTCAGTATCTCCTCCTTGTTGAAGATGGATTCCAGCTTGACGGCAACAATCCATTCCTTTGCCTTCATGACGAGAATCTTCACGCCAGGTATCCTGCCAAGCAAGCCAGTCGAGTACTTAGTGCGTACGCGGAACATGTTCTTTGCCAGTTGCTGTGTTATGGTACTGGCTCCTCTGGCACGTCCCCTGAACATGTCCCTGACGGCGGCGAAAAGTCCCCGGAAGTCTATCCCGTGGTGACTGTAGAAACGTTCGTCCTCCGTGTCTATGAGGGTACGTATCATGATTGGGGAAATTTCCTGGAAGGACACTGGCGTGCGGTTTTCGTTGAAATATCGCCCCATCAGTACTCCGTCGGCGCTATATATCTCAGAAGCCTCGCTTATCTCGTGTTCCTTGATGTCATCCAGCCCTGGCGACTTCCCGAACAGGTAGAGGAAATTGCAGTCGACGGCCATCAGCAACAGTGCGATGGCGAGCACTATGGTGGCAGCCCATACTGCCACCCTCCTGTACCAAGGTCCTCCATACAGCCTTGCCATGAAGGTCTTGACCCTTAAGAAAAGATTCCCTGTATCTCCAGCCATAACGATTGTTGGACGCAATTGGTTGTCATCTCCATTGCCCTATCTTCATGCAAAGTTAGTGATTTCTTCGGTCATTGGGCATTTCTTGCAATGTAATTTTTTACATCTATTGCATTATTTGGATGAAACCAATGTATGTTGGCATCGTGCTTGAACCAGGTCATCTGTTTCTTGGCATAGTCGCGAGTGTTCTTCTTGATTTTGTCCTTTGCAAAGTCAAGCGTCCAATTGCCGTCGAGATACTGGTAAATCTCCTTGTACCCAACCGTATTCATGGAATTTAGGTGCCTGTATTCGGTTAGCGAGCGGGCCTCGTCTACAAGTCCCTTGCTCACCATGTCGTCCACCCTTGCGTTGATCCTTGCAAAGTGCTCGGCGCGTTCCATGCAAAGCCCAACCTTGACAATCTTGAAATCCCGTTCCTTGCTTGTCCTGGTGCGGAACGAGGAGTATCTGCAGCCCGACGTGTAGTATACCTCCAGGGCATGTATGATTCGTTTTGGATTCCTGAGGTCTGCCGCGGCGTAATATTCAGGGTCTATGAGCCTGAGTTCAGCACGCAGGCTGTCGAGTCCCTCGGTATCGTACCTTGCCTTAAGTTCTGTCCTTACTTCGGGGGCAATGGATGGAATGTCGTCAATGCCGTTGCATACGGCATCCAGATACATCATGCTGCCACCCGTCAGGAGTAGGTTCGGGTGCGATGAGGAAAGGCAGGAAATGAGCGATATGGCATCCTGCTCGTATTGTGCCGCGCTATAGGGCTCGTCCAATTCGAGCATCCTCACGAAATGGTGTTGCGCAATAGCGCATTGCTCTTGGGTAGGGGCTGCCGTACCAATGTCGACGTGCCTGTAAATCTGCCTGCTGTCGCAGTTGATGACGGGACATCCCAGCAGTTGTGCTATCTGAATGGCAAGTTCCGTCTTCCCAATTCCCGTAGGACCAAGAAGAACGAAGAGCGTGGCCTGTTTGCGATGCTCAGTCATCTATGGTAAAGCCTTCCATGTCGAGCTCGTCTTCCTCTACCTCGTCTTCCTCTGACAGGACATCTTCTTCCGTCTCGGCAGTCGGGTTGCCCTTAATAATGGCAGGTGTTTCCTCTTCAAGCACCTGCAATGGGGCTGAGCCATGCCTTCTGGTTACCGTTGGCTCCGTTACTTTCGAGTCTCCGAATTCCATGTCAGTTACCTCCAACAGAAGAATCCTCTTGCCCTGTGGGTCGAAGACATAAGCCATTTTCTGTCCTTCTTCCTCGATTAGGTCGCGAAGCTGCGAATGATCCATGAGGTACACGTCCTCTTCGAAACCTGTGGTACCATCGTCCCTTTTCATGACATGTGCCGTGACTTTCCAGTCGTCGTCGCATACGAGGAAGCGTTGCCCTTCATCCTCAGTGTAATGGCAATGGTCGTTAATCAAGCGGAGGAGATCCTTGAATGTGGACTTGTTGTCGGCCTTGATTTCCAGTACGAAATCCTCTATCTCCTGGCTGAACAAAGTGAATACGAGTGTCATGTTGCGTCTATCTGATAAAGCCCCTTGTGCTCTCCTTGATGAAATCCAGGATGTACTGAATCTCAGGGCTCATTGGAATCTCGTTCTTGACTCGTTCCATGAGGTCGTTGAGCTTGCCCGTACTCTGGAGGAGAATCTGGTATGTCATGTGTATGTTGTCTATGAGTTGGCGGTCGAATCCCCTTCGGCGAAGTCCCACGGTGTTGAGTCCGCAGAAAGCCGCAGGGTCTCTTGCCACTAACGAGTATGGAAGGATGTTCTGGCTGAATCGTGTACCGCCTCCCACCATCGTGTAGCTGCCTACGCGGCAAAACTGGTGCATCAGTACGCCGGCGCTGAGAATGGCATTGTCGTCGATCACTATTTCGCCAGCGAGCTTGGTGCTGTTGCCTATGATGCAACCGTTGCCAATGAGTGCGTCGTGCGCTACGTGCATGCCCTCCATCAGGAGGTTGTTGCTTCCCACTACGGTCTTGCCCTTGGCAGCAGTACCTCTGTTGATGGTGACGTTCTCACGAATCTTGTTGTTGTCCCCAATCTCGGCCGTCGTGTCCTCTCCCCTGAATTTCAGGTCCTGTGGAATTGCCCCGATGACGGCACCCGGGAAGAAGATGTTGCCATTGCCGACCCTCGTGCCGTAGAGCATGGTGACGCTGTTCATCAGAGTGTTGTTGTCTCCAATGACCACACCCTTGTCAATGTAGCAGAATGCACCTATCTCGCAGTTCTCTCCGATGACTGCATCGGGATGAATGTATGCTAAAGGACTAATCTTGCTCATAATGCTGAAAAATGTTTACATTATACGGATTGTTTGTTCTTTATTACCTGTGCCGTAAAATTGGCTTCGGCTACGCAGTTCTCTCCCACGAATGCATACCCCTGCATGGTGCCTATGCTGTGCCTGAGAGGTGCTACGAGGTCAACTCTGAATATGAGCGTGTCCCCGGGCACCACCTTTTGCCTGAACTTCACGTTGTCTATTCTTAGGAAGTACGTGCTATATGTGCTTGGGTCGTCTAGGCTGTTTAGCACCAGCACTCCTCCCGCCTGTGCCATTGCCTCGACGATGAGAACTCCAGGCATGACGGGTTCCGAGGGGAAGTGCCCTTGGAAGAAGGGCTCGGAATTCGTGACGTTCTTCACTGCCACTATGGTTGTAGGCTTCAGCTCGATTACCTTGTCGACAAGGAGCATGGGATATCGGTGGGGCAGGAGAGTCTTGATGGAATTGATGTCCATGACGCACTCCTTGCATGGGTCGTACTTAGGAGCCTGCACCTCGTGCTTGCGAATCTCCTTGCGCATCATGCGGGCGAACTTGTTGTTGATGGTGTGTCCGGGCCTTGTGGCAATGATGCGTCCCTTGATGGGCTTGCCTATGAGGGCCATGTCGCCGATGATGTCGAGCAGTTTGTGTCGTGCAGGCTCGTTCTCCCATACGAGTGGCTTGTGCTGCAGGTACCCCAGCTCGGTGGCATCGTGCCTTTCGGCTCCTGTCAGTTCGCAGAGCTTGTCGAGGTTCTCCTGCGTAGTCTGCCTCTCGTAGATGACGATGGCGTTGTTGAGGTCTCCTCCCTTGATAAGTCCGGCCATGAGCAGTGGCTCAATCTCGCGCACGAAGACGAAAGTACGCGCCGCAGCCACCTCGGATGCGAATTTCTCCATATTGTCGAGAGTGGCGAACTGGCTGCTGAGAACCTTGCTGTCGAAAGAAATCATGCTCGTTATGGAGAAATCCTCGTCAGGCAGCAACGTGATGCAAGCCCCTGTCTTCTCGTCGCGGAACTCCATCTTCTTGGTGATGTAGTAGTAGTCCTTCGGAGCGTCCTGCTCTTGAAGCCCTACCCGCATTATTTCCCTGACGTATATTTCTGCACTGCCATCGAGGATGGGGAACTCCGGTCCGTCTACCTGTATAAGAACGTTGTCGATGCCGAAGGCGTATAGTGCAGCCATGGCATGTTCTATCGTGCTGCATCTCATCTCTCCCTTGCCGAGTACGGTACCCCTCTGCGTGTCGACTACGTTCTCTGCCACAGCATCCATTATGGGGCATCCCTCCATGTCCACTCTCTGAATCTTGTAGCCATGGTTGGGTGGTGCCGGCAGGAAGGTTACGGTAAGGTTGAGCCCCGTATGCAGACCTTTTCCGCTGAGGGAGAAACTCTCCCTGATAGTATTCTGTCTTAGCATTGTCCCTTTGTTGACAACTCCTCCTTGAGAGCCCTTATTTCCTTTTTCATCTCATTGATGTCTGCCCATATCTGCGGTAGGTTCTTGAATATCGCGCTCGACTTCCAGAACACCTTGGCATCTATGGCAGGAGATCCTTGTATCGCCGTGCCTGGTTTCTTGACGCTGTTGGGTATTCCTGCCTGCGCCCCCGCCATGGTCTTGTCAGCAATAACCGCATGTCCTGCCACTCCTACCTGTCCGCCGAACATGCACCATTCCCCGACCTTGGTGCTTCCTGCCACTCCTACCTGTGCCGACATCACGGTGTGGCTGCCTATCTCGTCGTTGTGGGCAATCTGCACCAGGTTGTCCAGTTTCACGCCCCTGTGTACTATGGTAGCACCCATCACGGCACGGTCCACGCATGTGTTGGCACCTATCTCCACGTCGTCCTCGATGATGGCAATGCCTATCTGTGGTATCTTTTCGTAGCCGTCTTCCGTGGGTTGGAAGCCGAACCCGTCAGCTCCGATCACGCAGCCCGCATGGAGTATGCAGCGCGAGCCAACCTTGCAGTCGTGGTAGATGACGGCGTTGCTGTATATTTCCGTATTCTCTCCCACCGTGGCATTCCTGCCTATGGTGACATGTGGGTGTAGTACGCATCTGTCTCCGATGCTGGCGCCCTCGGCAATGGCAACGAACGGACCTATGTAGCAGTCCTTGCCAATCTTGGCGGTAGGGTCGATGAATGCCAGCTCGCTAATGCCCTTGCGCTTGGGCTTCATGCTTTCGTATACCTGCAGCAGCTTGGCAACCGCCTCGCGTGCGTCGGGCACCTTGACAAGCGTTGCCTTCACCTCTCGCTTGGGCTCGAAGTTGTCGTTTACCAGTACGACGCTGCTTTCCGTTTCGTATAAGTAATGTTCGTACTTCTCGTTGGCGAGGAAGCTGATGCACCCGGGCTTCCCTTCCTCTATCTTTGCGAAATTGTTGACCATGGCCTCGGGGTCGCCTACTACGGTACCCCCGATGAAGCCTGCTATCATCTGTGCGCTGAATTCCATGTCTCTTCTTGTACTGATTTCTTTTGAATAGTGATTCCCGTCAAATAAAGTCGGATGTCGTCGTCAGCCCAGCAGGGCAGCCATCTGGCTCTGTACCTCGGCAGCCTTCTCTGCCGCTACTTCGGCAAATCGTTCCGTCGCGTCGGCGTATATTATGGCACGGCTGCTGTTCACCAGAAGTCCGCAGTCCTCTGTCATGCCGTACCGGCATACCTCTTCGAGGCTACCGCCCTGTGCTCCGATGCCAGGCACGAGCAGGAAGGCGTTAGGTGCCACCCTGCGTATGTCTCGGAATAGTTCGCCACGCGTGGCTCCCACGACGTACATCATGTTGCCGTCGTCACCCCATTCCTGCGACTTGCGGATGACCTTCTCGAAGAGCCTCTCTCCCTGCTTGTCCTCCGTGAGCTGGAAGTCGAGCGAACCCTTGTTGCTTGTCAGTGCGAGCAGTATGACCCATTTGCCGTCGTAGCCATCCAGGAAGGGCGTAACGCTGTCCTCGCCCATGTAAGGTGCAACGGTAAGGGCATCCACGTCGTATTCCCCGAAGAACGTGCGTGCGTACATCTTGCTTGTATTGCCTATGTCTCCGCGCTTGGCGTCGGCTATTATGAACTGGTCGGGATGGTTCTCCTTCAGGTATGCAATGGTCTTGCCGAACGCCTCCATGCCCTTCACCCCGAACGCCTCGTAGAATGCAAGGTTTGGTTTGTATGCAACGCAGTACGGAGCCGTGGCTTCGATTATTGCCTTGTTGAAGGCGAATATAGGGTCTTCCTCTGCCAGAAGGTGCCGTGGTATTTTCTTAAGGTCCGTGTCGAGTCCGACACAAAGGAAGGACTGCTTCCTTTGAATGTTTGCTACTAATTCTTGTCTGTTCATTTCTTTGATTTCTTGATGATTGTCAAGGTTATTCCTAAAACTACTCCAAGTATAACATCTATCATGAGGAATATACTGAAGTAATTCACCATGTTAGCCGACCAGCCAAACCATTGAATGATGGCAGGAGTGAGCAATGAGGCAACAATAACAGCAACAATATCCATCCAGTTCTCCCTGAGCGAAGTCTTCATGCCTTCCACTGTCCACTGCTGTCTGACGTCATTGAAAAATCCCATAGTCGTAGTAGTATAATGTTATTATAATTCAGATTCCTTCAGTCTTTCTGCGTTCTCCGCCACGATGAGGTGGTCGATGCAGTCCTGTATCTGCCCGTCCATGAATGCGCTGAGGTTGTAGATGGTGTAGCCAATGCGATGGTCGGTGATGCGCCCCTGCGGATAGTTGTAGGTGCGTATCTTGGCTGAGCGGTCGCCGGTGGAGACCATAGTCTTGCGCCTTGAGGCAATGTCGTCGATGTACTTCTGGTGCTCCTTGTCGTAGATGAATGTACGCAGGCGCGCCAGGGCACGCTCCTTGTTCTTGGGCTGGTCCCGTGTCTCGGTACACTCCACGAGTATCTCCTCGTCCTCGTTGGTGAAGGGGTTGTGCCACATGTAGCGTGCTCGTACACCCGATTCCACCTTGTTTACGTTTTGGCCTCCGGCTCCGCTCGACCGGAACGTATCCCACTTGATTGCGCCCTCGTTGATTTCCACGTCGAACTCCTCTGCCTCTGGCAGTACGGCAACGGTGGCTGCACTGGTGTGGACGCGTCCCTGTGTCTCTGTGGCGGGCACGCGCTGTACGCGATGTACCCCCGACTCATACTTCAGTATGCCGTACACGCCTTCGCCCGTGATGCTGAAGATTATTTCCTTGAATCCTCCTACCGCGCCTTCGCTGAAGCTGCTGACAGCCATCTTCCATCCCTTTGTCTCTATGAACTTCGAGTACATCCGGAAGAGGTCGCCTGCGAACAGTGCTGCCTCGTCGCCTCCCGTGCCGCCACGTATCTCCATTATTACGTTCTTGTCGTCCTCGGGGTCGGCAGGAATCAGCAGCAGCTTTATCTCCTCCTCCAGTTCGGGAATCCTGCTCTCGCTGGCAGCCATCTCCTCGCGCAGCATCTCGCGTGTCTCGGGGTCATCCTCTGCGGCGAGCATCTCCTTGGCATCCTCCACGTTGCGCAGGCATCCCATGTATTCCTTGCGGGCGTTCACTATCTTGCCCAGGTCCTTGTATTCCTTGGTCAGCTTCACGTACCTTTTCTGGTCGGCTATCACGCTTGGGTCTGTGATTAGCGTGGCTACCTCCTCGTATCGCGAAACGAGTCCTTCGAGTCTGTCCAATAGTTCCATGTACGTCTGTCTGTCTTGTCTGTCTGTGTGGTGGCAGGGTTCAATCCTGCTGATTCCTGAGCCTTAGGTTCTTCATCATCCGGAAGTATATAACAATCCATCCTGCCAGTCCCAACGCATGTCCTATGGCATAGGCATAGTTGCCTTCCGCCGTAGATTCCACGAGCATCCTTCCCAGCAGTATGATAGCCATGAGGGATGCGGACTGCTTTAGCCAGTCGGTGACGGTGTAGTCCGTAATCTTGTAGTGTCTCATCAATCAGTTCCTCTTAAGCATTAATAGTTAAACTCTCCGAACTCGCTCCTTATGGCAAGGCTTCTCTTGCCCTCCTCGATGTGTCCCACCACCTGTGCGTCGATGTTGAACGAGCGGCTTATGGAGATGACCTTGTCTGCATCTTCCGGAGCGACGTACACCTCCAGCCTGTGTCCCATGTTGAACACCTTGTACATCTCGCTCCAGTCAGTACCGCTCTGCTGCTGTATTGCCCTGAAGAGAGGCGGTACGGGGAACATGTTGTCCTTCACAACGCGGCAGTCGTCGCCCACGAAATGCAGCACCTTGGTCTGCGCGCCTCCAGTGCAATGCACCATGCCATGTATTGAGGGGCGCATCTCGTCGAGCATCTTCTTTACTACCGGGGCGTAGGTGCGTGTGGGGGAGAGTACCAGCAGCCCGGCATTGATGGGGCTGCCCTCTACAGGGTCGGTCAGGGAGTACGAACCGCTGTACACTAGTTCCTCGGGCACGTCGTGGTCGTAGCTCTCGGGATATTTGGCTGCGAGGTATTTGCCGAACACATCGTGGCGGGCACTTGTCAGTCCGTTGCTACCCATGCCGCCGTTGTATTGCTTCTCGTAGGTGGCTTGTCCGCAGCTGCTTAGTCCCACTATGACATCCCCGGGGCGTATGTTGGCGTTGTCTATGACGTAGCTCCTCTTCATGCGGCACGTCACGGTGCTGTCGACGATGATGGTGCGTACGAGGTCGCCCACGTCGGCTGTCTCACCTCCGGTGGCATATATCCCCACGCCCATTTCCCTCATCTCGTGGAGCAGTTCGTCCGTGCCGTTGATGATGGCTGAGATGACCTCTCCGGGTATGAGCATCTTGTTGCGTCCGATGGTGGAGCTGACCAGGATGTTGTCTACGGCTCCCACGCATAGCAGGTCGTCGGTATTCATTATCAGTGCGTCCTGCGCTATGCCCTTCCATACTGACAGGTCGCCGGTCTCCTTCCAGTACATGTAGGCGAGGCTCGACTTGGTGCCGGCGCCGTCGGCGTGCATGATGTTGCAGTATTCGGGGTCGCCTCCCAGTATGTCGGGTATTATCTTGCAGAAGGCTTGTGGGAAGATGCCCTTGTCAATGTTCTTGATGGCGTTGTGTACGTCCTCCTTGGCGGCACTTACACCCCGCATCATATAGCGTTGGTTGCTCATGTTGTCTCTGTCGTTACGTATTTCATGGCTGCAAAGATACTACAATTATTTCATAACTGCAAATCTATGCCAAAAGGTTTGTGGATATTGGAAGAAAAGGACAGAAAACCTGCCTTTTCATTCGTTCCAGAATTTCCAGCTCGCTATGGCCTGCAGGTGGAGCATTTCCAGTCCGTTCTTCACTGTTGCGCCCTGCTCTGCCCCGCGTTTCATGAAGAGGGTCTCCGCGGGGTTGTACACGAGGTCGTAGAGGAGGTGGGTCTCGTTGAGCAGGTGGTAGGGTATGGATGGGCAGCCGTCGACGCGTGGGAACATGCCGACGGGGCTGCAGTTGACGATTACCTGGTATCGGAGCATCACCTCGGGCGTCAGCTCGTCGTAGCACAGCATTCCCTCGCGTGGCGTCCGGCTGACGTACGTCCAGTCGATGCCAAGGTGTGAGAGTCCTACCCTCACGGCCTTGCTGGCACCTCCCGTCCCCAGTATCAGGGCATGCCTGTGGTGTGGTTTCAGCAGGGGGCGGATGCTTTCGGAGAATCCTATGATGTCGCTGTTGAATCCCTTTAGCCTGCCGTCCCTTACCCTGATGACGTTTACGGCCCCTATCTCCTGCGCCTCGGGGCTGAGTTCATGGAGGTACGGAATTACGGCAGTCTTGTATGGCAGGGTGACGTTGAGCCCTTTCAGCCCGGGGTTCTGCCTCAGGATGTCGGGCAGGGAGTCGATGCCGGGAATCTCGAAGTTGCGATACTCCGCATCCAGTGCCTCGCGGCTGAACTTGTCCGTGAAAAAGCGTTTGCTGAAACTATGCCCCAAGGGGTTGCCTATGATTCCGTAGATGTCCATGTCTTATCTGATGTAAATTTTCTTAACCGTTGTCTGATGCCCCGTCAGAACCTTCACTATGTAGATGCCGGTTGGCACTCCTGTGAGCGAAAGTTCCCTGCATTCCTGTCCTACAGCCACCGTCTGTCCTACAGTGTTAGCCACCTGCACGATGTCGGCAGTCTTGCCCAGCCTAAGCGTGCGACCATCCATCTCCATTTCCACGTCGGTGTCTTTGGCAATGTCGTAAATCATATCGACGTCGTCCGTGTATGTAGGTTCGAACTCGTTGCTGTAGCGGTCCATGATGCAGACAGCAAAGTAATATCCATCCTGGTATTCTGCCGGAATCTCGTAGTAGTTGTCGTAGTATGCGCCGAGCAGGTAGTCGGAGATGATTCCCGTATATGTCGTGGACTGCGCCGCTGAGTGGTCTGTGCCGTTGGGTATGGCATAGACGGTGTACCTTACGTGCCCCATGTCGTCCCACTTCAGTTGCTTGCCGTCGTTGGTCAGCCCGGTGACGGTCCCGAGGTCTTCGTGCTCCTTCCAGTCGATGGCAGGTGGCAGGGCAGGGTACTTGAACTTGTTGGCCTTGAGCCATGTGCCAAGTCCGCTCACCTTTTTGCCGTCGATGTCGCAGGCGGAGTAGAAGATGGCTCCGGGAGCCTTGTTCTTGGTGTACGACCGCGAGTATTGCAACTGCTTGCCCACCTCTATCCAGTCGGTCTGCGTGTTGCTGGATTGCAGGAATGTCAGCGAGTGGCTGGCGTAATGGTGCCTGCCGAACTGCTTGGCTACCTTCGACCACCATTGCGTCATAGGGCCGAAGGGGTTGGTGGCGTGGTCTGTCTTCCAGTACAGCTGGGGCGAGATGTAGTCGATGGTGCCTTCCACGAGCCAAGCCACGGGGTCGGAGAATATGCCGTTGTACTGCCAGTCGCTACCCTTGGGTATGGGATCCACTCCGTGCGATGCTGCCACGTTGGGGTCGGAGCAAGCCGCTCCCGCCGGGGAGATGCCGAACTTGACGGTGGGGTCTGTCTCCTGTATCATATTGTACACGTCTGCCACCATCTGGTTGACGTTGGCGCGCCTCCAGTCGCCGAATGATTTCGTCGTGCCTGACTTTTTCCAGTCGTCGTAGTCTTCGGCTGTACTGTTGGTGGGCATGCCGCTGGGATAGAAGTAGTCGTCGAAGATGATGCCGTCTATGTCATAGTTCTCAACCATCTCCCGGCACACGTTGACGATGTGCTCCCTGGTGGCTTCGAGGGCTGGGTTGAAGATGACGTTCCCGTTGTAGGAAATCAGCATCCCCTTCTCGATGAGTTCCTTGTCGAAGGCGGTAGACCAGCGCGGGTCGCTGCTCCGTGCCCATCTGTAGGGGTTGACCCATGCGTGGCATTCCATGCCCCGCTTGTGGCACTCGTCCACCACGAACTCCAGGGGGTCCCATGCCAGTCGTGCTCCTCGCGTGCCCGTGAGGAAACTGGACGACGGCTCGTAGCTCGACTTGTACAGGGCATCCGCCATCGGGCGTGCCTGAAAGTAGACGGCGTTGATGTTCGCCTCCTGCAGGATGTCAAGATATTTCATCATCTCGTTCTGCTGGTTGCGCCTTACGGCAAGGGTGATGCCTGCCGTGGTGGGCCAGTCGATTTGCGATACGGTGGCAAGCCATACGCCTCGCACCTCGCGCTTGATGTTCTTGTCGGCAATGGCAGGCTGGAATGCCATGGCTGCCGCCAATAGTGTTGCAAGTAGTCTGTATCTCATATTCGATTAAGGTTTAATGTATCTTTCTTTCTCTTTCCTTCCTCCCGTCCCCGGGCGGGATGGGGATATTGTCAATGCACGTGCCTGCCTCCCCGTGGCAGTCTTGCGATGAGCTGCCGCGGGGAGGTGGCTTTCTATCGCTGCCTGTCTCCGAGCCAGCGTGTGACGTTGCCCTCTATGCGTGCGGCGATGTCGCCTTCGTCGTCGGCAGGCACGAACTTCTCTCCCACGATGTGCTCGTAGAGCTCGATGTACCTGTCTGCCACGCTCTGTGCATATTCGTCGGTTATCTCGGGCATGGTCTGTCCGGGCTGGTTCATGAAGTCGTGCTCTATCAGCCATTGGCGCACGAACTCCTTGCTGAGTTGCCGCTGAGGTTCTCCTGCCAGGAACTTCTCCTCGTAGCCGTCGGCATAGAAGTACCTGCTGGAGTCTGGCGTGTGGATTTCGTCGATGAGGATAACCTTGCCGTCCCTCTTTCCGAACTCGTACTTGGTGTCCACCAGGATGAGTCCCTTCTTGGCAGCAATCTCCGTCCCTCTCTGGAACAGAGCCCTTGTGTACCGTTCCATCACCTCGTAGTCCTCCTTGCTGACGATGCCCTGGCTGATGATTTCCTCGCGCGAGATATTCTCGTCGTGTCCCTCGTCGGCCTTGGTGGTCGGGGTTATGATGGGTTCGGGGAACCGCTCGTTCTCCCTCATGCCCTCGGGGAGCCTCACGCCGCACAGCTCGCGGCATCCGTTCTTGTACTCTCGCCATGCCGAGCCCGTCAGGTAGCCGCGGATAATCATCTCCACGCGGAAGCCCTCTGCCTTGAGCCCCACGGTCACCATCGGGTCGGGGGTTGCCAGTTTCCAGTTGGGCACTATGTCAGCCGTAGCGTCGAGGAAGCTTGCGGCAATCTGGTTGAGGCACTGTCCCTTGAATGGTATGCCCTTGGGCAGTATGACGTCGAATGCTGAGATACGGTCTGTGGCCACCATCACCATGATGTCGTCGTCGATGTTGTACACGTCACGGACTTTGCCGTGGTAGACGCTCACCTGTCCGGGCAGGTTGAAGTCGGTTCTTGTCAATGCTCTCATATATATATTATATGTTATGGTTTAGTCCTTTATTAATTTCAAATCTTTTCATATCTCACAGCCCACGTCTCACGGCTCTCTTCCCCCTAAACAGGGGGATTGAGGGGGTCTCTGGGGGATTGAGGGGGTCTCTGGGGGACTGAGGGGGGCTGCTCACGGCTCTTGTCGTGCCTCTCGTATGCCTTCACTATCCGCGTCACGAGTCTGTGGCGGACGATGTCGCTCTCGTCCATTTCCACGAAGCCGATTCCCTTCACGTCGTGCAGCACCTCGCAGGCCTCCCTGAGTCCGCTCCTCGTTCCGCGAGGGAGGTCGATTTGCGTCATGTCTCCCGTCACTATCATCTTGGTGTTGTTCCCCATGCGTGTGAGGAACATCTTTATCTGAGCCGGCGTGGTATTCTGCGCCTCGTCCAGTATCACCACGGCATCGTTCAGCGTGCGTCCCCTCATGAAGGCCAGTGGCGCTATCTGTATCACGTTCTGTTCCATCATCTCCTTCAGCCTTGTGGGTGGAATCATGTCCTCCAGTGCGTCGTACAGGGGTTGCAGGTAGGGGTCTATCTTGTCCTTCATGTCGCCCGGCAGGAATCCGAGTTTCTCTCCGGCCTCCACTGCGGGGCGCGACAGGATTATCTTGCGTATCTCCTTGTTCTTCAACGCCCTCACGGCCAGGGCTATGCTGGTGTACGTCTTGCCCGAGCCAGCCGGTCCGGTGGCGAATACCATGTCGCACTCCGAGTATGCCCTGACGAGCGACTTCTGGTTGGGCGTGCGTGCCGTGATAGGCTTTCCCGTCACGCCGTAGACTATCACTCCCTCCGTGGAATCCTTGGCGGTGGGCTCCCCTCTCAGCACGAGGAGTATCTCGTCCTCCGTCAGGCTGTTGTACTTGGCTATGTGCTTCTGTAGCTTGCCGATGTTTTCCTCGAAGGCGCACATCTCCAGCTCGTCGCCCATGACATGCATCACGTTGCCCCTGGCAGCGATGCGCAACTTGGGGTAGAGTGCCTTTATCATCTGGATGTTGGCGTTGTTCACGCCGTACAGCATGACTGGGTCTATGTCCTCGATAACGATATGCTTCTCTATCATTATACGCAATTTTAATGCAAAATTAAGGAATGATTTTGATATTTCCGCTTTTTTGGCTAATTTTGTTCTCGAATTGTTATGAGAAGGCTAAAGAAGAAGTTTTTTTACGGGCTGTGCGGCAGTGCAGTGGCGGTATTGGGCGTTGTCAGGATGATGAATCCCGCAGTGGTTAATCGTGCCGGAGGCGGACTGACGGACGGCGGAGATGTGGTTTCGGCAGACAGCCTTGTGCAACACGGAGATGCCATGGCCGCCGTGCAGGAATCGTCGGACACCCTGCCACAGGTGGCTTCCGCCGGCAGGCAAGGCGTGGCAAGGGGCAGACGGCCCCATCCCGTGAGGAGCGTGTACTCGTACGCCAAGTGTTTCCCCGACGTGCAGGACGTGCAGATTACGGCTGCCCGCCGGTGGGGCGTGAAGCCCGTAAGGGATAGGGCGGAGGCGGAAGAGCGCAAGTCGGAACTCGTATATGTGGGGGCAAGTCCATTCTACTGCATTGATGCCAACATGAACAGGAGCATACCCTACCTTGTGCCACGGGCCAGCAACCTGCTCCATACTATCGGGCGCAACTTCCTGGACAGCCTCTACGTCAAGGGCGTTCCACTGCACAGGATAATCGTATCGAGCCTTACCAGGACGGAGGAGGACGTGGCGCGCCTCATGAGGTACAACGGCAATGCCAGCGAGCAGAGTTGCCATCGTTACGGCACCACCATGGACATCCCCTACAACCGCTATTCCACCGTCTCGCCTCCCGGGGGTCCGCAAAGGCGCGAGGTGTCCAGCGATACCCTCAAGTGGGTGCTGAGCGAGGTGCTGCGCGACATTAGGGAGAGCGGTATGTGCTATGTGAAGTACGAGGTCAAGCAGGGATGCTTCCACATTACGGTCAGGTAGGCCGCTTCGCCAACTTCTTCGCCAGCATGGCATGGCAATGGGCATGGCAGCGCAATCAAACGACATCTTGCCTTCGCAGAAAAATATTTACATGTTAGGTCTTTTGGACATTGCTCTCGTGTGGAACGATTGTTTTCCACGCGATGTGCGTTTTCTTCCCTCGGGTGCGCGAGATTGTTCCCTCGGGAGGAAAATATTTTTTCCACGTGAGGAAAAAACTACCACCCCCTTGTGGCTGGTTTTCCGCGTGTTGCCCGTTCTGCGGCGCACCCTGCACGTTTGATTCGCTGCAAGGTAAGGAATGTTTACAACGTGGGTCTCTCATAGCTCATATCCGGCGTATTTCGGTGCGCACTTGCTTCTCCTTGTCCTTCCCTTAGCATCCCCTTTGTTTGCTAACAGAAACGAAGGGCGCACGAAGGGGAAGCCTGCCGCAAAGCCAGGAAGCGCAGGGCAAATTCAACGCCCCCGGGGCAGGCACACGAAGCCCGGGCTGGGCGCAAGGTGGCACGCCCGAAGGTCTGGCCAAGAGGGCAAGGCATGGCGTTAAAGAATGTGATTTTTTCGTTGCCGGGATTAAACCAATGGCAGGGGTGTACGTCATAAAGGCAGGTTTGCAAACCAAGGCTCAGGTCAAACGGATGTTCAACAATTAAAAGTAAAAAATCGGAAAGATGATTAGGAAAACAATCTTTATTGCAGTTATGGCGGCTTTCGGAATCCTTGCCGCCAATGCACAGGAGGAAGCCAGCACGAACCGTGCCGCCAAGCGTGCAGAGATGACGGTGAAGTCCGCCGAGAAATTCGTGAAGGAATTCAATCTTGAGGGCGATGCGCAGAAGTCGTTCGTACAGACCTATTCCCATTACGTGGAGGAGTTGGCTAACTGCGACAGCGCAGTGAAGTCAGGCTCAAGCAGCGAGTCCAATCAGGCAGGCAAGAAGAAGGCAGGCTCAAGCCGGGCAGGCAAGAAGGTGGATGGCAAGAAAGCCGAACTGACGGATGCCGAGGCCACGGAGAAGCTGAACGATATGCTCGCACGGCAGCAGAAAGCCATCGAGGGCATGCAGGCCCGCCTGGAAGTGCAGAAGAAGTACGTAGCCGAATTCGGCAAGGTGCTTACCCCGGCACAGGTGTACAAGGTGATGGGCAGGCAGAGGATGCAGGCCGGACAGAGACCGGGTATGCAGCAGGGAGGTCACAACCGTGGTTCTATGGGAGGTATGCGTCCAGACAGAGGCTTCGGCGGTGGCGGCTTTGATGGCGGCTTCGGCGATGGCTCATTCTGACAAAGGCGGTCTGATGTCAGTATTTCGGAATCTTCCGAGAGTCCTCAATGCCTCCTCAATGAGTCCTCAATGCTCCTTATCGGCATTTTGCGACGAATGTAAATAAATTTTCTGTTCATCCTGCATATAGTGCAGAGGGGAGGGAAGCCGACTCTAACCGGGCAAGTACTGCTTCTGCCGAAAATACCCGAATGACATGAGGCAGAATGACAGCACCCGTAAAAACCATGCGGGTTTGTAATCTGACAACCGAATCGGGATAAAAAAGTCCAAAGTTTTGATACTTTGGATTTTTTTTTGTAAGTTTGCACACTAAAATATGGAAAAGATTTCACTCAAGGGAAACGTCATACTGGTGGATGCTGCCTATGCAGACAGCAAGGCAGGCGGCTTGTCGGCATTCCTGCACAAGCGTCTCGGAAGGGACTTGCCCAAGGCTGACTTGGCGGAGTGGCTGGTTTGCTGCGCCTTGGACAGTGGGATGCAGCCGGACGATGGAGAGGTGCAGGTTGTCTTCGTATATCCTGCCGGACACCCCTGCTTACGGCATTTCACCCCATCCGACCTACAGGCGGAAATAGATGGCAAGGCTTTTGCCGACGGACGCTTCGGCGAGTTCGTGCTATACGCCGTGGAAGACCTCGGGCACGAGGGGGACATGCCACTCGTGGAGGAGAGCATCAGGGCGGCATGCTCCGACCCTGCCGTCAAGCGACTCGCCATCGTCTGCTCCCAAGAGGTGGCAGGCTCGGCAATGCACGGCGAAGGCGTGGAGAAGGCGGTGGTCATGTCCATGGAGCCTGCCACTACGGAAGGGAAAAGGTCTCAGGCACTGGGGTACTCGCTGCTGCACGCCCTTGGCATCTCGCCAGGGGAACTGGTCTGAGGCGGCGCTACCGCCGTTAGGCGAAGCGGCACGGGGGTGTGGGGACAAGGAAAACAGATATATAATTTTTTTTTGGAATATAACATACACACAAGAGAAAGAAATGGGTAAAGTATTGATTATCGGAGCTGGCGGAGTGGCAACGGTTGCCGCGCACAAGGTGTGCCAGAACAGGGACGTGTTCACCGACGTGATGATAGCCAGCCGCACTGAAAGGAAGTGCAAGGAACTTGCCAAGGTGTTGAATGACAAGTACGGGACCGACGTCAGGACGGCGCAGGTGGATGCCGACAGCGTTGACCAGCTGGTGGAACTGCTGGGGGCATACAAGCCCGACCTGGTGATGAACCTTGCGCTGCCTTACCAGGACCTGACCATAATGGAGGCTTGCCTGCAGACAGGATGCAACTACCTCGATACGGCAAACTACGAACCCAAGGATGAGGCTCACTTCGAGTACAGCTGGCAGTGGGCTTACAGGGAGAGGTTCGAGCAGGCAGGGCTGTGCGCCATACTGGGCTGCGGATTCGACCCCGGAGTGACCAGCATCTTCACCGCATACGCTGCCAAGCACCACTTCGACGAAATCCAGTATCTGGACATCGTGGACTGCAACGCAGGAAACCACCACAAGGCTTTCGCCACAAACTTCAACCCCGAAATTAACATCCGCGAGATTACACAGAAGGGACTCTACTGGGAAGACGGTAAGTACATCGAGACCGAACCCATGGAGATACACAAGCCGCTGAACTACCCCAACATCGGTCCGCGAGAGAGCTACCTGCTACACCATGAGGAGATAGAGAGCCTCGTAATCAACTATCCCACCATACGCAGGGCACGCTTCTGGATGACCTTCGGGCAGCAGTACCTCACTTACCTCGACGTGATACAGAACATAGGCATGTCGCGCATAGACGAGGTGGAGTACAAGGCTCCCAAGGCCGACGGGACAGGCGACGAGGTGGTGAAGATCGTTCCGCTGCAGTTCCTGAAGGCCGTGCTGCCCAATCCGCAGGACCTTGGCGAGAACTACGACGGCGAGACCAGCATCGGATGCCGCATCAGGGGATTGCGCGGAGGAGAGGAACATACATATTACGTGTACAACAACTGCTCGCACCAGGCTGCCTACGAGGAGACGGGCATGCAGGGCGTGAGCTACACCACGGGCGTTCCTGCCATGATCGGGGCCATGATGTTCCTCAAGGGACTATGGAACAAGCCGGGCGTACACAACGTGGAGGAGTTCGACCCAGACCCATTCATGCAGCAGCTCGCCACGCAGGGCCTGCCATGGCACGAGATGCACGATTGCGACCTCGAACTCTGATGTGACGGCAGCAGTGGATTACCCACCGAATCATACATTATTATATATTATATATCATAAGCAATAGCAAACAAGAAAATGGCAAAGGAAAAGGATACGACGGCAGACTACTCCATATCCGAGAGGATGAAGGCTGTGAACGCTGCCATTAGCAAGATAGAGAAGGACTTCGGCAAGGGGTCTGTCATGAGGATGGGCGACGACCACGTGGAGAACGTCGAGGTAATACCAACGGGGTCCATATCCCTCGACTTCGCACTCGGAGTGGGAGGCTATCCCAAGGGTAGGATAATTGAAATATACGGTCCCGAGTCCTCCGGAAAGACTACGCTCGCCATACACGCCATTGCCGAGTCGCAGAAGGCAGGAGGCATAGCAGTGTTCATAGATGCCGAGCACGCCTTCGACAGGTTCTATGCCTCCAAGCTTGGGGTCGACGTGGACAACCTCATCGTCTCGCAGCCCGACAACGGAGAGCAGGCACTGGAGATAGCCGACCAACTGATAAGGAGCGCGGCCGTAGACATAGTGGTCATCGACTCTGTGGCTGCACTCACGCCAAAGGCGGAGATAGAGGGCGACATGGGAGACAACAGGGTAGGTCTGCAGGCCAGGCTGATGAGTCAGGCTCTGAGGAAACTTACAGCCACCGTCAGCAAGACCAAGACCACATGTATCTTCATCAACCAGCTCAGGGAGAAGATCGGCGTTCTCTTCGGCAACCCCGAGACCACTACCGGCGGCAACGCACTCAAGTTCTACTCCAGTGTCCGCCTCGACATCCGCAAGGGCTCGCCCATCAAGGACGGAGAGGAGGTCATCGGCAACGAAGTGAAGGTGAAGGTGGTCAAGAACAAGGTGGCACCTCCGTTCCGCAAGGTTCAGTTCGACATACTCTTTGGCGAAGGCATCAGCAGGGTAGGAGAGATAGTGGAACTCGGCGTAAGGTTTAACATCATCGAGAAAAGCGGTTCTTGGTTCAGCTACAGCGGAAGCAAGCTCGCTCAGGGTAAGGAGGCTACCAAGCAGGTGCTGAGGGACAACCCCGAACTGTGCGACGAACTCACGGCCCGCATCAAGGAGGAAATGGACAAGGAGTCTGACAAGCTAAGCATTAACTGGAACGATTAGCCCCCCCTCTCCACATATACAATCCATCGCGTAGGGGATAAGGACGGACATGCCTTCCGCTACCTACGCACCGAATACTTCACTCAGCCAGCATGACACGAAATGCTGGCTGAGGCTGTTCTTGGGCGACGTCGGGTACCTATTTCTGACAAATTGTCACACTTCTTGCCATATCCCATGACGTTTCAGTTACCTGTCGCCATTTGGTACGGGCTTTGTAAGAATAATGGCAGGTCGCATGACCTAAAAGGTATCTACAAATGTTGAATAATAATAAAACAAATAAGATTATGGGAAAGATTATTGGAATTGACTTGGGTACGACAAACAGCTGCGTATCCGTATTCGAGGGCAACGAGCCCGTAGTGATAGCCAACAGCGAGGGCAAGCGCACCACGCCAAGTATAGTAGCCTTCGTGGACGGAGGTGAGCGAAAGGTGGGAGACCCGGCAAAGCGACAGGCTATCACGAACCCCAAGAAGACCATCTTCTCCATCAAGAGATTCATGGGAGAGACCTACGACCAGGTTCAGAAGGAGATTTCAAGAGTGCCATATAGCGTGGTACGTGGCGACAACAACACTCCGCGTGTGGACATTGACGGAAGGCAGTACACACCACAGGAAATCAGCGCAATGATTCTGCAGAAGATGAAGAAGACCGCCGAGGACTACCTCGGACACGAGGTCACTGAGGCTGTCATCACCGTGCCTGCATACTTCTCCGACTCACAGCGACAGGCTACCAAGGAGGCCGGTCAGATTGCCGGACTCGACGTAAAGCGCATCGTCAACGAGCCAACGGCCGCCGCACTTGCATACGGAGTGGACAAGGCTAACAAGGACATGAAGATTGCCGTCTTCGACCTCGGAGGAGGTACGTTCGATATCTCAATCCTCGAATTCGGTAGCGGCGTTTTCGAAGTGCTCTCTACCAACGGAGACACACACCTCGGAGGTGACGACTTCGATCAGGTCATAATCGATTGGATGGCATCCGAGTTCAAGAGCGAGGAAGGCATCGACCTCAAGCAAGACCCCATGGCTCTGCAGAGACTGAAGGAGGCCGCAGAGAAGGCTAAGATAGAACTCTCAAGCAGTACTACTACGGAAATCAACCTTCCCTACATTACCGCAGTGGGTGGAGTGCCAAAGCACTTGGTAAAGAGCCTTACAAGGGCTAAGTTCGAGCAGTTGGCAGATGGCCTCATTCAGGCTTGCAAGGTTCCTTGCCAGAACGCTATGCGTGATGCAGGACTTTCCAACAGCGACATTGACGAGGTCATCCTGGTAGGTGGTTCAAGCCGTATACCTGCTGTCCAGAAACTCGTGGCCGACTTCTTCGGCAAGGAACCCAGCAAGGGTGTCAACCCAGACGAGGTAGTGGCAGTTGGTGCCAGCATACAGGGTGCCGTTCTCACGGGTGACAAGAGCGACATCGTTCTGCTCGACGTTACTCCACTCTCCATGGGTATCGAGACCATGGGAGGCGTGATGACCAAACTCATAGATGCCAACACCACGATACCATGCCACAAGAGCGAGGTGTTCTCCACCGCTGCCGACAACCAGACGGCCGTTACCATCCACGTCCTGCAGGGAGAGCGTCCAATGGCAAGCCAGAACAAGAGCGTCGGACAGTTCAACCTCGAAGGCATTGCCCCAGCACGTCGTGGAGTGCCGCAGATTGAGGTCAGCTTCGACATCGATGCCAACGGTATACTCAAGGTTAGTGCCAAGGACAAGGCTACGGGTAAGGAGCAGACTATACGCATCGAGGCAAGCTCTGGCCTGAGCAAGGAGGAAATCGAGCGAATGAAGGCAGAGGCTGAGGCAAATGCAGATGCCGACAAGAAGGAGCGCGAGCGCGTGGATAAGCTCAACCAGGCCGACAGCATGATTTTCCAGACGGAGAACATGCTCAAAGAGAGTGGCGACAAACTGCCGGCGGACGTCAAGGCTGAGGTTGAGGCTGCCATTGGCAAGCTCAAGGATGCCCACAAGGCACAGGACATCGCTGCCATAGATGCTGCTACGGCAGAACTGAATGCCGCTGCCCAGAAGATGTATCAGGCAACCCAGGCAGCAGGTGCACAGCCCGGCGCACAAGGCTTCCAAGGTGGACAGCAGGCAGGTCCCGGAACTGCTCAGCAGGCAGGTCCAGACATACAGGATGCCGACTTTGAGGAGGTGAAGTAAGGCTGATAAACAGCAATAAACAATAATAAGCGAATCGGTGTAACTCATTGAGTTGCACCGATTTTTATTTTTGTTAAACTTTGTGTATTTGGCTCTGATTTCGGATTTTTAT
>SFXD01000100.1 GCA_004559785.1 bacterium | reverse complement strand
CAAAAAAGTCCGCCTCCCCTGCCATTACACCTCATTAATATATCCCGCACGTCAGTCCATTCTCTGCCTATAATCAGAGTAGCCGAACTCTCGCAGCAGTTCCATCGTGCCATCCATACGCTTTATATATATGGATGGGTGTGTCACGCCGTTGAAAGTGTTGGTCTTGACGGTAGTGTAGTGTATCATATCCTCAAATATCACCTCCTGCCCTACGAGCAAAGGAGCCTTGAATTGCCAACTTCCCATGTAGTCACCACTCAGGCAACTGTTTCCACCTAATCTATATATATACTCATCCTTTTGCGCACGGGCAGCCTCGTCAAATGGTAGGCTCTTGGCTCCTCTCACTTCTGGCTGGTAAGGCATCTCCAAGCAGTCTGGCATGTGGCAAGTGAAACTGACATCAAGGATGGCAGTACGCACTCCGTGATTCTCCACTATGTCCACCACATGTGACACCAACGGTCCTGTCTGCCATGCGAATGCACTGCCAGGCTCCATTATGAGCTGCAGGTGCGGATACCTTGCAGACAGGTTGCGCAACACAGTTACGAGGTGCTCCACATCATAGTCCTTGCGTGTCATCAGGTGCCCTCCTCCGAGGTTGAGCCATTTTATCTGGCCGAACCATCTGCCAAACCTTTCCTCCAGGTGCTTTAGGGTGCGCTCCAAGGCATAGGAATCGCTCTCGCAATGGCAATGGCAATGGAAGCCTTCTATTCCTTCGGGCAGTTTGTCAGGCAAGGCAGAGCACAACACTCCGAAACGACTGCCTGGGGCACATGGATTGTATAGTTCCGTCTGTATTTCGCTGTACTCCGGGTTCACCCTTAAGCCAATTGACACGCGGTGCCCCCGGTAAGCCTTCACCTTGGGCAGGAATCTCTCATATTGCGACAAGGAGTTGAACGTGATGTGCCCACTGCATTCCAGGATGGAGTCTATATCGTCCATGGTGTATGCAGGGCTGTATGTATGTGTCAGCGACCCGAACTCATGCCTGCCAAGCATAGCCTCACTCAGGCTGCTGGCTGTGGTATGACTGATGTATTCACGAAAGATGGGGAATGTTTTCCATAGGGCGAAAGCCTTGAAGGCAAGGATGATTTCCGTCCCTGTCCTATCCGATACGTCGCGTATTATGGCAAGGTTTCGCCTCAGCCTCTCCTCTTCTATCAAGTAATACGGCTTCATTGTTTATGTAGACGGCTGCGTTAAGTGACGTTCTCAGTAAACCAGTTTCACGTTGTCTATCCAGAGCGTGTTGCCCTCGGTGCCGATGTATGCTCCGCCGTAACTGCTGTCGAACTTCACTATGATATGCGTGGGGGTCTCGTCGCTGTCAGCCCACCCCTCCTCCTGCAGGGGTACGTTCTTGCCATGGCTGTTCAGGCAATAGAAAGTCCTCTCGCCTGTCACGA
Source organism: bacterium (assembly GCA_004559785.1). Lineage (GTDB taxonomy): Bacteria > Bacteroidota > Bacteroidia > Bacteroidales > Bacteroidaceae > Physcousia. The sequence goes on along the minus strand of SFXD01000100.1, from coordinate 4,935 downwards.
GCCCCATCCAGTCTTTGTAGTACGACTCCTTGGTTATGTCGCCGTAATGTATCGGCAGCTCCATTCCCTCTACCCATCCGTTGGTATTCTTATTGAAACGATAGCGCACAGTGCCTACTCGCAAGGCATGAACGTTTCCGTCTGCGTCCTCCCATCTCTTCTGCAATATGCACAGGCACTCGCCCATGTCCTTGCCCTCTATCTGCTTGGTACTGCCAAAGCCAGGCACCTTCACCCTGTTGGGCGAACCATCATTATAATATTTATAGTCGAACTTCAACGCCTTGGGTCGCCTTGTACAAGGAATGCCCACGTTAATCTTGCTCATGGGATTCTTTGCACTCGTAATGGGTTCCACCATGGTGCCCGTGAAGATGCTGCCTGCGGCGAAGACGCTGATGTTGACGATGCCTATCGCCTTGCACTTCACCACATGCGAATACAGCTTGGCACACTTGCCGCTGCCATGCTCGTCAGGGTAGACGCTGACATTTGTCTTCACCACTCCGCATACCTTGGCATATACGTTGCTGTTTGCCCAGGGACACCCTCCTTGGTTGGTAAAGGCGCGTGCCCCGTCAAACGTGCCTGTCGGTCCCACCTCGTACAGGGTCTGGTGCTTGCCGCCCACCAATGCGCTCTCCTTAATGTCGCGTGTTATCCACGTGTCGAAGTCTCCAAACTTTATCAGTTCCTCCTCTCCCATGGCTGGCGTTGCCATTGCCAAGAATACGCCCAATGCGCAAGCCTTTCCGAATATCCCTTTGTTTATCATTCCTTGAAATAATTTTTCTGCAAAGTTACGGAAAAAAGTCAGAATATGTTTGTGCATGAAGTGAAAAAGGTTTAATTTTGTGACATAAAGGACAAAGAATAACTTTTTTACAGCCATGCTTGATTACGAAAGCAAGATTGAGTCAGACATGAGGCTCCTTCACATCCTCTCCCAGTCATTCCCCGACAGCGAGAGTGCAAGCACTGAAATCATCAACCTCGAAGCCATACTCAACCTGCCCAAGGGTACGGAGCACTTTGTGGCAGACATTCATGGGGAGCACGAGGCTTTCCTCCATATATTGCGAAATGCCAGCGGCAACATCAAGCGCAAGGTACGCGAGCTCTACGGCGACACCATGCGAGGACACGAGCTGCGCGAATTCTGCACGCTCATCTACTATCCAGAGAAGAGGCTTGAGATGATGGAGGACAGCGACGAGCCACTCGACGACTTCTACTCCAGGACCCTGTTCCAACTCATCGAGGTTTGCCGCTCGGTATGCAGCAAGTACACACGCAGCAAGGTCAGGAAATCACTCCCAAGCCAGTTCGCCTACATCATCGAGGAGATGATGCACGAGAGCCCCATCGACGATGACAAGGACGCTTATTTCCGCCGCATCATCGAGACTATCATCCAGACAGGACAGGCACGCAACTTCATCGTAGCCATCTGCAACGTGATACAGAAACTCAGCATCGACCAGCTGCATATTCTCGGGGACATCTTCGACCGCGGGCCAGGTGCGCATATCATCATGGATTACCTGCTCACACGCGACAATTTCGACATCCAGTGGGGCAACCACGACGCACTATGGATGGGGGCGGCGGCAGGATGCGACCCCTGCATTGCCACGGTGCTAAGGCTGTCGCTAAGGTACTGCAACATAGCAACGCTCGAAGAGGGGTACGGCATCAACCTGCTCCCCCTTGCTACCTTTGCCATGGAGACGTACACCGACGACCCCTGCACACGCTTTGAGCCACACATCTCCGAGGCTGACAAGAGGCCCGACAAGAAGAGCCTACGCCTCATAGCGCAGATGCACAAGGCCATCAGCATCATCCAGTTCAAGCTTGAGGCAGGCATGAGGCAGAAACACCCCGAATGGGGGATGCAGGGACCTGGCACACTCGAGCACATCGACTTCGGACGTGGCGTCTATGTGCTGGACGGCAAGGAATACGAGATGCTCGACACACACTTCCCCACCGTTTCGCCGCAGGACCCCTACCGCCTCACAAAGGCGGAGGAGGAACTTGTGCGCAAGCTGCACCATTCGTTCCGCATTTCCGAGAAACTGCAAAAGCACGTCAGGTGCCTGCTCAGCCATGGATGCATGTACTCCGTCGTGAACGGCAACCTGCTCTTCCACGCCTCCATCCCACTCAATGCCGACGGCAGCCTCAAGGAGGTCATGCTTGAGGGCAAGCCATACAGGGGGCGCGAACTGATGCACCGTACGGGCATGCTCATGCGCAGCGCATTCCAATCGGATATCCCAAGGGAGGAAAGGCAAAGGGCTACCGACTACTTCTGGTACCTGTGGTGCGGTCCGGACAGTCCCCTGTTCGACAAGAGCCGCATGACGACCTTCGAACGATACTTCCTTTCCGACAAGTCAACGTACAAGGAGGAAAAGGGCTTCTACTACCAGCTTCGCGAGAATCCCGAGGTGTGCGACGCCATACTCGATGCCTTTGGGGTGAAGGGCGAATACAGGCACATCATCAATGGGCACGTTCCCGTACACGTGGCACAGGGAGAGAACCCCATCAAGGCTGGCGGCAGGCTGATGGTGATAGACGGAGGCTTCGCAAAGGCCTACCACGACACCACCGGCATAGCAGGCTATACGCTCGTATACCATAGCCGGGGATTCCAGCTCATACAGCACGAACCCTTCACCAGCACTAAGCAAGCCATACAGAACGGCACCGACATCAAGAGCAGCACACAGATAGTTGAACTCACCGGGCATCGCATGCGGGTGTGCGATACCGACAAGGGAACACAACTCAAGGAACAGATTGCCGAACTGCGCGAGCTGCTATACGCCTACCGCCACGGAATTATCAAGGAGAACAAGGCTGGGTAACGCGTCCCCAGCCTTGTCCATCCATCCAAGCTATCTTGCTTCGAAGTAGAGTGTCTCCTTCACCTCACCAGTCAGGATATTGTGTACGTCTATGCGCAGACGTCCGTCCTCTACCCTTCCCTCGATAACGGTTGGGAAGTTCTTGGGCTTTTCGGGAGTGCAATCAGGACTTCCGCCTACTATCTCTGCCCAAGGCCTTTCCTTATTGGCGGCATAGTACCTGTAGTGATGCTGGTGTGCCGTTATTACCAACTGGCATTTTGCCTTCTCCAGCAAAGGAGTCCACAGCCTGGCACACGTCCTCTGCCATGCGGCAAAATCAGTGCTGTATGCAGGGTCCTTGTCGTCGGGGGCAATGTCTCCCGGATTGGCGTTTGGACGTGGGTCGTAGAGCGGGATGTGGCAGATAGCCACAAGGAACTTGGCAGAACTTATCTCCTTCTGCCTCAGCGCGTCGGCAAGCCATAGTGCCTGCGCCTCCCGGTACGGGCCGCTGTTGTACAGGTTGGCGAACTTGGGATTGGTGTCCATCTTGTCCTCTGCCGTATCCAATCCTATCAGGGCAATGTCCCCCATCCTCACGGCATAGTTCCTGCCGAGGTCCCAGTAGCGCGAGTCGCGCTCCTCTGGCTGCCTGTACATCCATATTCGTTCCAGGTGCCTGTTGGCAAGTCCTCTGCCATCGTGGTTGCCTGGCGAGAACAGGAAGGGAATCCGCGAGGCATAGTCCCTCCTGGATATGGCTGGATAGAGGAATATCTGCTTCTGGTCCTCTACCGTCTCCTCCGTGTTGCAGGCGTCACCGTTCCACACCACGCAACTCGGGTTCAGTTCGTGTACCTTGTCTATCACCTTGCAGAAGGAGTCCCACTGTGCATGCGTGTCGTTTATCACGCAGAAGTGCGGTTCCGCAGCCTTGCCAGCCGTGCGGAAGGAGTATATGGTCTCACGCTCCACGTTCTCCTTCACCTTCATGTTGTAGCCACCCTTATAGGATATCCTGTCAGCACCTATGCGGTAATAGTATCTCGTAGCAGGTTTCAGCCCTGTCAGCCTCACCAGCATGCAGTCGTTGTTCATGTCCGTCATCCTGTAGCCTCCGCAGTACACCTTCCTTCCGTCCGAGAGGTCTTCCTTCTCTCCAAACACCACGTACCCGTTTGCCATGTCTGTCACACTGAAAGCGACTCCAATGCTTGTCTCGGCATAGTTCTGCAACATCGGTTCACTGTTTATCAGGGGTTGTTGCTCCTGTTTCGCCTGTTGCGCCTTGCCGTCATCCTCCAGCACATTGGCAAAGGCTTTCAGCCCCACTCCCTGCGCAGCGGCGATGACTGCCGTATTCCTAAAGAAATCTCTTCTATCCATATCTTAATATGTTGATTTGTCTGCAAAGATACAAATTTTTATTATAAATCTTTCCACTTTCGGAAATAATCACTAACTTTGCCCTTGGATTAGTGGCGCATAGCGTGCCGCCGTTCCAAATCTTCGTGGGTAAAACAGAAGCATTCGCTATTATTCGCGTTCAGCCAAAAGCGTAGGAAACTTTCATGGATATAACGTAACAAGAATAATATGTGACAGGTGGCTCGTATCATTAGGAGCCTTTGAGTCAATTAATAGAGCAATGCACACGCAACACAGCGTGATGCACTCTTATAATTGACCCGGGGGTTCATCCGACGCCACCCCGTGCTAAACGCGAGTAAGAATAGCATCACGCTTTTCTTTTCCCTTGCGTTTGCGGACTGATGGTTGTGCCGACCAGTTGACGAATTGGGATGGAACACAAAAAGTGGGATTGGGTGCGGTTCTAAGAAAAAAGCCAAGAGGCTTATCGCTATAGATTTGGATAATAAGTATAAAAACTTACTATGTTTGAAATTTGACAAAGCAAGTTCTTATACTATAATCAAGGAAGTGTAGATATATCTATTTCCATTGGCTTTAATTCGTCAAAAGTATGATTCACAGAGTCTAAAAATACGATTCTTTTGACATCAAACATTTTGCAATTATCAACAAAGGATTTTCTTCTCCATAAACATGGTAT
>SFXD01000022.1 GCA_004559785.1 bacterium | reverse complement strand
GTATGTTTTGCTGTGAAGCAATTGCCGTTTTTAGTTCTTTGGTGTTGCAAAGTTATGGAGTTTCTTTCAAACAACAAAATTTGCTTCCACAGGGCAAGCAACTCTAAAATATGTTAACACGTTGTTTTACAGATGCCAATAATGAAATGTGGATTTTGTCCGCTTTGACATCTTGTGTAATTGCAAGTGTTTGTGTTATAGTGTATTTGTAATGTATGAAGAGATGTACTATAAAATAAGCCCGCTTGAATATAACGGTTTGCATTATAATTGTTTAACGTGTCGTGCTCCTTGCCGTGAGAATGAGTGTCGGAAATTTGGATGAAATCTAAATATCACTTTATTGGCGTTTTCCGAACACAGAGAAGTGTACGTATCGTTTTGGATGTGCCGTCCGTACTTTGCATCTGTTCCATCATCTGGTGTACGCTGCCAATGGTAATGTTCACGCTGTCTAATGTTTGCTGCAGGTCTATCTTGTTGAGGTTTTCTGTCAGTGCCGTCACGCTTTCTCCGGCGGTGTTGAAAGTCCTTGCCAGCTGAGGTATGTCCTTTCCGAGGATGTTGTTTAGCTGTATGGTGCTCTTGTTGAGGTTCTCCGTTATCTGTCCGGCATTGTTTAGTATAAGTGGAAGGTTGGGGTCGGCAACGATTCTGTTAAGGGTAGATACGAGTGTGTCGACCTTTGCCACCACCTGCTCCAGTTGCGGCATGATGTCTGCAGCCTTCGACATCAGGCCGGATGCATCGCTGCCCTGTATTGTGTCGCCAGGGTGGTATGCCTCAGTAAGGTTTGTTGCCAGTTTCATGTTGAGGGTACATCCGCCGAGCATTACTTCGTCAAGTGTGGCTGTGCTTCCCTTGGGAATCCTAAGGCTGCGGTCGGTGCTTATTTCTACCAGTACCTGCCCAGGGTTGTCGTAATCGTATATGATGCTGCTCACTATTCCGACGTTGTATCCATCTGCATACACCGTGCTGCTCTTGCTCAGCCCCTTGGCATTGTCGAACCTGATATAGTATGTGTTGTTGGTGGTGAACAGGTTTACGCCCTTAAGGAAATTGATTCCCAGGAACAGAAGAACCAAGGCAACTATGCCTGCCAATCCGATTTTGACTTCCTTCTTCATATATCAGTATTATTTTTTGTATTCAACGAATGCTTTGTATATGCTGTTTGCCAATGCCGATACGCCCGAAGAGGAGGTCATGTACCTTTCTTCGGCTGCGTTGTTGATATATCCTAATTCCACCAATACGGCGGGCATGCTTGTCTGGCTTAGTACGAGAAGTCCGGCCTGGTGTACACCTCTGTCTACCCGTTTAGCCGTGGTGGAGAACTGTTTCTGTATCATCTTTGCAAGGCTGACGCTGGCAGCCATGTTCTGGTCTTGCATAAGTTCGAAGATGATGTAGCTCTCGCTGCTCTTTGGGTCAAAGCCTTCGTATTTCTGCTGGTAGCCTGCTTCCAGTGTAATGACGGTATTCTCGCGCTTTGCCACTTCCAGGTTCTCTGCGGCTCGGTGCATGCCGAGGGTGTATGTTTCCGTTCCCCTTACTGTGGTGCCTTTCCTGCCGGCTGCGGTACTGTTGGCGTGGATGCTGATAAAGAGGTCTGCCTTAGCCTTGTTGGCAATGTTTGCCCTCTCGTGCAGTTCTACGAATGTGTCAGTCTTGCGTGTGTAGATGACTTTCACTCCCGAGCAGTTTCTTTCGATCAGCCTTCCAAGTTCGAGCGCAACGGCAAGGTTGATGTTCTTCTCCTTGGATTTTGCCCCGAGTGCTCCGGCGTCCTTGCCTCCGTGCCCGGCATCTATCACTACGGTGTATGCCTGCACGCTAATGCACAGGCATACACACGCTATTATAGTCAGTATTCTTTTCACAGAGCCGAATTTTTGTGCAAATTTACTGATTTTCCATGAAAGTACAAACAGTTTTGCCAAAAAGCCTAACTATTATCCCATTTCATAGTCTGTATCTGGCACCAGCCATAACCCATATACCTGGTTGCCTGATGCTGCCGAGGTCGTAATATTTGTGTCCAGTGATGTTCGTTCCCTTTACATACAGGTCGTAATGTTTGTCCGTCCATTGTATCTTCAGGTCGAGCGTGGCATAAGGCGAATATTCCTTGAACTCACCTGTAGAAGTGGCGCGGAGGTATCCTGTATTTGGGTCTGTGTAAGTGTCGCCATATACGATGTATCCTCCCATCCTGTCTTGCCATCTCACGCTCCAAGTGGCTTCCAACTTCGAGAATATGCGATGGTTGATATTTGCAGTCAGCTTGTGCCTCAGATACTCCATGGCATAGTTGGACTTGAATATTTCCGTGTCATCGTGCCTTTCTTGGTGGATATAGGTGTATGACAGGTCTATGCTACGGACCCACGTGTCCTTGCCAGCCATCTCAGGGAGTTCCATTCTCAGTCTGGCCTGGGCACCAAGGTTGTCTAGGTTGAAGGCCGCGCTGTGGTACGTGTCGTCGGCATTGTACATTACCCAGTCTATCATCCTGTTGCCACGATGGTAGAAAGCCCTTGCCGTTGCACTGATTCCTTTGCGGGAATATTGTGCTCCCAACTGTAGGGATCTGTTCTCCTCAGACTTCAGGCCCTTGTTCCCTTCGTGCGTGGGGCTCTTGTAGTACAATTCCGTGAATGATGGCAGGCGGAATCCCTTGTTGTATGACAGGAACAGTTTCCAGTCCGTAGCTGGGTGATAGGCAATGTCTATGCCTGGATAGAACCTGAATTTGTGGTCTACGCTTGTGGTCATGCTTGCCATTACTCCTGCCGAGATGGTCCACCGGCTAAGCAATATGTTGTGCTCCAGGTTGAAGGACACTGTAGTCCTGTCATCCTGACGGGTGTAGTACGTCTCGCTTTCGCCCCTTACTTTCTTGTATTGCTGTTCGTCCAGGTCCTTGCCAAGGCTCGTGCTCAATATTCCTTCTTGCCTTGCCTCTGTTGCGATGGCTGTCTTGCAGGCAAGCCAGTTGACGTATCCGCCCACCTTTATCCCATATACGTCTGCTTGATGGAAGTTCTCTCCGAACTTCTCGCCGTGGACAAGTTCGAAGTTGTCGTAAGTCCTGTTCCAGTATACCTGTGGTGCAAGATGTACCTTGCCCTTTGTCTCGGCTGCCACGGAAATCAGGTATCTCTCGTTTCTCTCGTACTGGTCAGGATATGCCGCGCTGTAGAATGTGTTGGCTCCGTATGCTTTCTTGCTCATGCCTGCCTGCCAGCTAAGGTTAATGGTATAGCTTTCCCAGGCTCCGCTGTAGAACACTTGCCCCTTCTTCCATCCGCTGTTGGCCGTGCCTCCGTCCGAGCGTCCGCCACCGCCGCTGATGCTGTTCCTGAGTCTTCCTGTTACGAGCTCTCCCCTTGCATCGGCTGTGAATGTTCCGAACGAGCCACCCTCGGCGCTGAATTCGGCACTGTTCTTTTCGCCTTTCCTTGTTACAATGTTGATGGCACCTCCGAAACTCTGGCCTCCGTAGACACGGCTTGCCGCCCCTTCGAGTATCTCAATGCGTTCGATGTCGCTGACGCTAACGGGGAAGTCTGCTGCAAGATGTCCTGTGTGTGGGTTGCTGATGTTAACTCCGTTCAGAAGCAAGGTTATCTGGTCGAAGATACCACCGTCAATGCTGATGTCCGTCTGAATACCAAAGCCTCCGCGCTGCCGGACATCCACTCCGGAGGCTAATTTCAATAGGTCGTTTACGCTTTGTACTCCCGCTCGCTCAATGTCCGTGCGGTTCAGTACGGTTACGATTCGTGCTGACTGCAATGTGGTCAGCGGAGCCATGGTGCCTGTCACGGTCACCGCATCCATCTCTTTTTCGTCTTTTGTCTCCTCTGGGATTACGCTCTGCTCTCTGCCTTGGTCCTCACCAGCCTGTGCATTGGCAGCTACGGCAAGGGTGGATACGCTGAGTACTCCTATGCGTATCTCACGTCCAAGGCTTGCAAAGGCGCTGTATCCCTTGTTGGCAAATCGCCTCCAGATGATGGATTGTGGCATCTTTACTTGTTTGTTGTACATGATTTTGTTTGTGAAAAATATAATGATGAATAAAATAGCCCCCACACCTCATGACGAAATGTGGGGAGTGTTTCTCAGATAAGAGTCATGCCCGACTCACGGCACTCTTTCCTCATCTCATCAGGCCAGATGCTTGCCTGTGTCTCGCCGATGTGTGCCTTGTGTAGCAGGACCATGCAGAGCCTGCTCTGTCCGATGCCTCCTCCGATGGTGAGTGGAAGCGAGCCCTCAGCAAGCCTTCTGTGGAAATACAGGTCCTTGCGGTCTTCCTTCCCTTGCAGTGCAAGTTGCCTTGTCATGGCTTCCTTGTCAACGCGTATTCCCATGCTGCTCAGCTCTATGCTGCGTTCCAGGATTGGATACCATACCAGGAGGTCGCCGTTCAGCCCTTCGTATCCGTCTTCGTTAGGCGTGCTCCAGTCGTCGTAGTCTGGTGCCCGCAGGTCATGTTCTTTGCCATCGCTCAGCTTGCCGCCTATTCCAATTATGAACACGGCGCCATATTCCTTGCATATCAGGTTCTCTCGTTCCTTTGCTGTCTTGTCGGGGTACATCCTTAGCAGGTCTTCGCTGTGTATGAAATGTATTTCCTCGGGCAGGAAGGCTTTCAGCTGAGGGTAGGTTTCGCAAATGTAGAATTCTGTGCGCAGTATGGCACTGTATATCTTGTTCACTATCTTACGCAGGAATGTCAGGTTGCGGTTTTCCTGCTTGATGACACGTTCCCAGTCCCACTGGTCTACATACAGGCTGTGGATATTGTCCATCTCTTCGTCGGCACGTATGGCATTCATGTCGGTCACGATGCCGAAGCCTGGCTCGATGCGGTATTCTGCAAGTGTCACCCTCTTCCATTTTGCAAGGCTATGCACAACCTCGGCAACGCTCTCTCCCATGTCCTTGATGGGGAAACATACGGCTCTCTCCACGCCATTGAGGTCGTCATTCAACCCAAGCCCTCTAAGTACAAACAATGGGGCTGTCACTCGTCTCAATCTCAGTTCGGTACTCAGGCTGCTCAAGAAGAAATCCTTGATTTTCTTTATGGCGAGTTCCGTCTGTTTCAAGTCCAGCAGTGCTTCATATCCAGCAGGCTTTTGTAATTTGCTCATGATAGTGATATGTTCTTTGTTCTTGTCAAATTTCCATGCAAAGGTAGCAATTTATTTTCAATTTGAAAGCATTTTTGGTGGAAAAGTGTGATTTGGAGTGTAACAATCGTTGTGTTTGAAACTAATTACCCTCATACATGTTGGAGTGTATGAGGGTAATGGAGTGACTCCGGAGGGATTCTAACCCTCGACCTTCAGAACCGGAATCTGACGCTCTATACAGCTAAGCTACGGAGCCATTTTCGGTTGCAAAGATACAACATAAAATCGTATGGAAAAAGGATTTGACCATTTAATTTTGTTTCTTTGTCCCATTATGCGGTTACACCCCTATAGCCACTGTTTGAAGTGGTTCGTTATCTGTCGGAAAAGGTGGTTGCGCGTGTTGCCTCCGCTGATGCCGTGGTTGCGGTTGGTGTATGTCAGTTCCCTGAAGTCCTTGTCGGCCTGTACTAAGGCCTCGGTATATTCTGCCACGTTGCGGAAGTGTACGTTGTCATCTGCCAGTCCGTGGCAGATTAGCAGGTGTCCGCTCAGGTTGCTTGCCCTGCTGATGGGAGAGTTGTCGTAGCCTGTGCCGTTCTCGCCTGGAGTCCTCATGAACCTTTCCGTATATACCGTGTCATAGTATCTCCAGTTTGTTGGAGGTGCCACCGCTACTCCGGCATAGAACACCGCCCTGCCTTCGCTCATGCTCATCAGGGTATTGAAGCCTCCGAAACTCCACCCCCATATTCCTATGTGCGCCTTGTCCACGTAGGGTAGTGTGCCGAGGTACATTGCGGCTTCCACCTGGTCGCTGCTCTCAATCTGTCCCAGTCGGAGGTAGGTGCATTGCTCGAATTCCCTGCCTCGTCCTCCGGTGCCTCTTCCATCCACGCACACGCAGACGAATCCGTTCTGGCATAGGTACTGCTCATAGAGCATTCCACCCATGTTGCCTGTATACCAGCTGTCCACCACCTGCTGGCTGCCTGGACCGCTGTACTGGTACATCACCACAGGGTACTTCTTGCTGGGGTTGAAGTCAGAGGGCTTTACCATATAGCCGTTCAGTTCCACTCCGTCCTGGGTCTTGAAGGTAAAGAACTCCCTCTTCCCAAGGTTCTTCCCTGCCAGTTTCTCCGTCAGGGCCTTGTTGTCTTCTAAGGTCTTCAACACCTTGCCGTTGGCGTCGCATAGGGTGGTGACGGGTGGCGTGTCGATGTTGCTGTAGACGTTCATGTAGTATTTCATCCCCTTGCTCCAGATGGCGTTGTTCGTACCCACCTGCGAACTGAGTTTTGTAACCTTTCCCTTTATGTCCCGTTTGTATACGGCGCGGCGTAGCGGACTTTCCTCGTTGCTGCCATAGAATACCATGCCTGTCTTTTCGTCATATCCATAGTAGTCTGTCACCACGTAGTTGCCGCTTGTCAGTTGTCTTTTCATGGTACCGTTGAAGTCGTACAGGTAGAGGTGGCAGAAACCGCTTCTCTCGCTCATCAGGACAAATCCGCCGTTATGCAGCGAGAGGTTCTTGTAGGGTTCTTCCGTTATGTAGCGTTCAGCCTGGTCTCGTACTATGAGGCGGCACTCCGTACTCCTGGGATTGGCAACGTATATGTCGAGCCTATCCTGGTGGCGATCCTGTGTCAGTACAAGCAGTTTCTCGGGGTCGTTGGTGAACTGTATGCGTGGCACATATCCGTCAGGGTCAAGTGGAAGCTGCATCTGGCGTATCACACGGCTCTTGATGTCGAAACTGTGTACGCTGACCTTGCTGTTGGATGCTCCTGCCACAGGATACTTGTAGCCGTACGTGCCAGGGTATTCCGCATACTCCTCTTTCTCGGGCGAAAGCCCCTTGTATAGGGGGAAGTTGAACAGGGGAACATCCTTCTCGTCGTACCTTATCCAGGCAAGCATGGTGTTGTCCTCGTTGAAGTCGAAGGAACGGTTCGTGCTAAACTCCTCTTCATTCACCCAGTCAGGCTTGCCGTTGATGACCTCGTTGAACTTGCCGTCCTTGGTTATCTGACTCTCGCTGTTGTTGAAGAGCAGTTTCACCAAGAAGAGGTTGCCTTCCCGTACGAAAGCCACCATGTTGCCGTCCCTGCTCCATAGCGGAGCCTCCTGCGGACCTCCTTCGCTGAGGGGCGCCAACGTCCTGTTCTTCACATTATATATATAATATGTAGCCGTATGGCTATGTCTGTATATCTGCCTTGTATTGGTTCGTATCAGGATGTGGGTTTCGTTGGGACTCATCTGGTAGCCGTCGATGCTGCTGATGCTGGTATGCCCCTTCACGTTGTCTGCATCAAACAATACGGCTGTCTGCTCGCCGTTGCGGAAGGACATCTTCAGAATCTTCTTCCTGTCGGGACTTATCTGGCTGTAGCTTTCGCCATCGTTGAGAGGGTTTACTCCACTGACTCGTTTTGCGGAATATGTGCCATTGCAGATTTCTGTCAGGCTGAGGTTGTCTGCCAAGAGTAGCGTGAACGATGTCATGCAGCAGGCGAGGAATACTTTAAGACGATTCATACGTTGATAAATATGTGATTATTTTGCCTATTACTCTGCAAAGTTATGACTTTTTCGTATGATTTGAAAGGGAATGCACTTTACATTGTCTTTTTTTTCATAAATTTGTGTAAAAATATCCAGGGGCAGGGCATGCCTCAGTTTTTTCGCAGACATGGAATACAGGGAATTCGGTTCGTGGCTTCAGGGACGTTTCGGATGCAAGGTGCAGAAGATTAGTGTCAATGCCGGCTTTACATGCCCCAATCGTGACGGCACGGTTGGGTGGGGAGGATGCACCTTCTGCAACAACCAGACGTTCAATCCGGCATATTGTACTCCGTCCAAGAGCGTCTCTCGTCAGATAGAGGAGGGCAAGGCGTTTTTCTCGCGCAAATATCCAGACATGAAGTACCTCGCGTATTTTCAGGCGTATACCAACACGTATGGAAGCCTTGGTCATCTCAGGTCCGTTTACGAAGAGGCTCTTGGGGTGGAGGATGTGGTGGGTATAGTGATAGGTACACGCCCCGACTGTATGCCGCCTGATTTGTTGCAGTATCTGGCAGATTTGTCCAGTCGTACCTTCCTTATAGTTGAATATGGGGTGGAGAGTGCCAGCGAGGATACCCTCTTGCGCATCAATAGGGGGCATACCTTCGCCGTCTCAGCGGATGCCATTTGCCGAACGGCAGAGAAGGGTATCATGGTGGGTGCCCATCTAATCCTGGGTTTCCCTTGGGAAGGACGTGCTGAACTGATGCGTCAGGCTAAGGTCATTGCAGGCCTTCCCTTCACGACTCTCAAGTTGCATCAATTGCAGATTATCCGTGGCACTCGTCTGGCGGAGGAATATGCCAGTCATCCTTGGCACGTATTCACGGCGGAGGAATATGCTGACATTGTCTTGGAATACATCTCCTACCTGCCTCCCAATCTCGTCCTTGAGCGTTTTGTCAGCCAGAGTCCGCCAGAATACGTGGTTGCTCCCAGGTGGGGACTGAAGAACCACGAGTTTGCCGACATCATCAGGCGAAAGATGAGGCTCTTGTGACACCTTCCTCCAAGCGTATGAAGGCACACGCGGATTGATATAATAACTAATTCATTGAACAGCCCTATACGGCATCGCTGATGTGCATCGTGCGTGTAGACGGCTCGTACTCCATGCCCTTGCATTGCAGGAATCGTGAGATAGTTCCGTCGTAGGACAGAGCCTCGGGTGTTCCTGTCGTTACGCCATCCTTGTCCATCAGCCATAGCCGGTCGCTCAGTTGCAATGCCATTTCCACGTCGTGCGTACTGAGGAATATTACCTTCCTCTGCTCATGTGCAAGCTTGCTCAGCAGCCTCATTGTCTCTGCCTTCGACTGGAAGTCGAGGAATGCCGTTGGCTCGTCAAGCAGGATGATGGGCGTTTCCTGTGCCAGAGCCTTTGCTATCATGGTTTTCTGCCGTTCTCCGTCGCTTAGCGTCCTCACCCGGCGACCTTGCATGTCCTCTATTCCTGCAAGGCGCATTGCCCATTGCACGGTTTCGCTGTCATGCCTGTCGAGCCTTCCCCAGAATCCTGTGTATGGGCTTCTGCCCATTTCCACCATTTCCCGTACGGTCATGTTTCCCGTGTCGGGTCGTTCTGTCAGCACCACGCCTATCTTCCTGCTTAGTTCAGCCTGCGAAATGGTGCAGATGTCTTGCCCGTACAAGAGGATTCTGCCTCCCAGTGGTGGCTGGAATCCGCACAACGTTCTGAGAAGGGTGCTTTTTCCCACCCCGTTGCGCCCAAGCAGGCTAACCAGTTCTCCCGCTTCAAGCCGTGCATTGAGGTTACTGGTTATGGCATGTTTGCCATAGCCAGTAACAAGGTTCTCGATTCTTATCAAATCCTTATTCGTATGCAGCACAGTACTTATATCCCAACTTGCGGTACATCTGTTGCATGCCGCCCAGTCTCTCGCAGAATTTCTCGTAGTTCTTGGCCTCTGGCTGCATCCATTGTACCTCGCTCATGGCAGCCAGGCGTGGCAATAGCATGAACATGGCATGGTCGGGGCTGACTACGTATTCTGTCCACAGGTTGCACTGTGCTCCCAAGATGTATTTGCCCTCTTCCTCTGACAGCTCGGCTGGAATAGGCTCCATGCTGTACACCTTGCTCAGGGGCAGGTAGCCTCCAATGCCGTAGGGTTGGCGGTTAATGTCCTTCAGTTGGTAGTAGTCGATGTAGCAGTTGTCGGTAGGAGTCATGATTACCTTGTGGTGTTGCTTTGCAGCCTCAATTCCGCCATTGTAACCGCGCCAGCTCATTACCGTGGCGTTGTCCGACAGGCCTCCTTCGAGTATTTCGTCCCATCCAATCAGCTCGCGGTTGTGGTTGGCAAGGAATTTCTCTACGTCCTTCAGGATATATGTCTGCAGTTGTGCCTCGTTGGCAAGTCCCAGTTCTTTCTTCTTGGCCTGGCATTTGTCGCAATGCTCCCAGCGCACACGTGGACTCTCGTCGCCTCCTACGTGTATGTACTTGCTTGGGAATATTTGGCAAATCTCGCCCAGCACGGTGTGAATGAATTCCAGCGTCTTGGGATTTCCTGCACAGAGCACGTCGGGGTCTACTCCCCAGTATGGACGTACGAAGTATGGACCTCCCGTACATCCCAGTTCGGGGTATACGCTTAGTGCAGCCACCATGTGTCCCGGCAGGTCTATCTCGGGTATCACCGTTATGTATCGCTCGGCAGCATATGCCACTACCTCCTGCATTTCCTCTTGCGTATAGTAGCCTTCCTCGGGCGTATCGTCGTATATGGCATTTTCCATGTCCCACAGGCCTACGTTTCTGCCCATTATGGTATATGGGCGATAGCTGCCTTTCTTTGCCAGGTCGGGCAAGGCCTTGATTTCAGCCCTCCATCCCTGGTCGTCCGTCAGGTGCCAGTGGAACTTGTTTGCCCCGTGCAGGGCAATGATGTCTATGAACTTCTTCACGAACTCCGTAGGCATGTAATGTCTGGCGCAGTCCAGCATGGCTCCTCTGTAAAGGAAGCGAGGCTCGTCCTCAATCGTTGCGTAAGGCAGCCTTATCGTGTCTCCCTTTTCCAGCATTACGCTCTTGCGCAGTGTCTGTAGCCCATAGAACACTCCGCTTTCGCTTGCTCCCTGTATGGTTATTCCTTTCTTGTCCACGGTGATGCGGTATGCGTCAGGATTCTCGCTTTGCAGGCCTGTAGTCAGGTTCAGGGTTTCCTTCATTGCTTTCCTTGACTCGATGGGCTGCACGCCCAGGAACTCCTTTGCAAATTCCGCATTCCTCTTCATCTGTGCGTTGTTGGCAGTGTATGTCACGGCAGTCGTTCCCTTGACGATGGTTGCCTGTTTGCCCGTTGCGTCGATGTTGATCTGCTTGGCAAGTGGGATGGTCTGGTAATTGACTTCTGACATTGCGCATACGCTCATGAGCGTTGCGGCGAGCATAGAGAAAACTTTTTTCATAGTTTGAGGTTTATGATTTGTTTTTTAAAATGATGTATAATATTACAGGTGCTCCCATGAGTGGGGTGATGACGTTGATGGGTATTATGCCGCCGTTGCTTGGCAGGGTGGTGCTCAGCAGGTTGCATGTCAGGGCGAGGCAGGCTCCGGTCATCATGGTGCCGGGGAGTAGCGTCCTGTGTGAAGACGATGCCAGCGTCATGCGTGCCATGTGTGGTACGGCAAGGCCTATGAAGGCTATGGGGCCGCAATAGGCTGTGGTCACAGCCGTCAGCAGTCCTGTCGTCAGCAGCAGCCACTGCCTGGTGCGTCGTATGCCTATGCCCAGGTTCTGCGCATATCTGTCCCCCAGCAGCAATGCGTCCAGGGGCTTGACCAGCAAGGCAGCAAGAAGCAGGCCTGCAGAGGTCAGGGCGATGAATGTTGGCAGGCTTCCGATGGCGACGCCCGAGAAGTCACCCATTCCCCACACGACGAAACTCCTTATGCCCTGTTCAGTCGCTCCGTAGTTGAGCAACTGTATCATGCTGCCGGTGACGTTGGCTATCACGACTCCACTGACGAGCAGCATCACCTTGTCGTGCAACGTCCTGGCGAGGGCAAGTAGCAGTAGCATGGTGGCAATAGCCCCTCCCATTGCTGCCGTTATGGCAAGGGCATGCGTGCCTGTGCCGAGGTTGCCCCATGTGCTGCCGAAGCCCAGCAACACAAGGGCCACTCCAAGGCTTGCCCCGGCATCAATGCCCAGTATGGACGGCCCTGCAAGGGGGTTCCTGAAGGCTGTCTGCAACAACAGTCCGCACGTGCCGAGCGATGCGCCGCAGAACATGGCCGTGATGGCCTGCGGAATGCGGCTTTCGTGTACTATCATATACCATGCCGTGTTGCCCGGGTCATGTCTGCCGCACAATATGTGCCACACTTCGGAGGCTGGGATGCTCACCGAACCGCAGAACACGTTTGCCATTGCCAGCAGGGCAATGGCGCATGATAGTGCCAAGAGTATCTGCTTTTGTCTCATTCCAGTGGACAAAAGTACGTCTTTTTTGGCTTCCTTGCAAGTTCAGGGTGAAAAATGTATACGAGATTCTCCAAAAGTCTCTCCGGATGGAAGGGTATGTCCTCGTAGTAGCCGCTTGTCTCCGTATTGCATACCCATATCCTTGCCTTTATGGCTTGGGCAAGGGGGCATTCGCCGAGGATGTCGCTGCGTGTGAGCCTTCCGTGGTGCTTAATGAGCCATGCGTCGGCATTCATGCCCCGTTCCAGTGCTTGCTCTATGCTCAGCGGTATGCTTCCGGCACCATGCTTGTCGTCGAACAGGTATCTTGCTCCTGCATCTTTGTACATTATGCCCATGGTGCTCTCGGCACATGGCATGTACCATGTCCCCCCTATGGGCAGTTCGCATATCATCGACGGCTTGTCGTCAGCTGTCCTTGCCGTCTGGCGTGCCATGCGATAGTCCTCCTCGATGTCGCTGAAGATGCTGTCTGCCAAGGCTCCCTTCCCGAGGAGCCTGCCGTAGAACCTTATCCATTCGGCACGTCCCAGCGGACTGCTCTCCATGTAGTCGGAACATTCTATGATGGGTATGCCAAGGCTTGCCATGCGCCCGTATCCCCTGCCGTCCCCGTAGGGGCTTGGCATTAGGGCATCCGGCTGCAATGCGATGATGCTCTCCACGTTGGGGCTCGTGCTGTTGCCAAGGTTGACTATGCTGCCGTCGGCAATCCCCTCTGCCACGAAGGGGGAATGTATGTATTGGGGGTCGCATACTCCTGCCACCGATTTCTCGGCACCCAGTTCTCCCATCAGGGCACAGTGTATGCCGCTGAATACGGCTGCACGCCTCAGTGGGACGCGTACTATGGTGATGTCCCTGTCGTTGTGGAACCCTTCTCCCCCCTCATGCGTGAGGCAATACCTTCGTGGCGCGGCGGCGGAATCCCATGGATCCCTCACCTCCACATCGGTATGTCCCTCCCGTTCTATTATGCGTAGCAGGGCGGAGTGGTCCATGCGTATGGTGTCACCTGCATCCTCGCCGGTAGATAAAGCACCCCCGCCGCTGCAGGCAGAGGTGCATAGGGCTGCTAATGATACTAATGCGATGTATGAGTACAGCCACAGTTTTCTTTTCATCTATTCCGTTCAGTTGATGAATATGGCATTGTTCGTGTTGATGCCCTTGCTGTCGAATTTCCTAACCAGGGCGCCGTCCTGTCCTATGTGGTATATGGTACTCGTGTTGCTATAGTCGGTAACGCCTATCAGGGTCTCGCCGTTCTTTGGGTTTGTGCTCATGAAGTAGACGGTGGAGGTCTTCAGAGCCTCGGGCATTTTTGGCAGAGGGTTGTCCAGCACTTGTCCCGACAAGGGGTCGTACATTCCGAAGGAAGTGGGGTTTACGTAGTCGCAATTGGCAAACAGCAGCATGCCGTTGCTCTTGCACATCCTTGTAGCGTTGGCTATGAAGGAGGTCTCTCCTGTCTGTATGTCCACAAGCCCGAGCTGTGAGGGGATGTCTACCCAGTTGCCGAAGCCCAGCACGAACAGTTTGTCGTTCATTACGGTCAGGCGGTTGGGGTTGACGAAGGTCTTCTTAGACGGTCCCAGCTTTGAGTCTTTCAGTGAGTAGGTAAGTATATCGTTCAGGTAAATGTAGTTGTACTGCTCGTCCACCTTGTACGAGTTGCATACGTACAGCGTGTCCCCCATCACGGCTACTCCTTCGAGGTTGTATGCCCCTTCGAGTTTTATCGTCTGATCCACGGAGGCACTCTCCTTGTTCAGCCTTACGAGATATCCGCCGTAGCAGGAGATGTATATCCATTGGCCGTACTCTGCCAGGTATCGTGGCTGGTAGGGGATGTTGACTATCGAATAGTAGGGGACGGCATCGCTGGTGATGCTGGCAATGGCTATTGCCTTCGAACCTGTTATGGCGACGTAAACCTTGCCGTCAGAAGCCAGCAGTGCGTCGTTGGCGGTTTCGCCCATGCCTTGCAGGGTGGCAGGTGCAGAGACCGTTCCGTCCTTCGAGTAAAGTGTCAGGTTGGCGTTGTTGTTGCCATAGCTGCCTTCGTTAACGAGTATGGCTCCGTGGAAGCTGGTGTCAATAAGGTCGTCTACGTTGATGTTGTCATCGTCGCAGCTGCTCATTGTCAGCGCAGAGGCCAGGGCGAGCGTTGCGCCCAGAAGGTAATTGAACTTTTTCATTTCTTTGTCTCTTGTTTTGTTGTTAAATATTGCTTTTGTCTATAGTGTGAATTCCAGTGTGATGTGGAAGGCTCGCCCGGGCATGGGATAGTAGCGTATAACGTCGTAGTTGGCGTCGAACAAGTTCGTTGCGCTCGCCATGACGCTAAGGCTGCAACCTCCCATCTTCAGTTCGCGGCTCAGGGTAAGCGTGTGGTCGTGGTATGCCTCCACCTCGTTGGACGGGATGTTCTGCGCCAGGATGTACCTCTTTCCTGCTGCCACTATGGTGTATCCCACGTTCAGCCACGGGGTGTGCAGCAACAGGCCGGCGTTGCCGCTGTGCCTTGGCGTGTATGGCAGTTGGTTGCGGTACGACTTGCTCCCGGGGTCTGTCAGGTCTATTGCCCTCATCCAGCTGTATGCGCCCTGTATGTCAAGGTACATGGAGGCAGGCAGGGTCAGTGTGGCGGATGCCGTGACGTCCACGCCGCTCATGTTAGCGAGCCCGTAGTTGCGCATCTTCCATACGTATGTGGTTGGTATTGCCACTATCTTGTTCTCCACCCTGTTCCAGTACCCGTCGGCCGTTATGGCTGCACGTCTCAGCGGACCTGCCTGTCCTGCGAAGAACGTGATGCCGGCGGACAATTCCTGCGCATCCTCCGGCTCAAGGTCCAGGCTGCCTGAACTTCGGTAGTACAGGTCGTTGAACGAAGGAGGCCGGAAGGTGTTCTTGTACATGGCACGCAGGTGTAGCGGGATGCCCGTCCACGGCGTATAGCGCAATGCCACGGATGGGCTGAGGTGCCTGATGTCGTCGGCAGCCTTGTCCCTTTGGACATGCTCGTTAATCACGGTGCCTACGAGGCTCGCCGTGGCACGGAAGCGTGCATTGCCATATCTTGCGCTCAGAGCCGTATACGACGAGAGCCTGTCTGGGTTGGGGCAGTACTTCATCTCGCTCCTCAGCGTTGAGAGACCCCCGTCCTGCGACAGGGCGAGCTCCCATCCTCCGTGCGGGCGGTAGCTTACGGCAGCGCAGACGCTGCCTTCCTGCTGGGTGTACCTCTCCTGCGTGTAGCCGGCAGCATACTGTACGCCTTCGTCCCTGTATTTGCTCCTGCCATGGTTGTACTTGCCCTGTGCCATGATGCTCCATCTGTGCGACAGGTCCTGCCTGTACAGGGCTTGCACGAACCTTATGTCGTCGCGGAGGCTCTCATGCGAGTCCTTCACGTTGTGGAATATAACGTGCCCCGGCAATTCCCTGTCAGAGGTGTAGTTGTAGGCTCTCACGGTCAGCGTCCCCCCGTTGCGGAACGCCTGCCTCAGTTCAGCCTCCGTGCGGTACTGCCAGATGCCGTTGTTGGACCTCTTCAGCCTCATGGGCTTGCTGTTGGGCATCTGCAGGGTGTAGGGGTAGGTGCCGTCGCTGCGTGCGAACCCTCCTCCTACCGACAGAGTCGTACCGTCTCCTATCCTCTGCCTGTATTCAAGGCTGGGGCTGACCTCGCCCCATTGCCCTGCCGTGCACATGGCGTCAAGCCCCCACCTCCTGTCCTTCAGGAACGTTGGCTTCCTGCTCTCTAAGCTCAGTACGGCGGCAGAGGCAAGCAGGCGCGCACTCTGCAGCAAGTCCTCCTGGTGCCCCACGGCAAGGCTGACGCTTTCCAGATGCCTGATGTCGAAACGTCCTATGTCTATCTGTCCTGCCTGGCTGTTGCTAACGGGAATGCCGTCCAGTGCCACTGCCGTATGTGCCGCCCCCATGTTGCGTACGCTTACGGTCTTCATTCCCCCGAGTCCTCCGTAATCCTTGACGTTAGCCCCAGCCATGCGCCTTATGGCATCTGCCAGGTCGGTCATGCCCAGTTCCATCATCTCCTCGCGCTTCATCTGCTGTACTGGTATCGACGAGACGGTGTTCCTCCCGGGCATGGTTGCCGAGACGCTCACCTCCCTCATGGTGGTGTCGTTCAATTCTTGCCCAGCCAATGCACAGTAAGGCACTGCCAGCAAGAGACATACTATTGGTCCATGTTCTATTTCCATGCTTGTAACCCACGCCCAATCCACGAGGCGCAAATCGTCATAAATTCCTTCGATGGCAGGTTTTCTGGCTTGTTCCTCCTCGCCGCGGCACCTTCCCAGAGTTTGTCGGGGAGACATTCTCCCGTATGCGCTCCAGTGGTCAATGTCGCCGTCGGCTCCTTGAACGGAAACTTACAGCTGCGGGACAGCTCGGGATTCTCACCCGATTCCCTTATCCAACAGGATTTCGGTGCAAAGTTATGCGTTTATATCCGAATTACAAAGAGATTGCCAACATTTTTTTCATTACACGGTCTCCTTTGGATTATACTCTCATGTGCATTTCCCTTGGTTTTCCATTAAGTTTCTGTTCGTTTCTCTTACATTTGCAAGGAGAAATGAACAGGATGCGACCCCATTGCTCCCAAAAAAGAGTAAAGTCATCAGTTCAAAAAAACGTTATCATCATAACGCCAATTAGCGATTTGGGATAAATAATAGGTCGTTGCAATGATTCAGTGAGTTATCCAAATGTGCAAGGGGGAGATGATGTTGTCAGTCGACAGCTGTGTCGGTCTTGCGGATTATGTCTTCTATTACAAGACCTGCCAGGGTAAGGCCGAAGATGCCGGTGACGTGGCTCAGCGAGCCGTTGGCGTTCTCGGCGTTTGGCAGGGGGGCGTTGTCCACGGGCTGCTGGGTGCTGTAGATGCAGCGGAACTTCCTGGCGGGGAAGGCGTGCTGCTTCCTGAACCTGTTGCGCAGGGCGCGTGCCAGAGGGTCGCCCGTCACCTTCCAGAACTCCGACACCTCGACCTTGGTGGGGTCGGTGCGGCGGGCCGCTCCCATGCTGCTGAAGAGGGTGGTGCAGGCGGAGGCGGTGAGTATGAGGTGCGCCTTGTCAGGCAGGGAGTCGATGGCATCTATCACGTAGTCGTAGTCGGGGATGCGGAACAGGTGGCTGTCCTCTTCCGTGTACCTTGCGTGCATGGCATGGATGTCCGCATCGGGGTTGATGTCGAGCAGTCGCTGCCTCATGGCTTCCACCTTCGGCTCGCCTATGTTGCCGGACAGTGCCATGAGCTGGCGGTTGACGTTGCTTGTACAGATATAGTCAGAGTCTACCATGGTCAGATGGTATATACCTGTGCGTACAAGGCTTTCGGCGCACCATGAGCCTACACCCCCCACGCCTACGAGCAGGACCCTGGCCTGCTGCAGCCTCTGCATCGCGGCATCCCCCAGCAGGAGGTGCGAGCGCATGAACATGTCGTTGTGCATACCTTATATTATATATATATATTCGTGTTGCTTGGATTGCTGTTGAGCCGCCGTCTGCCTCAGTCCCACGCCTCGATGTCCGCATCTGGGAAGAGGTCCTTGCGGAACGTGGGGTCCTTGCCCTCGCGCCTCTGCCTCTTGTAGTCCTGCAGGAGTCGGAATCCGTACTTGCTGAGCATCAGGACGGCGATGAGGTTGAGTATGGTCATCAGGGCCATGGCGAGGTCCACTATGCACCATGCCTGCTGCAGGGTCATGTAGCCTCCCAGCAGCACCACGGCTCCGCTGAACAGCCTGAAGAGGAGGATGGCCCAGGGGCGGTCGCAGATGAAGCGGATGTTGGTCTCACCGTAGAAGTAGTTGGCTATGATGGTGCTGTAGGCGAAGAGGAAGATGGCCGCCGTGAGGTACCATCCGCCTATGCTGCCGAGGTGGTGCGTCATGGCGCGTGCCGTGAGTACTATGCCGTCGGCCTCGGTGTAGATGCCGCTGAGCAGGATGATGAATGCGGTGCAGGTGCATATCAGCAGGGTGTCGGTGAACACGCCGAGGCTCTGCAGCAGTCCCTGCCTGACGGGGTGGGAGGTGGTTGCCGTGGCTGCGGCGTTGGGTGCGCTGCCTTCCCCTGCCTCGTTGCTGAAGAGTCCTCGCTTCACGCCCTGCATGACGGCCATGCCCACGCCTCCGCCGGCTGCCTGCTGCCATCCGAAAGCGTTGCCCACGATGAGCGAGAGCATGTCGCCTACCTTGTCGATGTTGGAGGTGAGTATGATGACGGCGAGCACCAGGTAGCCCAGTGCCATGAAGGGAACTACCATCGCCGAGAAGCGTGCTATGCGCTGTATGCCCCCGAAGATGATGGCGAGGGTCATGGCGGTAAGCAGCCAAGCCGTGTATGACGTACGCACGCCGAAGGCTTCGCCGATGGCATCGCACAGGGTGTTGCTCTGCACTATCTGGTTGGCAAGCCCGAAGCCGAAGATTATGAAGGCGGCGAACAGCATGCCCATCCACTTCTTTCCCAGTCCGTGCTGCATGTAGTATGCCGGCCCGCCGTAGAAGCTGTCCGTGCCCCTGCGCTTGAACAGTTGTGCCAGCACGGCTTCCATGAATGCCGTGCTGGCCCCGAGCAGTGCCATCACCCACATCCAGAACACCGCCCCCGGACCTCCGACGAAGATTGCGCTCGCCACGCCTGCCAGGTTGCCCGTGCCGACCCTGCTGGACAGGCTCACGGCAAAGGCCTGGAAGGAGGACACCTTCTTGCCTCCTCCCGCATCGGGATTGCCGCTTGCATCCGGCCTGAGCAGGTTGCGCACCATCTCGCCGAGGTGGGTCAGCTGCACGCAGCGCAGGTTCCACGTGAAGTACACGGCGCATCCTACGAGCATGCTTATCACTATGTATGTCCAGAGAAAGTCGTTTATCGTGGAAATCGTATCAAGTATCATGTCGTTGCAGATTGTATGTGTGTCGTGCGTATGTGTGCGTCAAAGGCCTACGTGTCCTGCGGCTGGGCGTTGCCTGCGACCATCACCACAGCCTCCTTGCGTCGTCCGTCCACCTTGACGACGAGTCCCCCGTCGATGCGCACGTGCCGTACGTGCTTGGTCTCGTGCAGGGCGGGGAGCGAGTCGAGTATGTCCTGCCTGTAGACGCCGTCGCCTCGGAAGGCATCTATGGTTAGGTAGCACACGCCGAGCGAGGTGAGGTTCTGGAAGAAGTGGGTTCCCTGGCTGGGGTCTACCTGGTAGGAGTCGAGTCCGGCCTCCACTATCACCTGCGACGCGCTGATGTGAGGCCATTTGACTGGAATCCCGAGCCAGGGGTCGCTGCTTCCCCACCTGCCGGGTCCCACCAGGATGTAGCTGCGTTGCTGTTCGCTTGCCTCCCCGTTGGGGTCGGGCGTGGTGGCGTTGCCCAGGAAGATGCGGTTGATACTCTCTATCTCCCCTGCTATCGTCGTGTTGTCGCCTGGCGTGTAGCCGTCGGTCTTGACGTAGACGATGTCCTGTATGTCCGTGAAGACACCCTGCCCGATGGCACTGTGCGAGCGCAGCAGGCAGTCTGCATCGGGGATGTCGCGGAGGTCTTCGTTCAGTTCCATCCTGTTGTCCACCATGGGGCGTATCTGCAGCATGTAGAACTCTCCCGTCCTGTCGGCGTGTAGGTTGACGGCGAACTCGATCTCCACGGGTCGCCTCATCTCTTCCTGCCCGTACTGCAGTACCTTGCGCATCAGTTCCGGCAGTGGGAACACGCGGTGCTGCAGCACGCCGGCGAACGATATTATCTTGCGGTTGCGCCCCTCGTAGAAGCCGTCGTATATGCACTGGTCGTAGGGGTCGTAGGTGGAGCATATCCATTGCAGCGTGCCGTCCTTCTCAGCCTCGCGGACCGACACGCGGACAAGGTTGAATCCGTCGTCCACCTTGAATTCCCCTCCGGCAGTGCCGTCGTTGCACCTGAGAGCCAGGAAGTGGGTCTGCGTCTCCTTCAGGGCAATCTCCGTCTCGCTCATCTGTAGCACCTTGTCGGGATGGCTTGGGCACACCCGTAGGCTCTGCCCCCCGTCTACGATGTACTTGCCCAGTCCCAGGGCGAGCGACACGGTGCCTTGCTCTGCCGTCTCGTTGCCGATGGGGTAGTAGTTGATGCTGCGCGCCACGCCGCTGATGACGGGGTAGTACCTGTCCCCGTGCATCTCGCCCACCACCTCCTGCAGGATGACCGCCATCTTCTCCTGGTCGATGACGTTGCTCGTGGCAGTCATGTAGTCCTTGCTGCCCTGGTAGAAGACGCTGGCGTATACGGCCTTGATGGCGCCCGACAGCATGGAGAGCCTCTCGTACTTGTCGGCATCGTAGGGTATCATGTACGTGCTGTACACGCCGGCGAAGGGTTGGTAGTGGGAGTCTTCGAGGAGGCTGCTGCTGCGTATGGCGATGGGGGTGTCCACCACCTGCAGGAAGGCTTCAAGGTCGCCCAGCAGCCTCATGGGCAGCCTGGCACGCTGGAAGTGTCTCAGTATCTCCTCGTCAGGGATGTCGCTCAGGGCTATCTGGTAGAGTTCGTTGGTGTCCATGAACTCGTCGAAGATGTCCGTGCACAGCACCACGGTCTTCGGTATGCGCACCTGTACGCCGGGGTACTCGTTGAGGTCGGTGTGCCTCTTCAGGACGTGGTCGATGAAGGCCAGTCCGCGCCCCTTGCCGCCGAGGCTGCCGTCGCCGATGCGGGCGAAGTTGGAGTACTGGTCGAACCTCTCCCTCTGGAATACCGCCACCACGCCCTGGTTCTTCATCCTGCGGTATGCCACGATGGCATCCAGTATTATCTGCCTGTGTGCGTCCACGTCCTGCAGGCTGTCCCACGTGATGTTCTTCAGGAACTCGGATATGGGGAACAGGGCGCGGCTTGCCAGCCAGCGGCTCACGTTGTTGTGGCTGATGTGGTAGAGCAGGCTCTTGGTGGGCACCGTCATGATGTTGTCCTGCAGGTCCTTCAGGTTGTGCAGCCTTACCACTTCCTCCATCGTGTCTGGATTGCGGAAGACGAAGTCGCCGAAGCCGAAGAACTTCAGCACGAGGTCCCTGAGGTCGAGGTCCATCTTCTTCGAGTTCTTGTCTATGAAATGTGCCTTGCACAGACGTGCCAGTTCCTTGCGGTCGCTCTCCGACGAGTCCATGATGAGGGGGATGTACGGGTCGTTGCCGCGTATCGCGCTGAGCAGTTTGAAGCCGGCCTCCTCGTCCTTTGCGCCACCTTCGTGCATGGGGAAGCGGCAGTCGCTGATGACACCCAGCGTGTTGTTTGAGAACTTGGAGTACAGAGTCCACGCCTCGTCATAGTTGCGTGCCAGCACAATCTTGGGCCTTCCCCTCATGCGCAGCGTCTCGAGGCTCGTGTTCAGGGCCTCGGTCGCAAACTCCAGGCTCTGCTGCAGCACGAACTTGTAAAGGCTTGGCAGTATGCTGCTGTAGAAGCGTATGCTGTCTTCCACAACCAGTATCATCTGCACTCCCGCGCTGCGTATGTCGTGCTCCAGGTTCAGGCGGTCCTCAATCAGCTTGATGATGGACAGCAGGAGCTCGGTGTTGCCCAGCCAGCAGAAGACGTACTCGAAGGCGGACAGGTCCTCGTTCTGCATGCGGCGCGTGATGCCGTGGCTGAAGGGCGTGAGCACCACGATGGGGGTGGAGGGGTAGTCCTGCTTGATGGAGCGCGCTATGTCGAAGACGCTGTTGTCCTCGGCTGCAGGCATGCATATCACAAGGTCGATGTTTGCCACCGCCATCTGTTTCTCGGCTTCCTCCTTGCTTGCCACCTGCAGGAACCTCGGGGGAAATCGCAGCCCGAGCCGGGCGTATTCGGAGAATATCTTCTCGTCCACCCTGCCGTCGTCCTCCAGCATGAAGGCATCGTATGGGTTGGCGACGATTAGTACGTTGCATACGCGGTTTATCATGAGGTCGACGAAGGAGGTATCTTTCAGTTGCATGTCTCGTGTGGGATGTTGTGTGTGTCGTTTTTTCGTTGTGCTCGCAAAGTTACGAAATTCCTATCACAATCGTGGGTTCTTCCCCCGATAAATTTTCCTATCGGCACGTTTGTGTGGGACTGCCTGCAGGATGTGGCATGAAATGGAAGTCCCCAGCCCTTCGAGAGAACGATAGGCTGGGGACTGAATGCCTTGTGTCCCGTATGTGTGTGATGGATGCCCCATCACCTCTGGCTGGCGGGACTGCCCATGTGTGTGGACTTCGACGGACGGGGACGCTTACAGTACGCCCTGTGCCATCATTGCCTTGGCCACCTTCATGAAGCCTGCCACGTTGGCTCCCTTCACGTAGTTGACGTAGCCGTCTGGCTCCTTGCCGTACTTCACGCAGTTCTCGTGTATGTTCTCCATGATCCAGAGCAGCTTGGCATCGACTTCCTCTGCCGACCAAGACAGACGCTCGGAGTTCTGGGACATCTCCAGACCGGATACCGATACGCCGCCTGCATTCGAGGCCTTGCCGGGAGAATACAGTATCTTGGCTTCCTGGAATACCTTGATGGCATCGGGGGTGGTGGGCATGTTGGCTCCCTCTGCCACGGCAATTACGCCGTTTGCCACCAGTGCCTTGGCTGCCTCCTCGTTGAGCTCGTTCTGAGTGGCGCAGGGCAGGGCGATGTCAGCCTTCTCGAACCAGGGCTTAGCACCTGCAACGTACTTTGCCGTGGGGTACTGCTCTACATACTCCTTGATGCGTCCGCGGTATACGTTCTTCAGTTCCATGATGTAGTCCAGCTTCTCCCTCGTGATTCCGTCCGGGTCGTATATGTACCCGTCGGAGTCAGACATGGTCATGGGGATTCCGCCCAGTTGCAGCACCTTCTCGGCGGCATACTGTGCCACGTTGCCGGCTCCGGAGATAAGCACCTTCTTGCCTTCGACGGTCTCTCCCTTGGTCTTCAGCATGGCACGCAGGAAGTATACCGTGCCGTAGCCGGTAGCTTCGGGACGGATGAGCGAGCCTCCGAATTCGATACCCTTGCCGGTCAGGACGCCCGAGTACTCGCGGGTGATCTTCTTGTACATTCCGAACATGTAGCCTACCTCGCGGCCGCCTACGCCGATGTCTCCTGCCGGTACGTCAACGTCGGGACCTATGTGGCGGCTCAGTTCCTGCATGAACGCCTGGCAGAAGCGCATCACCTCGGCATTGCTCTTGCCGCGGGGGCTGAAGTCCGAGCCTCCCTTGCCACCACCCATCGGCAGCGTAGTGAGCGAATTCTTGAACGTCTGCTCGAAGGCGAGGAACTTGAGGATGCCCAGGTTCACGCTCTTGTGGAAGCGTATGCCGCCCTTGTACGGGCCTATCGCATTGTTGTGCTGGATGCGGTAGCCCATGTTTGTCTGGATGTTGCCGTTGTCGTCCATCCATGTCACACGGAACTGGTATATTCTGTCGGGTATGCACAGACGCTCGATGAGATTTACCTTGTCGAACTCGGGGTGCTTGTTGTACTCTTCTTCGATAGTAGCAAGAACCTCTTCTACCGCCTGATGGTACTCAGGCTCGTTGGGGAAGCGCCTTTTCAGGTCTTCCAATACTTTTTTTGCCTCCATAGGGATGAATTATAAAAACTAATACTTAATGTTGTTGTCAATCTTGGCTGCAAAATTACACAAAAAATCGGTTTCTGCAAACGAAATGAAAGGAAAATGTTGCAAAATGTCACAAATTGGTATTATAAAGCAATCCGCTCGCCTTTATCTTGCCAGCGAGAAGAGGCAGACCCTGGACTTGGCATCATCCTCCAGCAATGCCCGGGCGCATCCCGTCATGGTGCTGCCGGTAGTAAACACGTCGTCTATGAGCAGGATTCTGCTTCCCCTGTATTGCGGTGGTATGTGTGCCTTGTATGCAGATTGTGCGTTGAGCATCCTTTGCAGCTTGCCGAGTCTCTTCTGCCTCTTGTGAACTAACTTGCAGCTGATGCAGTCGCACACCGGTATGTGCGTCACCTCGCTTATGCCCTGCGCGATGGCCTTGGATTGGTTGTACATCCTGGAAATCCTGGAGACGAAGGACAGGGGTACGGGTACGAGCAGGTCAATGTCCTTTTCCATCCCATATCTCAGCATGTTCTGTCCCGCAACCATTCCCATCTGCCTTGCCAAACGCTTTCCGTCGGGTTGCTTTATGCGCATTATTATATTGTGGTATCGCGATTTCCGGCTGTATTGGAAGAGGGAGGAGGCTTCCTCGGCAGGAATGCCTTGCCACACCTCTCGTATCATGAGGTTGTCGTCCGCTCGCCTGTCCATGTGCCTTGGCAGCATTGCCATGCATGGTATGCACAGCGCACTATCGCCTGTCGTACTCCGCTTACCGCATACGGGGCATATCCTTGGGAAGATCATTTCCTTCAGGTCGTGTAGATGTCTCATGCGTGTTGTCTGCTATGATAGCCCTAACTCCTTTCATTCACGAAGACAGGCCGTGCCTTGCATACACAGCCTGTCTTCGTAGTTCATGCAGGATTGTCTTAGAGGGGAGCCACTATGTAGGTGAACTCTTGCGATACGCTTTTCAGCAGGTATTCCTGCCTGGGCCATGCACCCCAGCTGTTCACGCCGCCTACTCCGAACTGACGCGACTGTATCTGCAGTACCGAGAAGTCCCTTGGCGTGAGGTCGCCGCTATGGTGCTGGATGGCTGCCTTGTCCTTTCCGTCGTCCAGGTCCGAGGGCAGATAGTTCGTCGTGCTGCACTCCATCTTGCCAGTGGCCTCGAACTTCAGTCCCCTGCCGGCTGCGTCCATTATGCTCCAGTGGCGGACGTCGGTATGGTTGCCGCTCTCCTGCGGACGAACGTAGGGATGATACATGTCTGCCACCTTCTGAGTGTAGATGCCTAAGGGCTGCGAGTTGCGGTCGACGTAGTTCTCGATTGGGCCGCGTCCATAGTACCTGACGGTGTTGAACTCCTCGGGCATTACCCACTGCATTCCGAAGCGGAACATGCACTGGTCCTTGTACTTCTCGCTGGCGGTCATCTTCTGCGTCACTACGAGTTCTCCCGTCTTGGTGAGGGTATAGCCGAGGATGAGCTCGCCCTCTATGTTGGGCATCTCGAATGTGGAGCAAATCCTCTTGGCTCCGTTCTCGTCCTGTAGGGTGACGGCTTTCAGCTTCATATCTGGATTCTTCCATCCAAGGAATCTGTCCTGCAACCCTGCACCATAGTCGTTGTCTGTAGGAGCGCGCCAGAAATTGGGGGTTACCTTGTAGCCCTCTTCCAGCATCGGCCGTCCGTTGAGGTCGAGGTATTCTATCAAGCCCGAGCCTCTGCCTACGGTTACGCTCATGCCTGCAGCCGAGAGGGTGTAGCACGCCAGTTGCGATTCCACCCTGACGGTGTCGGCCTTGGAGGAGGCTGCCTTGCCGATGACCTGGGCAGCCGTGGGGAACTTGTATCCGTTGAGGGTGAATTGCTGACGGGCTACCGTCCATCCCGCAGGAAGCAGACCCTCGGCCTGGCGCAGGCGGAACTCGATGTTGGCAAGGATTTCCTTGCCGCTGCCCAGCATGTTCATTACGTCCTCGGCTATGGGAAGGGCTGCCAGGTTTATCGTCTTTGTCGCCTGTGGGGCAATGCCGGTGGCTTCTGGTATCTCGCTCGTCAGTACTTCCTCGCCGTCAACGAGTACGCTTGCGTATGCCACCACGTTCGACATGTTCTTGAAGAAGTTCTCGTTGTATACGATGGCTTCGCCTGTATTCATGTCGAGGTCCTTTATCCAGTAGTCCTGGTAGTAGTGCTGTATCTCGTAGGCGTGTGGGTTGGGGTAGCGGTCTGGTTGCAGCACGCCGTTGCAGTTGAAGTTGTGGTCGGTTGCAGGATAGCGACCGTCGTCTCCGCCATACATCCATATCTGTCTGCCGGTCACCTTGCTCTTTCCCCTCAGTCCCTGGTCGGCAAAGTCCCAGATGAATCCACCCTGGTAGTTGGGGTACTTGCGGACCAAGTCCCAATATTCGGCAAAGCCTCCGCCGCTGTTACCCATCGTGTGGTTGTACTCGCACTGGATGAGGGGACGTGGATTACCGCTCTGGCAGTACTTCTCGCAGTCGTCGTAACCATAGTACATCGGACAGAACACGTCCGTCTTGCCCGTCTGTCCTGCCTGTTCGTACTGCACTACCCTTGAGCCGTCTATCGCCTTGACCTCGTCGTAAGCCTTCTCGAAGTTG
This sequence comes from bacterium, assembly GCA_004559785.1. Lineage (GTDB taxonomy): Bacteria > Bacteroidota > Bacteroidia > Bacteroidales > Bacteroidaceae > Physcousia. The sequence continues at coordinate 1,795 of SFXD01000022.1, read as the reverse complement.
GGACCGTAGCCAGCCTCGTTGCCAAGGCTCCAGAAGATGATGCTGGGATGGTTCTTCTGTACGAGTACGTTGCAGCGGTTGCGCTCGACATGGGCCTTCTCGTATTCGGGCGACTTTGCAAGGGTCCTGTCTCCATAGCCCATGCCGTGGCTCTCGATGTTGGTCTCGGCCACTACGTATAGCCCATACTTGTCGCACAGGTCGTACCATCTTGGGTCGTCGCTGTAGTGGCAGGTACGTACGGCGTTGATGTTCAGTTGCTTCATCACCTTGATGTCGGATATCATACGCTCTACGCTTACAACGTATCCGTAGTCGGGGTCGAGCTCGTGGCGGTCGACTCCCTTGAAGAGTACGGGCTTGCCATTGACCAGTATCTGCTGACCCTTGCACTCCACCTTGCGGAATCCCACCTTCTGGGGTATCACCTCTATTATGCCGTCCTTGTCGGATAGGGTGGTGTAGAGGGTATACAGGTTGGGTATCTCTGCACTCCACTTGCTTGGATTCTTCACCTTGGCTACGACGCTTTCCCTGTCACCCTTTACCTGGGATATGGATGACCATACCTCATGCCCATCGGCATCCACGAGCGAATACGACACCGTCTTGCCCTTGCAGTTGGATGTGCTTAGGGTAATGCTTAGCTCGCCGTTGCGGTATGCGTCCGTAAGGTCCGGCTTGATGAATATGTCTTGTACGTGCGACTTGGGGCGTGCATACATGTACACCTCGCGTGCGATTCCGGTGAAACGCCAGAAGTCCTGATCCTCAAGGTACGAACCGTCGCACCATCTCATCACCTGCATTGCCACCAGTGCCTTCTGGCCTGGTACGACATACTTGGTAAGGTCAAACTCTGATTCCATCTTCGAGTCTTCGCTATAGCCAACCTCCTTACCGTTCACCCATAGGGTAAGGTTGCTTGTGGCAGAGCCTATGTGCATATATATCTGCTTGCCTGCCCATTCCTTGGGGATGACGAATTCCCTGCGGTAGGAACCTGTATAGTTGTTCTTCTCTTCCACATAGGGCGGATTGTTGGGAAACTGTGTTGCCCAGGCATAGCCCACGTTCTTGTATATGCGGTCGCCATAACCGTTGATTTCGAAAAGTCCAGGTACTGGGAATGTCGTCCATGAGGCATCGTCGTAGCCTGGGGTTTCAAAACCCTTTGGCGCAAGGTTGTGGTCTTTGACGAACAGGAATTTCCATCCTCCCTCCATCGACATGTAGCGGTCGCTCTGTGTCTTGTCCGCCTTTTGTGCCTTTTCCCTTGCTTCGTATGCAAAGAACGTACTGCGTGAAGTCTCCGTGTTGATTCTTGTAACTTGTGGGTCAAGCCACCTCTCTCTTTGTTGGGGAGCTGCAACTGCCGACAATGCTGCCACCATGGTTGCAGACAATAGAACTTTTCTAATCATGTTTCAGTCCTCGTTTTTGGTTAAAATAGTTAATATAAAATGATAGTTCTTTCTCAATGATTTGTTTTTCTCTGTTGCAAAGTTATACAGAATTTATGAGGATTGCAAATTAGGATAGACATTATTTCATCTCAAACCATTTTTGTACCTTTTCAAAGGAGATATACTTCTCCGGCAAAGTAAGATATACTTCTCCGGCAATGTAAGTATATCTTCTCTTGTAAAGGATTCTGCAAAAGACTTAGCGGACAACAATAGTTTCAAGCTAAATTTGGAAGGTTCTCTACCATGGTTTTGACCACCCCTATTTTCTAGTCCTTTTTCGAGGCTTAACTTATGACCGACGTCGGTCTTAACTTATGACCGGCCTT
>SFXD01000099.1 GCA_004559785.1 bacterium | reverse complement strand
GGTAAAGAATGAAATCGCAAGGAAAGAACTCAACAAGAAATACTCCTACAAGCAAATCTTCAGGATGCTCTCAAAATACAAGAAGGTGAGAATCGATAAAGATGCTCCGTGGGAGGATGTCACCAAACTCAAGTATATTGAGGAACTTACCAAGATTCTTGATGTATAGGGTTTAAAATACGGGATTCTTTATTAGAGTGCAATAAGGCACTCGTGATTTCACGATGCAAATATAGCAATCATTCTCCTTCTTGCCAATATCTTTATGCTTATTTACCATATTTTAAGTTTTCGTTAAACCAACCGAACGAGCAGCGAGGGCAGAAGCCAAGTTTACTCGGATTATGCCGAGTCGTAATGGAGGAAGACGAAGTCAAATGCTCATGAAGATGAACTTTTTGTACAAATATTATTTGGAGCATTCGTAAAATCCGTTTAACTTTGTGCGGAGTATGTCTGACTTTGCCCGTAGGGAAGAAGATGGAAACATGAATCAAAAAGTAGTTTAGGAAATGCGAGATTTAGTACATAGGCTAATTCCTCTGAGCCTGTTGACGGCAATGGCGTGGATGCTGCCCCCGATGGCGACTGCACAGAAATTGACGTTGGCAAATGCCATCAAGATAGCACAGGAGAATTCACTGGACGCAAAGTCGGCACGGTTCTCCTTCCTCGCCAGCTACTGGACCTACAGGAGTTTCAGGGCAGAGCTGCTTCCCTCCGTCAACCTCAGCGGAGGTCTGATGAACTTCAACCACTCGTTGGTGGAGACCCGCAACTACGAGGATGGAAGGTTGGCGTACGTCAGCAACAACACCCTGAGCAACAACCTCACGCTGTCCGTCGACCAGCAGATTGCCGCCACTGGAGGAACTGTGTCCCTGCAGTCGTACTTGTACAGGCTCGACCAGTTCTCCTACGATGAACGCACGTATAATTCCCAGCCGCTGCGCATCAGCTACAGGCAACCCCTGCGTGCATACAACTCCCTGAAATGGCAGAAGAAGACTGCACCCTTGGAATATGAGATAGCGCAGAAGAAATTCGCAACCGCCATGCAGGACATAGCCATCAAGGTGACGGCTCTGTTCTTCAACGTCCTTTCGGCACAATCCAACTACCAACAGAGCAAGTCGTCGGCAGAGGAACGCAAGGCACTATATGCCATGGCACAGAAAAGGCTCGAACTGGGTACGACCACTAAGAGCGAAGTGCTGCAGATGGAACTGTCGCAGATTAATGCGCGTGTGTCGGAGGCAAGGAACCGCCTTTCCCTGGACGATGCCATGTACGACCTGTTCTCGTACCTGCGGGTGACTGACTACGAGCAGGCAGAATTGCTGCCGCCGTACTCTGTGCCCGACATAGTGCTCAGCATGGACGAGGTGCTGCAGAAGGCTATGGCCAACTCCTCGCATACGAGGGAACAGCGGCTGCAGATGCTTTCTGCAGAGCAGAACCTCGCACAGGCAAAATCCAACAAGGGGCTGCAGGTGACGCTCAGTGGCGAGCTGGGCTTCATGCAGAGTGGGCAGGACATATCCTCTGCATACAGGAACCTGCGAGACAACGAGGTGATAGGCCTGACCCTGCGACTGCCCATCTTCGACTGGGGCGTGAGCAAGGGACGGGTGCGCATGGCACAGGCTCAGCTGGAAGTGGTGAGGACGCAGCAGGAGCAGAACCATCAGGACTACATACAGGAACTTCGCAAGAAGGTGATGCAGTTCAACGCACAGCCCACGCAATGCCGCGACGCCCTGAGGGCGCAGGAGATAGCAGAGGAGAGATACGACATCATGCGACGCAGGTATGAGACGGGTACGGTGACGGTGACGGACCTGAACACCGCCCAGCAGGAGATGACCTCTGCCAAGGCACAGTACATCAGCCAGCTGAGCACCTTCTGGAACGATTACTACGCCCTGCAGAAGTCTACGCTCTTCGATTGGACAGAAAGGAGAGACATATACGTGGATGTGGAAAAGATTATTAATGACAAGTGAACAGGGAACGACAATCAATGGCAGTTATGCGGGACAATATCTTTAGGACGGCATTGGCGGGCATGGTGGTCATGGCAGCCATGGCGGCAGCCTGCACGGATGGCAAGAAGGGCGGCAAGGAAGAGCCCGCTATGGAGAAGCACCAGCAGCAGATGAGCGAAACGTACGTCGACACCATGGTGCTGCACCAGACGGAATTCAACAGGCAGATAGTGTGCAACGGCAGGCTCAGGGCAAGGGCAAAAAGCGAGTTGAACTTCAAGGTCCAGGGCATCGTGTCGGAACTGCTCGTAAAGGAAGGACAGCACATAGCCAAGGGAGACCTGATAGCAACACTGGACAAGACCGACAGGCAACGTGACCTGGAGAAGGCGGAACACGACCTGGAGAAGGCAAAGGTGGAACTGACGGACAAACTGATAGGACTGGGGTACAACGATGTGGGCGAAGTGCCTGCCGACGTGATGAAACGTGCGGAGGTGATGTCGGGCTACTATTCCGCCAAGTTCCAGCTGCAGTCGGCCAGGAACGCCTTGGAGGAGTGCAACCTGTATGCTCCATTTGCCGGCAGGGTGGCAGACCTGGAGGCAAGGCGATACCAGAAGAACGACAAGGTGTGTACGCTGATTGACGACACCAGCTTCGAGGTGGAACTGATGATACTTGAGGCAGAGCTGCCAAGCGTACGCGTCGGGCAGGTGGTGAACGTCACGCCCTTCGTGTTGGACAGCCTTTGCTGCGAGGGTAGGGTGACGGAGATAAATCCACAGGTGGACGACAAGGGGCTCGTGAAGGTCAAGGCACGCCTGTCAGGTAAGGACACTTTGCCGTTGCTGGACGGAATGAACGTGAGGGTCGTGGTGGAGAACAGGATGCAGAACATGTTCGTGGTTCCCAAGGATGCCGTAGTGGAGAGGGATGGCTATCACGTCATCTTCCGCTTAGAGGAAGGCAGGGCTGTGTGGACGTACGTGGACGTGTTGCATTCCAACATCGGCTCGTATGCCATTACAGGGTGCCAACGCAAGGAGACTACCATCAAGGAGGGGAACATCGTCATTACCTCGGGCAACCTGAACCTTGCCGACGGCACCGAGGTCGTGATAAATGCGAACTAAAGGGGTGTTCTATAAATTAGCTTGAGTCGATTGTTGAACGATAACGCAGCAGATTTCTTTTTTGCACAAAGGAGCGACTGATTGAAAAAGAGGAATATGCAAGTTAGGGACAATAAGCGACCAAGCGTATGTAGGCACCCACAAATGGACATAAAACTAATTTATAGAACACCCCTAAAAAGTAGGCAAAGATGCTGAAACTTATTCTACGCCGGCCGATTGCGGTCACCATGTGCATAATAGCCATGTGTGTCCTGGGCTTCCTGTCCCTGAGGTATGTGCCCGTCTCGCTGATGCCTGACATAGACGTGCCACAGATAACGGTACAGGTGAACATGCCGGGGTATTCCGCCCAGGAGGTGGAGAAGAACATAGTGGCACCGCTCAGGGGACGGCTGATGCAGGTGGCAGGCACCACGGACATCCGTTCCGAGGCAAGGATGGATGCCGGTAGCGTGAAGATGACCTTCGAGCCAGGTTGCAACGTAGACTTGCTGTTCATAGAGGTCAACGAGAAGGTGGATCGTGCCATGAACCAGATGCCCAGGGAAATGGAGCGCCCTAAGGTGATGAAGGCAAGCGCCATGGACATACCGGCCTTCTTCCTGGACATAGTGCCGAAGGACGCAGCAAAGTTCGCCCAGTTGTCGAAGTTCGCAAGGAACGTCGTCGTGAAACGCATAGAGCAGTTGCCTCAGACAGCCATGGTGGACGTAAGCGGAACGGTAGGCACGGAGATAGACATAGTACCCTACGACGAGAAACTGCAGTCGATGGGGCTCTCCGTGGCAAGCGTCGAGAATGCTATCAAGCAAAGCAACATCACCCTTGAGGCCCTGAGCATCGTGGACGGCATATACAGGTACAACATCCACTTTGACTCGCAACTGCTGACGAGGGAGGATATAGAGAACATATACGTCAACCACCAGGGGCGTCTGCTGCAACTGAAGGACCTTTGCAGGATAGAGGAGCACGTAGAGGCACGGAACGGACTCGTGCGGCATGATGGCAGGGAGTGTATCACGATGGCTATCATCAAGCAGAACGATGCGCGCATGGAGGAACTGCAACAGGGCATGGACGAACTGCTGGCAAGCATGAGGGAGGAATACCCCGACATTGAGTTCCATCTGACGAGGGACCAGACACGGCTGCTGGGCTATACCATCGAAAACCTGAAGGGAAACCTCTACATGGGAGCCTTGATGGCGAGCGTGGTGTTGCTGGCATTCATGAGGAAGTGGAGGATTACGTTGCTTGTGGTGACCTCCATCCCTCTCTCGCTCGTCATCACCATCCTGTGCTTCTATCTCCTGGACATTAGCCTGAATGTCATTTCCCTGTCTGGCCTGATACTTGGCGTGGGCATGATGGTGGACAATGCTATCATCGTGGTGGACAACCTGTCGGCATCTGCTGGAAGGCAGGTCGGAGACAGCGAGTGTTTCATGGATAGGGTGAGCCGTAGTGTCAAGGAGGTGTTCACTCCAATGCTGTCGTCCGTGCTGACCACGTGTTCCGTCTTCCTCCCGCTCATCTTCCTTAGCGGAACGGCAGGAGCCTTGTTCTACGACCAGGCAATGGGCATCACGACAGCCCTGTTTGCCTCCCTTCTTGTGGCTACGGTGGCCATACCCGTCTATTACGTGGCGATGGTCAAACCTACAGGCAATGCAGGCAAGAGAAAGGCGGACAGGTTGTCTGCAATGTCGTACAGGATGTATGAAACCACCTTGAAATGGACGCTGAGGCATTCCAGGCTTATGCTGGCCTTGTTCGCGGCAAGCATACCTCTGCTGTCCCTGCTCGTGCTTAACATTGAGAAGCAACGTATGCCACGGATGGAACAGGACGACACTTTGCTCACTATAGATTGGAACGCCAACATTTCGGCAGAGGAGAACGACAGGCGTATAGGATTGCTGATGGAGGAGATTGGCGACCATGTGGAGACTTCTACCAGCATGGTAGGCGCACAAGAGTTCATGCTTGCCCATACGAAGGACATCACATCGTCGGAGGCCGTGATCTACATCAAGTCGCAAGACAACGAAGGGGTGGACTCGCTGAAAAGGAAAGCGTCGCGGTACATGCAGGAGCATTATCCTCAGGCGTCGGCGGAATTCGGTGAGCCGGGGAACTTGTACGACCTGATTTTCTCCACCGGAGAGGCCGACCTTGAGATACACCTGCAGAACAGTGAGGGCAAGAGACCTTCGGTGGAGGATGCCAGGGCTTTCAGGGACACCCTGCTCAGGCACTTCCCTGACATTGAGGTGTCGCCTGTGATGACGGAGACCAATGTCAGATATGTGGCGGACATGCAGCAGATGGCGGTTTACAAGGTGAGCTACGACGACCTATACCGCAGGCTGAAGGAACTTGTCAGCCGTGGCATGGTGTTTTCCATTAACGAGGGGGCACAGTCGGTACCGGTAAGGACCGTGCCGTCGCCTGTCCGTGGCAAGGTGCAAGACAGCAGTTCCGTCATGGCGCATACGGTCAGGAATACCGACGGTACTGACATCCCCATATCCTATCTCGTGCGCGAAACCAAGGGCGAGGATTACAAGCGTCTGCTGGCAGGAAACGGAGGAGGCTTCCATGCCTTGTGCCTGAATGCCAGGGACAGGGAGGTCGAGAAAGTGATGGGGTTCGTCGACGAGTTCGTAAGCTCGCCGCAGAGCCGCTATAGCGCAAGTTATGCCGGAGGCTACTTCTCCAGTCGCAAGTTGATAGGGGAATTGTCCTTGGTACTGGCCGTGGCGTTGGCACTGCTCTATTTCATACTGGCAGCTCAGTTCGAGAGCCTTGTGCAGCCACTCGTCATCCTGCTGGAGATGGTGGTGGACGTATTCTTCGTACTTGTAGGGCTCTGGCTGATGGGCGAGTCGCTCAACCTGATGTCAATGACGGGGCTCGTGGTAATGAGCGGAATCATCATCAACGACTCCATCCTGAAGATTGATACCATCAACCATAGCGTTTATCTGAGGGACGGTTCGCGCCTTGGACTGATACGTGCTATCATGGAGGCCGGACGCAGGCGCTTGCGCCCAATCGTGATGACGTCGCTCACCACGGTGCTTGCCCTGCTGCCATTCCTGAGCCATGGCAGCATGGGGGCGGCAATCCAGTTCCCGTTGTCGCTGACGCTGGCAATTGGCATGGTAGTGGGAACATTTGTGAGCCTTTTCTTCGTGCCGATGTTGTACTACTTGATTTACAGGAACAGACGATGAGGCTGTCACGGTTCACAATACTTCTGACACTGGCGATACTTATGGTGGTGGGGTGTGCCCTCATCTCCAGGATAGATGTCGCCGATAAGCCCCGTCCACGTCAGGGTAAGACGCTTGAGGTGAGGTATTCGTGGAAGGGAGCTTCCGCCAAGGTGGTGGAGCAGAATGTCACTTCCAGGATAGAAGGCCTCGTCTCTGCCGTGCGCGGCGTGGAGAAGGTGAAGTCCGCATCGTACTTTGGCAGTGGCAGGGTGACGATAGAGCTAAAGAGGAACGCCGACGTCTCGATGGCAAAGTTTGAGATAGCGTCCCTGCTGCGCCAGGTGAGGAAGCAATTCCCGGAAGGTGTCAGCTATCCCGAGCTGTCGGGAGGGGAAGTCGTGAACGAGAACGACACGAGGAAGAAGGAGGCCTCTCAGGTGCTGCTTAGCTATCGTGTCAACTCCAACCTTAGCGATGGGCAGTTGAAAGAGTATGTGGAAAGGCAGGTCGAGCCAGCCATTAGGCAGATAGAGGAAGTAAAGCGGGTGGAGGTGACTGGCGGCAGGAGCAAGTATGTAGTCATTACGTACGACCCTTTCATCCTGGGCAACTATGGCCTCTCGGCAAACGACATCGAGAATGGAATCAAGTCCTTCCTTGGCAAGAGTGACGTGGTGGGGGAGGTAGTTCAGCAGGACGAAAAGAGGACGTTGTACCTGACTACGGACAAGTTCAACGAACCGTTGGAGGAGATGCCCATCGGATACTTCTCCCCTACATCGGGCAATGGCAAGGGGGAAAACAAGATTGTCTACCTTGGCGACCTTGCCACATACGAATACAAGGACAGGCTGCCAGGCAGTTACTACAGGGTGAATGGCCTGAACACGATTTACCTCAACATCCACGTGGATGCCGATGCTAACAAGATTGCCTTGTCGAGGACTCTCAGGAAGAAGATTGCCGAGGTTGACGCAAGTCTGCGGCAGGGTGTGTATCTGACACTTACCTATGATGGTGCCGAGGAGAAGGAGAGCGAACTTAACAAGTTGCTGTGGCGTTCTTCCATCTCTCTGGCAATATTGCTGGCATTCGTATGGCTGGTTCGCAGGGATTGGCGTTATCTGTTGGTGATGGTCATGACTTTGGCGGCAAATCTTGCCCTGGCTGTGATTGCCTATTACGTCTTCGACATTCGCCTGCACATCTATTCGCTGGCTGGCATCACCGTGTCGTTGGGGATGGTGATAGATGCTGCCGTGGTGATGGTGGATCACTACAGCTACTACCATGACAGGAAGGCTTTCCTTGCCATACTGGCTGCGTTGCTCACCACTATAGGCAGCCTCGTCGTGGTTATGTGGCTGCCAGACTTCCTGCAAAAGGACTTGCTCGACTTTGCCTGGATTATCATTGCCAATCTGTCTGTGGCTCTCGTGGTTAGCTGGCTGTTTGCCCCGGTCTTGATAGATTGGCTTGGGTATGAAAGCCGGCAGCAGGGAAAGGTGAAGCACCTGAGGCTTGCCCTTGGGTGGAGTAGGATATATACGAGATACGTCGCTTTCACGCAGAGGCACAAGTGGGTGTATTTCGTCCTTCTTGTCCTTGCCTTCGGCATTCCATTCCATGCCTTGCCGCCCAAGTGGGGTGGTGACGATGGATGCCGGCTGGGAGGGACGTCGGAAGAATCGGGTCCCGTACCTTGGTACGAACAAGCATACAATGCCACGCTGGGAACCGATTTCTTCCAGAAGAAGTGCAAGGAGCCGCTTTCCAAGGTCTTCGGAGGTACGATGCGCCTGTTCTCGGAGTCATTGTCAGAGAATACTTACAGCAGCAAGGACGAAAGGGAGGTGCGCCTGAATATACGAGCCAGGATGCCGCTCGGCGGTACTGCCGCACAACTCAACGAGAAGGTCGTCTTGCTGGAGAACTTCCTCGTCAACTTCCATGAAATAGAAAGAGTGGAGACGCGAGTGGAGAAATGGGGTGCCTCCGTGGTCGTGGACTTTAAGGAGGAATACAGGAATACGGCATTCCCATATTTGCTTGAAAACAAGGTGATAGGGAAAGTGATTTCCATAGGTGGGGCTGATTGGAGTACAAGCGGCGTCAGCGACAGAGGCTTCAGCAATTCGCTGAACCTCCAGTACCGGAGCAACAGGCTTGAACTCGTTGGATACAACTACGACCGCCTTTACCGCATGGCCGAGGAGATGTGTGACGTCATGCGCATGAACAGCAGGGTGACGGACATTGTCATCGAGACCCCTGGACACGAGAACCAAGAGGACGAACTATACATGCGGTATGACAAGGAGAAGATGGCACTCTATGGATTCGACCTTGCCAAGGCGCATGCAATGTTGAGGGAAGTGCTCTCAGGAAGGGACATCGAACGATACAGGGATACCCACTTTGCATCGGACATGTATCTGAGGTCTTCTTGGCAGGATAGGTTTGATGTCTGGAGGATGGGAAACTCGTTTCTGCATGTTGGCGGAGAGGAAATCCGGTTGTCGGATTACATGTCTATGGAAAGGCGTGAGGCGAAGAATTGCATCCCCAGGGAGAACCAGGAGTATGTGTTGTGTGTGGCCTTCAACATCCTGGGGAGCTACACGTACTCTTCCCGCTACATCAAGAACATAGTGGAAGAGTTCTCACAGAAGATGCCCGTGGGATACAAATGCAGGAACAAGTCGTATGGCTACTACCATGACGATGGTACGCAGTATTGGTTGCTGGGTCTTATCATAGTGATTATCTTCTTCGTATGCAGCATCCTGTTCGAGTCGCTCGGGTTGCCTTTCGCCATCATTTCGCTAATCCCCGTATCCTTCATTGGGACGTTCCTGACTTATTGGCTGACGGGCGTTGAGTTTGGCACGGGTGGATTCGCCTCGATGGTATTGCTTAGTGGCTTGACCGTGAATGCAGGCATATACATCGTCTGCGAATACCGAAACCAAAAGGATGGATGCAGGAGCGTAAGTCCCTTGAAAGCATACATAAGGGCATATAACCATAAGATAGTGGCGGTTTTCCTCACGGTCACCTCTACTGTGCTTGGGCTTGTGCCATTCTTCTTCGATGGAGAGAAGGAAAGGTTTTGGTTTTCTTTTGCGGTTGGATCCACGGGGGGACTGTTGTTTTCTGTGGTGGCTCTTGTGGCAGTAATGCCAATCATGATGAGGATTGATACCAAGCGGGTGTAGGTGCAAGGTTATAGACTTGGGATATGCCGAGGAGAGTGCCGTTAGGCATGTTTGGATGTATGTATAGCGATGCTG
>SFXD01000021.1 GCA_004559785.1 bacterium | reverse complement strand
ATCCATATTCTTATCATTTTCATGTTTTTGCACGTCTTTCCGCTACAATTTCGCCTATAATCAGCTGCAAAAGTATGGAAATGCCACATATCATGCAAGCTAACTTCGTAAATGCCAGCATCCACTTCGCAGTCCCTCCTCGCATTGGGCTTCCCATCAGGCAACTGGCAGAACGAGCCATTGTGGAGCACCCTATGACGAAGACAGGGACTGTCGAAAAAAGAAAAGATGGGGTGGTTTGTACCCAACTCATCAGTTCGCATCGTAAATATTTTTTGCAGTGAAAGCAAATCCCTGAAAAAGCGGGTGCAAATGTACGACATTATTCCGGAAGTCTGGGCATGGGGAACGATTAATTTAAATTTTCTGCATATTTTCCCATGCCGTACACAGGGCGTACCGGAAAAATGCGTAACTTTGCAGCGAAAACACTCCCTGCTTCGTGCAAGCCTGGGGGCACGACGGCCATATCCCCCGAGGTGAAAGGACCCCAGGCGGTATTTTTGCCGGAATAATGTGAGGGGGAGTTGACCTTTGTGTCGATACCTGAAAACAAAAAGATTGTGAAGGACATTTATCAAGGAAGGAGGGGACCAAGATGCCATTATATACCACAATCGTGGACAATGACGAGAGGGAACTGCAATCCATAATGGATGCGGCACGCAGGTTCGTGAGCGAAGACAGCCTGAGGCAAGTAGACAACTGCGACATTACGAAGGAGCAGGTACTCGGAATAACGGAGTTCGTTAAGCAGTACCAGGCGATATTGCAGCGGGAGTTCGAAGCCCTTTATGAACTGTCGAAGACCTTCAACCGCCGGTATGCCACCAACAACAACGATTGCTTCACGAAGGCCGCCAGCCTCTTCGGGCAGATACGCTCCACCATAACGGCGGCAAAGCGTGCCTACAAGAATTTCCGGCGTTACGTCCGCGACAGCAGGGACGACGCGCCGACGGGACAGACAAGGCGGGCATGCAGGCCGAAGGAGATGCGGAGGCGGATGCGCGAGGACTACAAGTCCGGTCAGGTGCACGGCACGGAGACCTACGACGAATGCGTTGACGGACTGTACCGGCAACTGAAGGAGTTCTACTACCTGCTGGTAAGCTGCATCTGCCTCTGCAACGAGGTCATTAAGGAGGAGAGGAACATCAGGCTCTCGCCCGAGCGATGCATGAAGCTCTACCGCGAGTACTACCGGGAGATGCTCGAAAGCACGCAGCTGGTGATCAGGCACTACAAGATTGCCAACTACCAGCCTACGTCCGAGTTCGGCATGGGGCGTGGGCAGGCAAGGTCGGAGGAGGAGTTCGTCTGCAGGGGCTTCCACACGGTGGACGAAGGTGGTTTCCAGATACACGTGATACACTCCGAGATGACCAAGGAGGACAAGATGACCGACGTGGAGAAGTGGCTCTTCGGCGACGGCGGCAAGGAAATGGCACGCAAGGCGAGGCTCGTGGCCGGGCACTTCGACGAGCTGGAGGAGGGTGCGCACAAGGGCAGGCACCACGCACGGCACTCGGCACAATGCGTGGCGTCGTTCATGCTGTGGTGCGGCATCGGGAAAGGGCAGGACGGCAAGGTCAGGGCTTTCGTCGAGGAGTTTTTCAACAAGGTGTACAAGGGCGGCTATCCCCCCGTGAAGACCAATTCCGTGAACACGGCGAAGAACACGTTGCTGCACGAGCCATGGAAGTCGAGCCTCGACAACGGCAAGTTCCATGCCCGTATTGACGAAATGGTGGAAAGACTGTCCTCCGGCGAGGGAGGCAAGCCCATGGAGGCGGTAGACTTCTGACAACGGCCCTCCCCCGGACGAGCAGGTTTTGGATTGGCACGACTACGCCAATCCTTTTTTTTTGCGCCAAGACTACGCCCACCTGCGCCAAGACCGGGCCTCGTCGCGGAAGTTTTCCACCGGAACCTCAGACTTTCCCTCCAAGGGCACGACTTTTCACACGCACCGCCGGGATGGGGCGGGAAAACTTCCCGTGAAGGGCTAAAACCTCGTCCCTGCGCCGCCGTAAATGCCCGTCCCTTGGCGGGCACAGGGGGCAGCGGCGTGTCGGAAATTCCCTTGGCGGCACGGGCGGAAGTGCGTACCTTTGCATCACCAAGCAACACGGAAAAACGGCCAAGCGACGGACCGTAGGCCAGTCTCACTTTCCACGGTTGCCATGGAGGGACCCTCGTGTGAGACCGAGGCCATTCCCGGAAAGGACATCACACAATGTCTACTATCGAAAGCAAGGCCAATGCTACCCGGGGAGAAGAGAGGGAGCAAGGCCGCACAAGGCAGGCACGACCTGCATCCACACACGACGAGCAACGCACCCCAGGCGGCATCCTGCAGAGGATGGCTCAGGAAGACACTCCCTTCGGAAGGCTGCTGCGTAGCCTGCCGCCCTACTACGGGGACTTCGGGGGAGAGCCCACGGCTCACAGCTCACAGCTCTTCCCCCTAAACAGGGGGACAGAGGGGGTCTCTCACGGCTCACCCCTCCTCGGCATCGACCTATGGACGCGGCTCCGCGCCGACCCCCAGCCAAGGCTCGGCAAGCCATACCACGGGCGGCTGGTAGTGAGGGACACGGGCGACGCCCTCTTCACCGAGGACCCTCCAGCCAAGCCCCAGAGGCGCAACCCGCGCATCTTCGACGGACGCTACGTCACCCTAACCAGAAGGGAAGGGGACGGACACCTCAGGCTCAACTTCAAGGAGCTGCCCTTCCCGCCGGGGCTCGACGACGAGGCATACGCCCACGCGGTGGGGCAGGAGGTGAAGGAGGCACTCGCCCTGTGCCACGTAGGGAGGGAGGATGCCGGTGAGTGTTGACGGTCATGGCGTTCCAGTTGTTCCAGTTGTTCCAATTAATTTCGGACAGCAAAACACCTTTCTATACACTATATAACTAATTAATATATAAATAGTTATATCATATAATGGAAGGATGGAACAGCAGAAATAAAACTGGAACAACTGGAACAACTGGAACGCTTGGCTATTATTAATTCATATAAAAAACAGATTTACAATGACTTACAATATTTCAAGCAAGACTGCCCCCAAGATGCCATACCTGGGAAAAGGGACAGAATGTATCAAAATCCTGCTCTCGCAGGTGTCTAAAGACATGCACGCACCGCTCGTTCCGATGCTTTTCCCCGTACTGGCTGCCCACGTCAGCGGCACGGAATTCCAGTACCCTGACCTAACATGGAAGGAATTGTGCGGCATGATGGCCAACCTGGTTGCCGATTCGGGCTGCAACAAGGGTCAGTTCAGCAATTTGGTAGAAGCTATTTGCCGTGATTTCCGTGCTCACGATGAGGCGGAGCTGAAGAAGCTCGTTGAGTGGCAGAAGCAGGTGAAGACCAAGTCGGCCAACAAGGAGAAGCCTGTGCGGCCGGACGTTGCCTTCTGGTTTCCGCCCTCGGACGTCACGAATCCAGCCTTCATCCTCAACAGCATGGCGTGTGAGAATCTTGGCGGCCGCACCCAGTACCTCAACCTGCCCGAGGTGGAGATGGCCGACCGCATGTGCGGCGGGCACGCCCAGGTGAGCCACATGCTGCGCAACATCTACGACCGCCAGCGTGCCGGAGCCCTGCGCGCCACGGCCGACGGCGTGACCGGAAACCCCGTCCTCAGGGCAAACATCACCATCAGCAGCACACCTTTCGCCACGCGCAGGTTCTACAGGAACGACCTGTTCACGGGCACCTTCGGGCGAATGGTCTTCTCCTACAAGGCCCGCACCAGCCGCGATGGCCGCATTCCACGGCAGGGAACCTACGGCGACGAGTTCCTCGCACGCCTCGACAGCTACCTACGCCGGCTGGGCGAATGCAGGGGGCGCTTCGTGGTAAGGCCGCTCAACCGCCTCGCCGACAGGCTGGCTGAGGACATGGCGCAGATGGCCGACCTGGCCGACGACGACGTGCTGTGGGACGTATCGAAGCGGGCAGTCCTCTCGGCATGGAAGGCAGGATGCGTGATGTGGCTGCTCAACGCACAGGAGTGGACGCCCTCCATGGGCGAACTGGTGGAATGGCTCGTCTACCACGACATCTGGAGCAAGATGCAGGTCTTCGCCGACCTGCTCGGCAAGGATGCCGACACAATGAGCGAGGCTCAACGACGCGGACCGAAGAACATGCTGGACGACCTTCCGGACACATTCAACTTGGCACAGCTGGAGGCTCTGCGTGTGGAACTCGGTAAGGACAGGGAGGGAGCCAATAGCCAGTTGCGTAAATGGGTGTTCCGCAAGTTTGTAACCTACAGCTGCCAGACGGGACTATACAGCAAGACTGACGAGTATCTGAAAGGTAATCCTGTGAAAGACTGAGTGACGAATGGATAAGTATGAACTTCAAAGGCTCCGCGACCTCCCGATAGAGGGGGTCGCAGAGCGGCTCGGACTTAGGCTCACCCAGGGGCACAAGTGCCTGTGCCCCTTCCACGACGACCATAAGGCAAGCCTCTCCTTCGACCGCCGAAGGAACCTCTGCCGGTGCTTCGCCTGCATGGACAGGGCAATGGGCACCATCGACCTCGTCATGCTCCACCTCGGACTCTCCTTCACGGAGGCATGCCGCTGGCTGGCAGACGGCTCGCCGCACATCATGCCCCCCATCGACCCTAAGCAGGGGGGCAGAAAGGAGGATGCTCCCCGTCCGTTCGACGCAGGCAGGTACGAACCCTACTTCCTGCGCCCGTGGCTCTCACAGGAGGCACGCACCTTCCTCTTCGACAGGCGCAGGCTCGACCCGAGGGTGGTGGCATGGTGCAGGCTCACCTCGTGGCGAGACCGTAAGGGAACGCCCTGGCTGCAGATACCCTACTACGACGCACAGGGGAGGCTGACGGGAGTGCAGAACCGCAACCTCGCCCCCGAGGGAGGCGGACAGCCGCGCTTCCGCTTCCCGCAAGGCAGCCGGTGCGGTATCTACAACCTGCCCATACTACCGAGGCTCGGGAAGGGAGACGAACTATGGCTCACCGAGGGATGCTCCGACTGCTGGGCGATGCTCTCCTCCGGACGCAAGGCGATGGCGATACCGTCCGCCACCCTGCTCTCGCCGGGCGACAGGCAGCTGCTGCTCGCCCTTGCCGGCTCACCGCTGGGACTCTCCTTCCACATGTACCCCGACAGGGACGCACCGGGCGAACGCCTCTTCATGCAGCTCGCACGCATGCTGCCACGACTCGTACACCACCACCTGCCTCCCGACTGCAAGGACTTCTCGGAATACTACCTGCAACAAAGCCCACAGCCCACGGCCCATTGCTCATCGCTCATCTCTCTTCCCCCTAAACAGGGGGACAGAGGGGGTCTCTCACAGCCCATCTCTCATTGCTCACCTCTCCTCCCTTTAAAACACATCGAAACATGAATACAGACTTCAAGATAAGGCCGTACACCAAGAAGGAACTTGCCCTGGCCTACTTCCCCGACAGCAGCCCACACTCAGCCGTCAACCACCTCATGACGTGGATATACCGATGCAAGCCCCTCATGGCACAGCTGCTTGCCACGGGCTACGAGAAAACCTCCAAGGGCTTCACCCCAAGGCAGGTACGCCTCATAACCGAACACCTGGGAGAGCCGTGAGAAGACCCCCTCAATCCCCCAGAGACCCCCTCTATCCCCCTGTTTAGGGGGAAGGGCTGTGAGCCGTGAGCCGTGAGCCGTGAGCCGTGAGTGCCCACAATCCCCCGAAATGTCCTCGCATCGCACGCCAAGCGCACGATACGCACGACCGACACAGGAGATTGTCGTAACTTTGCATCGTAATTAAAATTACACAGCGAGCCCCGGCTCTCCCTCTTCTTCCCCCTAAACAGGGGGATTGAGGGGGTCTCCACGGCGAGCCCAAGGCTAACGAAACACCAAGCGCGTTTTGGCAAGACACGGGCCCTGTTTGGCTGAAACACGCACGGAGTATCAGAAGGACGGGAAACCGTCATATTGTCTAACTTTTTAAAAACATTACAATTATGGCTTACATCAAGTACAAGATCTACAAGAACACCGGTTCTGCCGGAGTGAAGGACAAGTTCTACGCACGCGCCTACCACGACGAGACCATCGACATCGAGGGGCTGGCAGAGCACATCAGCAACCACAATACCGTCTACTCCAAGGGCACCATCCACGGAGTGCTGATGGACATGGTGGGGTGCATACGCGAGCTGCTGCTCGACTCGAAGAAGGTGAAGCTGGACAACCTTGCCATCTTCAGCCTCGGACTCAGCAGCCGACCCGCCGACTCGCCATCCGACTTCTCCGCCTCCACCAACATCGTCAAGGCGTACATCAACGCCCTCGGCACGGGCGAGATCTCGAAGAAGCAGCTCGACATCAACGCACGTTTCAAGGAGGTGACCGAGTACAGCCGTGGCGAGGCTTCCAACACGGACACGCCCTCTGACCCAAGCGGCAATCCAGACGGCGGAACTGACGACCCCAATGGCGGAACTGACGACCCCAATGGCGGAACGGGAGGCTCTGACCAGGGCGGCGGCTCCGTGGACGATGGCGACGGCGACGTATCGCTGGGGTGACAGAGCGATGAGAAGACCCCCTAATCACTTAATCACTAATCACTAACGCCTAACACTTAAAAAAAAGAGCATTATGGAAGATTCTAAGAAAATGTTATGGAGGACCATCATCAACGTGGTGGTGGCAGCCCTCTCGGCAATAGCCACGGCATTGGGAGTGACGTCCTGTATGGGGCTTGGCCCAATATGATGGAAGACCCTCTCAGCCCCCTGTCGTAGGGGGGCTTTTTTTTGCCACCTCTCACAGCCCAAAGTCTTCCCCCTAAACAGGGGGACAGAGGGGGTCTCTGGGGGACAGAGGGGGTCTCAATATTAATCCGCCAACTCCTAAGCAATAGCCTTGAAGTTCCTATTCAAAAGGCATGATGCTGACTGGAACTTGTGGCCCTACTCGCCCATTTCGGCACAGGCCTGGTTGAAATAGTCGATGCACTGGCGGATGTCGGGCACGGAATTTTCCCAGTTATGCTCGTATTCTATGGTAAAGTAGCCGCTGAAGTTCTGCCGTTTCAGCTCAGTCAGCATGGCCTTTACGTCCAGCACGCCCTGGCCCCAGATGACATCGTGGCGTTCCTGTCCGTCGGGCTGGGGGCCGATGATGTCCTTGAAGTGGAGCGAGTGGATGCGGCCTTCAAGACGGCGCAGACAGTCGAGGTGGTCCAGGCCCTCGCGGTTCCAGTGGCCTACGTCGGCACAGGAGCCGAGCAGTTCGCTCCTTTGGCCAATCTGGTCCAGAAGCAGCTGGGGATTCCAGTATGTGGAAGGCTGGGGATGGTTGTGCACGGCTATGCCGATGTGGTTCTTCTCGGCCAGTTGTTCCACAATGTCCCACACCTCAACGGGAGGTTCGCAAGAGATGTATTCCATGTTCATGTCTTTGGCCAGGCGGAACATCTTTTCCCATTCCTCGGCCTTGTCGCTCACAAACACACCACATCCCACAATGCGTACGCCCTTTTCCGCAGCAAGGGCGAGAAGTTCCTTTCGCGAGGCGTCGTCCAGGTCGTAGCCGAACATCTGGTCGCCCCATTTGCCGCCAATCTTATGGCCGGGGAACACCTCCATGTTGGTTATCCCCAGCTCCTGGGCCTTGTCAAAAGCCTCCAGCAGAGTGAATTTGTGGAATGTGTAACTTTGCAGGGAAAGTTCCCAACCCTTCTGTGCCGTATCCTTACAAGTACAGGAGGGCAGAACCAGACAAAGCAGCAGCACGCACAGGGCTGCCTGCATCAACATTTTATATCGTTTCTTCATCTTATACATTATTATATATTATCAATCGTTTCGCTCATTCTGTAGGGACGCAACGCTGCCGCGTCCGAAAAAAAGATTGCCCGTTTACAACTTAGTCTTTGGGCATGTCGGGCAGGCTGAATCCGTTGTGGTAAGTGTGCTTCACCCACTCTGCCGCTGCCTCAATGGCATTGAATTCGCCAAAGCGGCGGTCGAAGCGCGGGTCGCCGTCTATTACCTTGAAATCGTCGTGGTTCACAATCTTTATCTTGTCATTGGGCGAAATGTTGGTAAAGCACATGTTCTCGCCGTCCCACTGAAGCGTGCGGTGCAATCCGTACAGACCAGCCATACGAACGGCTATGACGCCCATGTCCACCATCTCGGTAAAGGGACCCGAATGCTGGAAGTTGCTGGATGCCTCCACTCGGTTCTCCGGCGACTCCTTACATGCCCTGATCCAATCCTGCTCGTGCGCGTCGGTGTTCCAGATGTCGCCGTTTCCGCCTTTCACTCGGGGCAGTATGGGGTCGGGTTGCTTGAAGTCCTTCATGCGGTCCAGGGGAAGAAGCGTGGGGTTCATGCCATAGCAGCCGGTCATAATCTTTCCCTTGCTTCCCACAAAGATGATTCCGCCGTTCTCGTCGCCCATCATTTCGCCGTCCTTCAGTTCCTCCGGGCGAGGAGGCATCAGGCCGCCGTCGTACCAATGGACCTTCACTTCGGGCATCTTCACCTTGCCCTTCTTGGGACGTGCGGGGAAGGTGTAGGTGATGACCTCGGCATGAGGGGGCGAATAGAGGTTGCTGAGAGAGGAGCTGGCAATGACGCTGGTGGGATACTTGATGCCCAAGGCCCAGACGGCCGGATCCATGATGTGGCAAGCCATATCGCCCAAGGCACCGGTTCCGAAGTCGTACCATCCGCGCCAGTTCCAGGGCGTGTACGAAGGATGGTAAGGACGCATTTCGGCAGGGCCGATGAAGAGGTTCCAGTCCAATGTCTCGGGACAGGGAGGCGTATCAGCCGGCTTCATGAGTCCCTGGGGCCAGATGGGGCGGTCGGTCCAGCAATGCACCTCGCGCACCTCGCCTATCTCATCATTCCAGATCCACTCCGCAACCTGCCGGCACCAGTCGAAGGAGTTGCCCTGGTTACCCATCTGCGTGGCCACCTTGTATTTCTTGGCCAGGCGCGTAAGCAGTCGGGCCTCATAGACCGAATGGGTAAGGGGTTTCTGTACATAGACGTGCTTGCCCAACGTCATGGCATGGGCAGCCACACAGGCATGGGTGTGGTCGGGCGTGGCCACCAGTACGGCATCGATGGACTTGCCCATCTCGTCAAGCATCAAGCGCCAGTCCTTGAAGCGGCGGGCATTGGGATAGTCGTTAAACGTCTTTCCGGCATATTTCCAGTCCACATCGCACAGGGCCACAATGTTCTCCGTGCTCATCTTCTGCAGATTGCGGCGGCCCATTCCGCCCACGCCCACTCCGGCAATGTTGAGTTTGTCACTTGGCGCCACATGACCGTGGCTGCGGCCTAACACCACATTGGGCACTATCATAAAGGCGGCTGTTCCCATTCCGCTCTTCTTGATGAAATCTCTACGTGTGATCTTTCTCATGTTATTTTTATATAATAAAGTTAGTATAAATCCGAGCTCAAAATCCAATCCGAATCGGTCCTAATCGAACAGGCTCAGCTGGACGGCATCGGGCTTGCACTTCGACTGGTCCGGCTCTTTTCCCGTTTCCTCCCCGGAAGGTAGGTCTAAGAAGAGGTCGAGTTGGATGGCGATGTCGGGCTTTATGGAATAGATGCCATAGTCCTTGCGGACGAAAATCGTCTGCCTCTTATTGCATACCTTGCACAGATATACTCCGATGCTGCGGTGTATCTTGTCGAAGGAAACGCTCTTGTCGAACAGGTCGGCGTGCTTGTTGTATATCCTCCTTGCTATGTTGCAGACCTTCATCCCCGACGAGCCGCGTGAAAGCAGTATCTGTACTATGTCCTGATGGTAAATATTCTTCATTTCGCAAAGTTAGTCTTTTTTTTGTTAAAAATGGTCCTATTGTACCTTGCATTTTTGCTTTTGAAAGGAAAAACACATAACTTTGCCGCCGAATTAACAAATTGCGACATAGAAACCAATGAAAGTGAAGTGCTCTTTTGCAATCGGCATGGCTGCATTGTCAGCCTTGGTGGCCTCCTGTATGAAGGATCCGGACAACCACATGCTCGACGTCATTTACCCAAAGCCTTACAGCGTCCTGTTTGCCGACCAGACAAGGGACTCCATCATCTTCACCACGTTCGACGGGTACTCCCTGCACTCGTATGCAGATTGGATTGACATAGTGGGCGAGAAGTCGGAAAACATCAATCACGACGACTACAGCGTGTATACCTTCACCCGCTGGCTCGAGG
Organism: bacterium; assembly: GCA_004559785.1. Lineage (GTDB taxonomy): Bacteria > Bacteroidota > Bacteroidia > Bacteroidales > Bacteroidaceae > Physcousia. Next base: position 17,687 of record SFXD01000021.1, on the reverse strand, counting down.
CCACCCCGAACACTACGGGCGGCACGCGTAGCGCGGTGGTTGGGGTCAACTCGTACGAATACTCCTCCGGCGCACGCTACTACCAGCTGGGCTACGTCAATATCTACCACCCGTCGCCACGCTGCAAGGATTTCGTCTTTTCCAATATCCCCGATACGGTAACCTTCTCCATGGCCGACAGCGCAAACGTGACGCTCGACTCCGTCTGCTTTGTCGTGGAGGACGACTGGGTGCTTAGCGTCTCGGCGGAGGAAGGAAGCGTCCCGTCGTGGATTAGGCTGGACAATGAGGCCGGCGCAGAGGGGGAGAACAAGGTCTACGTAAGCATGGAGCTAAACAAGGACATGGAAAACGACCGCAAGGCAACGCTCCTGATGCAGACGAACGGAATATCCCACAGCATCGGAGTCACCCAATACAAGGCGACCAAGAAGCAACTGGAGGAAATGGAAAAGGGTGCGGAATGATGCAGGAGCTATCTCTCTTCCAAGACGACGAACTTATGCAATGTTCTCCCCTCAAGGGACGAAACGTGTGCATCCTGGGTAGCATGAGGCAGCCGGCCAGAAAGGTACAGCAGTTTTTTGCGGCGCATGGCGCAGAGTGCAGGGCCTCCACAAAGGTAAGCCGCAACGTCCACTACATCCTGTTGGGCGACGGAGCTCCTGCCGACCAGGTGGAGTATATCCGTACGCTCGGCTTCCATGGCTACCATCCAAGGGTAATCCGCCAGAAGGAGCTGGACGACATGATGCAGGGGCATTTCTCCCCATACTTCGTACCAGAGGCCATTGCCAAGGAACTGCACCTAAGCTACGGGCACTACGAAAGGTCGCACCTGGTGTATGGCGATGCAGGCAATCCGCTCTACACCCGCGAGCTGTTCGTGCCCTCGGACACACGCACGCCGCAGGACGAGCTATACCAGAAGCTGGGCGACCATGGCATCTATGCCAATTCCTACATCGACGACACGACGGACGTAATAGTGCTGAGCGACCTTACCCTCGAACGCCTGAAGGCAGGCCAGACGGACGCCACCATACGGACAATAGAGAAGGCCTACGACGAGAGCCGCTCGCAGACCTTCCGCTTCGTACTGACCTCGGAGCATGAGTTGCTGGAGTGGCTTCAGACCTTGTCGTAGTCCCGGCCTCACGCTTCGCCCGTCGCATCAGGGCCGCCCGTGTCTGCCAGCATGGCGAGGAACTCGTCTTCGCCCATGATCCTCACCCCCAGTTTCCTTGCCTTTTCCAGTTTGGCCGGTCCCATGTTGTCGCCTGCCAGCACGAACGACGTCTTGCCGCTGATGCTGCCCAGGTTCTTGCCGCCATGCCGCTCTATCATCGACTTGTACTCTTCTCTGCCATGATGCCGGAACACGCCGCTTATCACGATGCCCTTGCCTGCCAGGATGTTGCTTAGCAGCTGCTCCTGCTCACGGGATGCCGACATCCTCAGGCCATGCTCCCTAAGCCTGCGGACGAAGTCCTTGTTACGCTCGTCGTCGAAGAACTTCCTGACGCTGCCGGCAATGACGTTTCCTATGCCGTTTATCCGGAGCATGTCTTCCACGGAGGCCTCTGCCAGGGCATCCATGCTGCCGAAATGCCTTGCAAGCGACTTGGCTGCAATCTCGCCGACGAAGCGTATTCCCATGGCAAAGAGGACGCGCTCGAAGGGTACGTCCCTGCTCTCGTTGATGCTATCCAGTATTTTCCTCACGCTCTTGCTGTCGGCCAGGGTAGGGGATATGAGCTGCTCCTCCCTCAGCGAATACAGGTCGGCGGCATCCCTTATAAGCCCCCTGGCGAAGTAGTCGTCGACCGTCTCGGGACCAAGCGAATTGATGTTCATCGCCTTGCGGCTGATGAAATGCTCTATCTTGCCCAGTATGAGCGGGGTGCAACCGGTCTCGTTTGGGCAGTAGGTGGCAGCCTCGCCCTCGTACCTGACAAGGGCCGAGCCGCAAACGGGGCACTTGCTGACGAAGCGTATTGGCAGGCTTCCCGGTGCCGAGGGGCATGCCTTGGCGGTAATCTTTGGTATGATTTCCCCTCCCTTCTCTATCAGGACGTGGTCGCCTACGTGCAGGTCGAGCGCAGCCATCACGTCCGCGTTGTGCAAGGTGGCCCTCCTGACCTGCGTGCCAGCCAGCTGTACGGGGTCCATGTTGGCAACGGGAGTCACGGCTCCGGTCCTCCCTACCTGGTACACCACCTGCCTCAGGATGGTCTCCGCCTGCTCTGCCTGGAACTTGTACGCTATCGCCCACCTGGGCGTCTTCGACGTCATGCCAAGTGACTTTTGCTGCCTTATGGAGTTTACCTTCAGCACTATGCCGTCCGTAGCCACGGGAAGGTTCTTCCTTTCCTTGTCCCAATGGTCGATGTATCCGGCAATCTCCTCCATGCTGCCGGCCAGTATCATCTTGTCGCTTACCTTGAATCCCCATTTGCGTGCCTCCTGCAGGTTTTGCCAGTGGCTGTCCGAAGGCAGCTCGTCGCCCAGCAGGAAATAGAGGTAGGCATCCAGCCCCCTCTGCGCCACTACCATACTGTTCTTGCTCTTCAGCGTGCCGCTCGCGGCATTCCGTGGGTTGGCGAAGAGAGGCTCGCCGTCCCTTTCCCTCTGCATGTTGAGCCTCTCGAACGACTGCCAGGGCATCAGTACCTCTCCGCGTATCTCGAACTCGCGTGGGAATCCCGCATCCTTGGGCAGCTGCAGCGGGATGCTCTTTATCGTCCTTACGTTTTGCGTGACGTCGTCTCCCTGCGTGCCGTCGCCCCTGGTGACAGCCCTCTTCAGCTTGCCGTCCTCGTAGTGGAGGCTAATGCTGAGTCCGTCGAATTTCAGTTCGCAGCATATCTGGAACTCCGCTCCGTCCAGTTCCTCCCTGACATGGCGGTAGAAATCCTCCACCTCCTGCAGGTTGTACGTATTGGCAAGGCTCAGCATCGGCCTCGAATGCCTAACGGTTGCAAACTCGTTGCCAAGGTCGGAACCCACGCGTTGCGTCGGGCTGTTCTCGTCGTACATCTCGGGGTGTAGTGCCTCGAGTTCCTGCAGCTGTCGCATCATGCCGTCGAATTCCTGGTCGGAGATGGTAGGCATGTTCAGCACGTAGTAGTTGTGGTTGTGCTTGTGCAGCTGTTCCCTGAGGTGTAGTATTTGTTCTTGCTCTGTCATTATGTATGTCGAAATGAATATTTGTTTAGCAAAAATACGCATAAAAATGCTAAGAGGCAAGAAAAATGGCTTTCCTTTTTTGGCGGAACGTTAAAAATATACTACTTTTGCAGCGTTTTATCAAGATAACGTATGGCACAAAATAAATTTCGCGGGTTAGGCATTGCCCTCATAACGCCTTTCAAGGGTGACGGATCGATAGATTTCAATGCCCTCAACCAGTTGGTGGAGTATCAGATAAAGGGTGGTGCTGACTTCCTGTGCATCATGGGTACGACGGCTGAGACGCCAACGTTGTCATCCAAGGAAAAGGCCTTGCTCAGGGAGCATCTGGTAGAGCGTGTCGCCGGACGCGTGCCGATACTGATGGGATGCGGAGGAAACTGTACGGCCGACGTCGTACACACCCTGCAGGAGACCGACCTCACGGGAATAGACGGCATCCTGAGCGTCTGCCCATATTACAACAAGCCGTCGCAGGAGGGGCTCTACCAGCATTTCGCCGCTGTTTCGAGGGCTTGCAAGGTGCCCGTGGTCCTCTACAACGTGCCTGGCAGGACGGGTGTCAACATGACGGCAGAGACTACCCTGAGGCTTGCCCGTGACTTCGACAACATCGTGGCTATCAAGGAGGCAAGCGGCAACATTACGCAGATGGATGACATAATAAAGAACAAGCCTGCCAACTTCGACGTCATAAGCGGCGACGACGGTATCACTTTCCCCCTCATAACGCTCGGTGCCGTGGGCGTAATCAGCGTGATAGGCAACGCCTTGCCCTATGAGTTCAGCCGAATGGTACGCCTTGCCATCAAGGGGGAGTACGGCACGTCGCTGACCATACACCACAAGTTCACCGAACTCTTCAAGCTCCTCTTCGTCGACGGCAACCCGGCAGGCGTGAAGGCGATGCTTTCCGAGATGGGCATGATAGAGAACGTGCTCAGGCTTCCCCTTGTTCCTACGCGTCTCACGACCATGAAGCAGATTAGCTCCATTGTAAGGGAACTCGGCTATTGACCTCCATGCGGTAACATGTAATCCGCAGGGGATTAGCTGCCATTAAATAATTTATATATAAATATTGAATTATTTCTTTATTATTCAGAAAAAATCAGATGAATAGGCTGTTCTTTTTGTTCGTCGCCTTTGCCATGGGGCTCGTGTCTGTCTTTGCACAGTCAGACAAAATCGTAGGCGACTATAAGTGTGAACACAACGGCGTGAAGTCGAAGGTCAGAATCTTCAAGCATTCCGACGGCTATCGTGCCCAGGTGACGTGGGTGAGCAACCTCAAGAACGAGGACGGTACGATACGTACCGACGTAAAGAACCCCGATGCCTCCAAGCGCAACGTCAGGGCCGACCAGATAGTGCTGATTGACAAGGTGACCTTCGACGGAGAGGACAAGTGGAAAGACGGCAAGATCTACGACCCCACCAGCGGCAAGGAGTATACCGTGACACTCTACTTCAAGGATGACAAGACCCTGACCGTGAAGGGTTCGATAGGACCTCTCTTCAAGAGGATGTACTGGACGAAGGTAGGCTGACAGAGGCCTCGCCTTGCTATTTTTTCCCCCGATAATGGCAAAGACCAAGACGGTATACGTCTGCGACTACTGCGGCAAGGAAAGCCCAAAGTGGATGGGCATGTGCCCTGCGTGCCACAGTTGGAATACGATGAAGGAGATGGTCATCCGTGCCGACGTTCCCTCTTCTACGGCAGCAAGGGTTGCCTTGAGGACGGCTTCGGCAGGGGCTGAGGGCAAGTCTCTGCCCGTAAGCGTACAGGAGATATGCGCATCCGAAGAGCCACGCATGGACATGGGCGACCAGGAGCTGAACCGCGTGCTTGGAGGTGGCTTGGTGCCGGGCAGCCTGCTCCTTCTGGGCGGGGAGCCGGGCATTGGCAAGAGCACGCTCCTCTTGCAAACCGTCCTGCGACTGGAAGGGCGTAAGGTACTCTACGTGAGCGGGGAGGAGAGCGCACGCCAGATAAGGATGCGTGCGGACAGGCTTGGCGAGTTGAAGTCGGAACTCCTGGTGCTGTGCGAGACCTCGTTGGACGAGATATTCCGCCATATAGAGTCGGTATCCCCGGACTTGGTAATCATAGATTCTATACAGACGATACAGACCGAGGGCGTGGATTCGTCTCCTGGCAGCCTCTCGCAGGTCAGGGAGTGTGCATCGAGCCTGCTTCGCTATGCCAAGGGCGGAGGCGTCAGCATCATTCTCATAGGGCACATCAACAAGGAAGGCTCGCTGGCAGGACCCAAGGTGCTGGAGCACATAGTGGACACCGTCCTCCAGTTCGAGGGCGATCAGCATTACATGTACCGCATCCTGCGAAGTATCAAGAACCGGTTCGGCAGTACCAGCGAATTGGGAATCTACGAGATGAGGCAGGATGGCCTGCGCCAAGTGTCCAATCCCAGCGAATTGCTCCTCACCGAGGATCGTGAAGGCTTGTCGGGCGTGGCCATATCGTGCGCCATAGAGGGCGTGAGGCCCTTCCTCATCGAGACGCAAGCCCTTGTCAGTACTGCCGCATACGGAACGGCACAGCGCAGCACCACGGGGTTCGACGGGCGAAGGCTCAACATGCTGCTTGCCGTGCTGGAGCGCAGGGTGGGGTTCAAGCTTGCTTCGAAGGATGTCTTCCTGAACATAGCCGGAGGGTTGCGCGTTACCGACCCTGCCATAGACCTTGGCGTGATAGCGGCCGTGCTCAGCAGCAGCGTGGATTCGCCCGTGGAAACGGACGTCTGCCTTACGGGAGAGGTGGGGCTTAGCGGAGAGATACGCCCCGTCTCAAGGATTGGACAGAGGATATCCGAGGCTCAGAAACTGGGCTTCAGGCGCATCGTCCTGCCCTATGGCAACATGGGGGGCATTTCCCAATCCGACTTCGACATCCAATTGGTGCCTGTCCGCAGGGTTTCCGAAGCCGTCAGGGAATTGTTCGGCTGACGGCCTCGGCACAGCGTTCCCCATCCATTGCCGCGCTTACTATGCCTCCGGCATATCCTGCTCCCTCTCCGCATGGATATAGTCCCTTGACGCTTACGTGCTGAAGGCTGCCGCCGTCCCTCACGATCCTGACGGGGCTGCTTGTCCTTGTCTCAACCCCAATAACGGTTGCCTCGTTGGTAAGGAATCCCCTCCTTGTCCTGCCCCAAGCCTCAAATGCCTTCCTCAACCTCGTGCTTATGTGTTCCGGCATCCAGAAATGCAGGGGGCTTGCCAACAGCCCTGGAGCATAGGACGTAGGGTTAGTGTCAGGGCTGAGCCTTCCCTTCACGAAGTCCAGCATCTTCTGTGCCGGTGCTGTCTGGCTCATGTTTCCCTGCAGCCAGCATTGGCGTTCCAGTTCCTCCTGGAACAGCATCGTCGACAATACTCCCTTGTCTCCTCCAGCCATGGCTTTCACGTCCTCGGGTCGGGTTTCCACCACGATGCCGCTGTTGCTCCAGCGTCCGTTGCGGTTGCTGGGGCTCATGCCGTTCACCACGATTTGCCCTTCCCCCGTGGCGGCAGGCACCACGACTCCTCCTGGACACATGCAGAAGGTGTATACCCCCCTGCCGTCTACTTGCTGCACCATGCTGTACTCGGCTGCAGGCAACCATCTGCCCCTGCCGTCCCTATTGTGGTACTGCATGCGGTCGATGAGTGCCGACGGATGCTCCAGCCTCACGCCGACGGCGATGCCTTTCTCCTCCATCTCGATGCCGTTGTCCGCAAGCCACCTGTATACGTCGCGTGCGCTATGTCCTGTTGCCAGTATGACGTTGTCGGCAACTATTTCCCTCGTCGTCCCCTCTTGGTCGACCACCTCGATGCCCGCTACCTTGCCGCATTTGGTTATCAAGGCCGTCATCTTTGTCTGGAAATGTATCTCGCCGCCACATCTCTCGATGGTACCCCGTATGTTCTCTACTACTCTCGGCAGGCAATCCGTGCCTATGTGTGGGTGTGCGTCGTAGAGGATGTTGGGATTTGCCCCGTGCTGTACGAGGACGTTGAGTATCTTTGCGCAGTCGCCGCGTTTCTTGCTTCTGGTGTACAGCTTTCCGTCGCTGTATGCTCCCGCTCCTCCTTCGCCGAACGAATAGTTGCTCTCCGGGTCCACCTTCTGGCTTGCCCTTATGCGTGCAATGTCCTTTTTCCTCTCGCGCACGTTCTTTCCCCTTTCCACCAGTATTGGGCGGATGCCAAGTTCTATCAGCCTCAGGGCGGCGAACAGTCCGCCGGGACCGGCACCCACCACTATCGCCTCGGGCCTTCCGTTCACGTCATGGTATGCCGTGGGCGTGAAGCAGGAGTCGCATGGCACCTCGTCCTTGTAGGCGCACACTTCGAGGTTGACGAAGATGTTGCGTTGCCTGGCGTCTATGCTCTTCTTCAGGATTCTCACGGCGTCGTATTCCACGCCCTTGTCCCTTTTCAGGTATTCTATGATGTTATGCTCGTCGAAAGCGTCCTCCGGAGTCACTCTAATGCTGTAATTCTGTATCATAATGTCATTCTTTTATACAAAAGTACGAAATATTTTTTCATCATCAATGGATAATTGCAATTTTATTGTTACTTTTGCATGACAATTAGAAGTCGCGTGTCAAAAAATGCCGTCACCTTAAGCTGCCGTCCTGGGCAGTAGGGAGGAGAGGCGGCAGGCGGAATCGGCACACACAGGCATGCATGCGTCTTGGTATTATTAATGTAGGGAAACAGATTGTAAACACGCAAGGGCAGAAGTTTGCCCACATAGCTATTATACACACACAGAGAGAGAGCAATGAAGGTAATGAAGTTTGGCGGAACGTCGGTAGGTTCCGTGGAAAGCATACTTAACGTAAAGAAGATTGTCGAGAGTCAGACGGAACCCGTCATAGTCGTGGTAAGTGCCTTGGGTGGCATTACAGACAACCTCATCCGCGCGAGCAGCATGGCGAAGGAGGGCAACCCGTCGTACCACAAGGTGTTTGGCGAGATTGTCGAGCGTCACGAGCAGATGATAAACTCCATCATCCCCCATGGCAAGGACAGGGACGAACTGCTGTCCGTCGTGAGGGCGTTGCTTGAGGAACTGCGCAGCATCTACCAGGGCGTATACCTCATCCGCGACCTTACGCCAAAGACCTTGGCTGCCATCGTATCTTATGGAGAAAGGATCAGCAGCCGCATCGTCGCCACGTTGATTAACGACGTAGAATGGTACGATAGCAGGGACTTCATAAAGACCGAGGTCAAAGGCGGACAGAACAGGTTGGCCACGGAGCTGACCTATTCCCTGGTTCGCGACAACTGGAAGGCCTTTCCCAAAGTTAGCCTTGTGGGTGGCTTCATCAGCACGGATGCTACAAGCGGCGAGGTTACCAACCTCGGACGCGGCGGCAGCGACTACACAGCCAGCATCATAGCGGCAGCACTCGACGCGAGCGTGCTTGAGATATGGACGGACGTGGACGGGTTCATGACGGCTGACCCGCGGGTCATCAGCTCGGCGTACGTCATCCCGGAACTCAGTTACATAGAGGCTATGGAACTGTGCAACTTCGGTGCCAAGGTGGTATATCCGCCTACCATATATCCCGTCTGCATCAAGCACATACCCATATTGATAAAGAACACCTTCAACCCCGATGCCCCAGGCTCCATCATCAAGGACGAGGTCGTGGACGACACCAGGAGCATCAAGGGCATATCCAGCATCAAGGGCACGACGTTGATTACGGTATCGGGCTTGTCCATGGTGGGCGTGATAGGTGTCAACAGGCGAATCTTCACATGCCTTGCCGACCATGGCATATCCGTCTTCATGGTCAGCCAGGCATCCAGCGAGAACAGCACCAGCATCGGCGTGCGCGACGTAGATGCCGACGAGGCGTGCAGGGTGCTTAACGAGGAGTTCGGCAAGGAAATCACGGACGGTTCCATGTTTCCCATGAGGGCCGAGACAGGGCTCGCTACCGTTGCCGTGGTGGGGGAGAACATGAAGCATACGCCCGGCATAGCCGGAAAGCTGTTCGGCACTCTCGGCCGCAGCGGCATCAGCGTAATAGCCTGTGCACAGGGCGCGAGCGAGACGAACATCTCGTTCGTAATAGACCAGGCTTACCTGCGTAAGGCCCTGAACGTGATACACGACTCCTTTTTTCTGAGCGAATACCAGGTGCTGAACATTTTCGTCTGCGGTGTGGGCACCGTGGGAGGCAGCCTCATCGAGCAGATACACCACCAGCAGGAGAAACTGATGAGGGAACTCAGGCTCAAGCTGAACGTGGTGGGCATAGCAAGCGGCCACAACGCCATGTTCGACAGGGAAGGGCTTTGCCTCGACGCCTATCGGGAGCGACTCAAGCAGTCGCAGCCAAGCGACATCCATCGCCTTAGGGACGAAGTGATAGGCATGAACATATTCAATAGCGTCTTCGTGGATTGTACGGCAAGTCCCGAGGTGGCAGGACTTTACAAGGATTTCCTCGACCATAACATCAATGTCGTTGCAGCCAACAAGATAGCCGCCAGTGGAGACTATTCCGACTATCGAGAACTGAAGGAGATAGCCAAGAGGCGAGGCGTGAAGTTCCTGTTCGAGACCAACGTCGGAGCAGGGCTGCCCATCATCCGTACCATCAACGACCTGGTGAACAGCGGCGACAAGATACTGCGCATAGAGGCCGTGCTGAGCGGCACGCTGAACTTCATCTTCAATACCATTTGCAAGGAAATCCCTTTCTCAAAGACGGTGGAGATGGCAAGGGAGATGGGCTACAGCGAGCCTGACCCACGCATAGACCTCAGCGGAAGGGATGTTATACGCAAGCTTGTCATCCTGTGCCGCGAGGCTGGCTACGAAATCAGCCAGGAGGACGTGGAGGCACGCCTGTTCGTCCCACAGTGCATGTTCGAGGGAAGCATCGAGGAGTTCTGGAAGAACCTCCCCTCGCTTGACGAGGACTTCGAACGCAGGAGGCAGGTGCTGGAGGCCGACAACAAGGTTTGGCGTTTCGTGGCAAGGTTCAGGGACGGACACGCCTCCGTGTCGTTGGAGGAATTCGACCGCGACCACTCGTTCTACGTCCTCGAAGGAAGTAACAACATCGTTATGCTCACGACCGAAAGGTACAACGAGTACCCCATGCTCATACAGGGCTACGGCGCAGGTGCCTCCGTCACGGCAGCAGGAGTCTTTGCCGACATCATGAGCCTTGCTTAGGACGGACATGACGTTTACCTCAGATGCAAGATTTTGGATTATGAAACACATTATTATACTCGGTGACGGCATGGCCGACTGGAGGAACGAGGAACTTGGCGGAAAGACCCTCCTGCAGTATGCCGACACGCCACACTTCGACACACTTGCCAGGATGGGGCGCAACGGATTGCTCAGGACGGTACCCCACGGATTCCACCCTGGTAGCGAGGTGGCAAACAGCAGTATACTCGGCTACGACCAACGACTGGTATATGAGGGCAGGGGACCTCTCGAAGCCGCCAGCATCGGGGTGGAACTGGATGCCGACGACCTCGCCATGAGGTGCAACCTCGTCTGCCTTGAAGGCGACCTCCTGAAGAACCATTCCTGCGGAAGGCTCGATACCGAGGAGGCCGACGTACTGATACACTACCTGCAGGACAACCTCGGCAACGAGAGGGTACGTTTCCACACGGGCGTTCAGTACAGGAACCTCCTTGTCATAAAGGGCGGAGACAAGCGGCTGGATTGCACTCCTCCACACGACATACCCGGCCAGCCATGGCGCGACCATCTCGTCCGGGCTACCTCGCCAGAGGCGGAGGCTACGGCATCCCTTCTGAACGAACTCGTGGCCAAGAGCCAGCGATTGCTGGCAAAGCATCCACTCAACCAGCAGAGAGTGGCAAGGGGCATGGATCCAGCCAACAGCATCTGGCCTTGGGGAGGCGGCTTCCGCCCAAGGATGACGCCGCTAACCACCACATATCCCCAGATAAGGCGCGGAAGCGTGATAACCGCCGTCGACCTCATACGAGGCATCGGCAGGTACGCTGGCCTTAGGGTAATCGACGTCGACGGAGCGACAGGACTATGGGACACCAACTACGAGGGAAAGGCTCATGCGGCGATAGATGCCCTGCGACAGGACGACTTCGTATACGTCCACGTAGAGGCAAGCGACGAGGCAGGACACGAGGGCAACCTCGACCTCAAGCTGCAGACGATAGAGAGCCTCGACCATCGACTCCTGGCTCCCATCATGCAGGAAACGTCGAGGTGGGATACCCCCGTGGCAATAGCCTTGCTACCCGACCATCCGACTCCCGTACACCACCGTACGCATACAGCCGAACCCGTTCCCTTCGCAATTTACTATCCCGGGATAGTGCCCGACGACGTGCAGACATTCGACGAGGAGGCAGCCGCCTATGGTGCATACGGACTTGTCGAGGGTGACGGATTCATCCGCGAGTTCATGAGACTCTGACTTCCCCGGGCACAAGTTCCGCCCACCATTTGTCACCCTACATCGTGCAAACGGACAACCCACATTGAAATACACCATACGATTCTAACAAATTCATACAAATCAAGGATATGAGATATTACAGCACCAACGGACAGGCTCCACTCGCTACCCTGGAAAAGGCGGTAGTCAGGGGGCTTGCCGAGGACAGGGGGCTATACATGCCCGAAAGCATCAGGCCACTCGGCTCAGCATTCTTCGACAACATACAGGACATGACGCTCCACGAGATAGCCCTCGCAGTGGCAGACCGCTTCTTCGGCGAGGACATCCCCGCGGAGAGGCTTAAGGAAATAGTCTGCGACACCCTCAGCTTCGACATTCCCATCTTAAAGGTTACCGACACGATATACTCCCTCGAACTCTTCCACGGTCCAACCCTCGCGTTCAAGGATGTAGGAGCAAGGTTCATGGCACGACTACTCGCATATTTCGTGCGAGGCGGACAACATGCCGCCAATGCCGGCAGGGAGGTCAACGTGCTCGTTGCCACCAGCGGAGACACGGGTAGCGCGGTGGCAAACGGCTTCCTCGGAGTGGAGGGTGTGCACGTATACGTGCTCTATCCCAAGGGTAAGGTCAGCCCGATACAGGAATGCCAGTTCACCACCCTCGGGCGCAACATTACGGCAATCGAGGTTGACGGCGTGTTCGACGACTGCCAAGCCCTGGTCAAGAGCGCATTCATGGATGCCGACCTATGCAGGCACATGATGCTTACGAGTGCCAACAGCATCAACGTCGCCAGGTTCCTACCACAGAGCTTCTACTACTTCCATGCCTATGCCCAGATGAAGAGGCTCGGCAAGGCGGACAACCTCGTGGCATGCGTGCCAAGCGGCAATTTCGGCAACATCTGCTCAGCCCTCTTCGGCAAGAGGATGGGATTGCCCATCAAGCGTTTCATCGCAGCCAACAACGCCAACGACATATTCTTCGACTACCTGCGCACGGGAGTCTACTCACCCAAGCCGAGCGTGCAGACGATAGCCAACGCCATGGACGTGGGAGACCCAAGCAACTTCGCTCGCATATACGACCTCTACGGCAAGAGCCACGAGGCGATCCGTGCCGACATCTCGGGTGCATCTTATTCCGACACCCAGATAGCCGACACCATGCGCGAGTGCCTTTCCTCCAACGGTTATCTCCTCGACCCCCACGGAGCCTGTGGTTACCGTGCGCTACAGGAAGGGCTACGCGAAGGCGAGACGGGCTTCTTCCTCGAGACGGCACACCCCGCCAAGTTCAAGCAGGTGGTGGACGACATAACGGGCGGCGACGTAGAGATACCCGGACGGCTCGCGGCATTCATGAGGGGCAAGAAGCAGAGCGTACCCATGCCCAAGGACTTCCCCTCGTTCAAGGAATACCTGATGCAAGCATGAAATTTTCCCACAGACGGCATAAAACACGTCCCAAAACTTGCCCGTTAGGATAAATTGTAGTAAGTTTGCATCGAAACAACAACATATTATTTCCAAAAATTAAACAAACACTACTCATGACAAAGAAGATTCGCCTGGCAGCATTGGTGGCTGCCGTACTCACCAGCATTTCTGTCTCCGCAAAGTTCGACTGGGGATTGAAGGGAGGCGTGAACGTTACGGATTTCTCCTTCAGCAAGGACATGTATTCCTCTGACAACAGGATGGGATTCTACGTAGGTCCCACCATCAAGCTGAGCTTCCTCATGGGACTCGGCGTGGATGCCTCCGCCCTATACGACCAGAGGAGCGTGAAGATTGACGATGAGATGTCTGTTCGTCAGCAGCAGCTCGCCATACCCGTCAACCTCCGTTACAGCATCGGACTGGGCAAGTTGCTCAACGTCTTCGCCTATGCAGGACCGCAGTTCGGATTCAATCTCAACAAGAAAGCGTCCAAGGAAGATAAGTTCGTCAAGTTCAAGGATTCCGACGTCAGCGTTAATGTCGGCTTGGGTGTTACCATAGTAAAACACCTCCAGCTGAATGCCAACTACAACATCGCTTGCGGCAAGACCTGCGACGTAACTGCCACAGACGTGCTGAGTGCCGTGACGTCCAAGACCAAAGGACGCTTCAACTCGTGGCAGGTAGGCCTCGCATACTTCTTCTGATGCAAAGCCGCCATACGGCTTCTCTCACACATAAGGGGGTGCTCTATAAATTAGCCCCAAGTCGATTGTTGAACGATGACCCCGCAGATTTCTTTTTTGCATGAAGGAGCGATGCGGGCATCGTGACTGATTGAAAAAGAGAAATATGCAAGTTAGGGGCAATAAGCGACCAAGCGTATGTAGGCACCCAGAAATGGACATAAAAACTAATTTGTAGAACACCACTATAGATAGAGACAAGGTTCTGCTCATGGATGACATCTTTGTATTTCGCAGGTTCATGACGGGGGATATAGTCGACGAGTCCCATACGTATCGCGATGCCGCCATAGAGAAACTGCAAACACTATTCCCTGGCAAAAGGCTCACCGTATACGACGACTTTACCATAGGCGTAGAAGATGTTTGTTGCGAGGGGCGTTTTGCCATTCACGTCCTTGGGCTTGTCGACGGAGAGATTCCTGCCATCCAGAATACGGAGTCGGAGGAAGTAATAACGTACAGAATACCATGAGATTCCATGCACCACCTCCCACTTCATGCAAACGTCCTTGGCTGACACATTGACATGATTGGCACGCTGTTTGTAAATGTTTCCATTTGAATCGAATTGAGAAAGAAGAGATGATGATTAAGTTCTCCCCTGAAATGAAGTACATCCTTGGCTTCAGCAAGGAAGAAGCCGAAAGGTTGCACAACGATAGCGTAACGCCTATCCACCTCCTGCTCGGCATGCTGAGACACGAAGGCAACATGGCTAAAGAAGCCTTGGAGCAAATGGTGCCAGACATACGTACCTTGAAGCAGGAACTGGAGTACATTGCCCAGAGGCATCAGGTGCTGGTATCGCCATCTCCGGCGGACATGGCTCTGAACATGGAGTCAAACAGGATATTGCGCATTTGCGTCCTGGAGGCAAGGCTGCGCAACTCGGACACCATAGAACCCATTCACGTCCTGCTTGCCATGCTGAGATTTGACGACACAGATGCATTCTCCGTGCTGGACAAGATGAACATATCCTACGAGGGGCTCGTCTCCAAGCTGAGGTTCGGCTCAGGCGAGGATGGGCAGGAAGTAGCCTTGCACGACGAAGTGGACGAAGACGAAGAGGACGGAGACGACGTGCAGTATACCTCCAAGTCCAATGACGCAGGTAAGACTACTACATCCCGGCAAGGCAAGAAACCAAACAGCAAGACTCCCGTCCTTGACGGTTTCGGCACCGACCTTACAAAGGCTGCCGAGCAGGGGCTGCTTGACCCCGTAGTAGGCAGGGAAAGGGAGATGGAACGCATGACGCAGATACTGTGCCGTAGGAAAAAGAACAATCCCATACTGATAGGAGAACCCGGCGTAGGGAAAAGCGCAATAGTAGAAGGGCTTGCCACAAGGATAGTGCGGCACAGGACAAGTCGCCTGCTCTGGAACAAGAGGATTGTGACACTTGACATGGCAAACGTCGTGGCAGGAACGAAATACAGGGGGCAGTTCGAGGAAAGAATCCGTAACATCATAAACGAACTGAAGGACAATCCCGACGTAATCCTTTTCATAGACGAGATACATACCATCATCGGGGCAGGCAACGCACAGGGCACCATGGATGCCGCAAACATGCTCAAGCCTGCACTCAGCAGGGGGGAGTTCCAGTGCATAGGCGCAACCACTACGGACGAGTTCCGCAAGACCATCGAGAAGGACGGCGCATTGGAAAGACGCTTCCAGAAAATCTTGGTGGAGCCGACGTCCACGGAGGATACGCTACAGATTCTGCACAACCTCAGGGAGAGGTACGAGGAGCACCACAACGTGCAGTACACGGATGATGCCATAAGGGCTTGCGTCGACCTTACCGGCAGGTACGTCACTAACCGTGCCTTCCCCGACAAGGCGATAGACGCAATGGACGAGGCCGGCAGCCGCATAAGCAATCAGGAGATTCCATTGCCAAGGGAGATAGCAGACCTACAGACACGACTCCAGGAATTGCATAAGACAAAGTCGGAGGCGGTGGGAAGCCAGAATTTTGAACTTGCAGCCGACTGCCGAGACCAAATCAGACTGTCCGAACGCCTGCTGGATGAGGCTCAGAAGAAGTTCGAGTCGACGATGAACGACACTCCAAAGGTAGTTTCAGACATGGATGTCGCCCACGTAGTAAGCCTGATGACTGGAATACCCGTACAGCGTACTACCAGCAAGGAAAACCAAATGCTGAGAGACCTGGCATCCACACTCCGACGCAAGGTCGTCGGGCAGGACGAAGCCATCGGCAAGCTGGTGCGTGCCATTCAGCGAAGCCGTCTCGGACTCAAAGACCCAAACAAGCCCATAGGTACGTTCCTTTTCGTAGGACCTACGGGCGTGGGAAAGACGTATCTGACGAAATGCCTTGCCGAGGAACTGTTCGGCACACGCGACAGCATCATACGCATAGATATGAGCGAATACATGGAAAAGCATACCGTAAGCCGAATGGTGGGAGCTCCTCCAGGCTACGTGGGCTATGAGGAGGGCGGACAACTCACGGAGAGGGTCAGGCGTAAGCCCTATTCCATTGTGTTGCTCGACGAGATAGAAAAGGCTCACCCCGACGTATTCAACGTCCTGCTGCAAGTAATGGACGAAGGTAGGCTGACGGATGGCAATGGCGCTACGGTCGACTTCAAGAACACCGTGGTGATAATGACCAGCAACTGCGGCACGAAGCAGATAAGGGACTTTGGCAACGGCATGGGATTCCGTGTGTCAGAGGGTAGCGAGGCTGACAAGATGGCAAGCAGGGACATTGTTGCCAAGGCTCTGAAGAAACAATTCGCACCAGAGTTCCTGAACAGGCTCGACGACGTTATATACTTCGACCAGTTGGACCTCCAGTCGATACAGGGCATAGTGGACATCGAACTGCGCCCATTGCTGGAGCGAATCCACGGTATGGGACATCAACTCAGCATCGACGACGACGCCAAGAGCATACTCTGCAAGAAGGGTTACGATGCCCAATATGGTGCCCGTCCGTTGAAAAGGGCGATACAGACGATGCTGGAAGACCCTCTTTGCGACCTCCTGCTATCAGGGGACAGCAACCGCACCCTGGCTGCCAAGGTGGAGAACGGAGAGATTGTTATCACAGACCTCGTGGCTGGAAAATGACAAGCATACATATTTATATAAGTAATAATAATATTCAACATATTCAGATATGAAACAAGGTAATATCGGGGTTACGACAGAGAACATTTTCCCCGTCATCAAAAAGTTTCTCTACAGCGACCATGAGATTTTCATTCGCGAGATTGTTAGCAACGCAGTAGATGCCACGCAAAAGTTGAAGACCCTTAGCGGTAAGGGCGACTTCAAGGGCGAAATGGGAGACCTGAAGGTGTGGGTCAGCATCGACAAGGATGCAAAGACCATTACCGTCAGCGACCATGGCATAGGAATGACCACGGAAGAGGTGGACAAGTACATCAACCAGATAGCCTTCTCTGGGGCAAATGATTTCCTCGACAAGTACAAGGATGACGCCAATGCCATCATAGGACATTTCGGATTGGGTTTCTACAGCTCGTTCATGGTGAGCGACAAGGTCGACATCATCACCAAGAGTTATCAGGATGCACCTGCCATAAAGTGGAGTTGTGACGGCAGCCCTTCATTCACAATAGAGGAGGTCGAGAAGGATATGCGGGGAACGGACATCGTGATGCACATTTCCGACGACTGCAAGGAATTCCTCGAAAAGGACAAGATAGAGTCGCTGCTGCGCAAATATTGCCACTTCCTGCCCATACCCGTAGCCTTCGGCAAGAAGACAGAGTGGAAGGACGGAAAGCAAGTTGACACGGACGAGGATTTGATAATAAACGACGTAG
>SFXD01000020.1 GCA_004559785.1 bacterium | reverse complement strand
CATTTGTGGTTGCCTACACACACTTGGTCGCTTATTGTCTCTAACTTGCATATTTCTCTTTTTCACTCAGTCACGATGCCCGCATCGCTCCTTCATGCAAAAAATAAATCCGCTGCGTTATAGACTAATAATCGCCACAAGCTAATTTATAGAACACCCCTAAAATTTAACTCCAAAAAACTATCATAAAGTTTGCCGTATTGCAGAAAATTTGTAAATTTGTATGCCAAAAGGCCCGAAACGTGACAAATTTCAATATTCAACATACAACAAAAACATACAAAAGGAAATGGAAAGAAAGATAAGGGTAGCCGTAGTGGGCTATGGCAACATAGGACGCTACACAGTACAGGCTCTTGAAGCCGCCCCCGACATGGAAATCGCCGGCATCGTGCGCCGCAGCGGAGCGCAGGACAAGCCAAGGGAACTCGAACCTTACGTGGTGGTTAGCGACATCGCACAGTTGCAGGACGTGGACGTAGCCGTCCTTGCCACGCCTACGCGCAGCGTGGAGGAACATGCCCTTCGTTGCCTCTCGCTCGGCATCAACACGGTGGACAGCTTCGACATCCACACGCTCATCACCGACCTTCGCCGCACCTTGGGCGAGGCAGCACGCAAGGCAGGGGCAGTCAGCATCATCAGTGCTGGTTGGGACCCCGGCTCCGACAGCGTGGTGCGTACGCTCATGGAGAGCCTTGCCCCCAAGGGAATATCCTACACCAACTTCGGCCCGGGCCGCAGCATGGGTCACAGCGTATGCGCCCGCAGCAAGGCAGGCGTACGCGATGCCCTCAGCATGACAATCCCCGTAGGCGAGGGTATACACCGCCGCATGGTGTACGTGGAGCTGGAGGAAGGAGCCAGTATCGACCAGGTGGCTGCCGACATCAAGGCAGACCCCTACTTCTCTAACGACGAGACGCACGTCTTCCAGGTGGACAGCGTGGATGCCCTGAACGACGTGGGGCATGGCGTCAACCTCGTGCGCAAGGGAGTCAGCGGACAGACCCACAACCAGCTCTTCGAGTTCAACATGAAGATAAACAACCCTGCCCTCACGGCACAGGTGCTCGTCAATGCGGCGAGGGCCACGATGAGGCAGGCACCGGGAGCCTATACCATGATAGAGATACCCGTCATAGACTACCTGCCCGGCGACCGCGAGGACATCATACGCCATCTCGTCTGAGCCGTACGTCTGGCGTTCGCTATCAATATACGTCATTTTCCCCCTCCTTGTCAGCCGAAAGTCTCGCTTTTGGTTGCAGGGAGGGGAAGAAATGGCAAATATTTTATGTTATACAACATGTTTTGACAAAAAATAATCGAAAATCTTTTCGCCTTAAACTTATTTTGTATACATTTGCATCAACAAAGAGATAGTTAACTTTCAATTATTACTAACTTTAATTCATTCATTTATGAGAAAAAAGCTACTGAATCTGTGCTTGATGATGCTCCTAAGCATCTGTAGTACAGTTGCGTATGCGCTCGACAAGGTCGACGGCGTGTACCAGATTGGCTCTGCTGGGGATTTGAAGGCCTTTGCAGAAATCGTGAATGGTGGAGAAACCTATGCCTGTGCAGCCCTTACGGCTGACATAGACTTGGGTATTGACCTGCCTGAGATCGGTACGGATAACTTCCCGTTCCGTGGCATCTTCGACGGTAAGGGTCACACCATTACTATCAACGCTTACCCCGAATGGGGAAGCGGCGAGCATGGCTCTGCCATCATCAGCCGTTTCCAGGGCAACGCCTTGGTAAAGGACCTGAAGGTGCAGGGTACAATCACCACGGGCCAGAAGTATGCCAGCGGTATCGTCGCAAAGGGACGTGGTACTGTACGCGGCTGCTGGATTGACCTTACCGTCAAGAGCAGCATCGATGGCGATGCTACACATGGGGGTGTGATTGGCGTGCCCGACGAGGGTGCCCTCGTAGAGAACTGCCTCGTGATGATTACCATCGAGGGTGCTACCACCACCAATTGTGGAGGTATCTACGGATGGTGCAGCGGCCAGGTAACCGCTGCCAACAACCTCGTCATCAACGATGGCAACTTCAACCTGACCAACGGCGGAAGTGCTACAATCGGACGTAACGGAGGCAACCTCAGCACCGTACCTCTGGAGAAGTACAACGAGGATCCGTATGCCAACCGTCCGCGTGGTTGCAACTACAACAACTATGCTACCATGGCTTGGAACGACGTGAAGAACGGTGCCGTTACTATCGTTGGAGCCGACGCCCTGAAGAGTGGCCAGATTTGCTACCAGCTGAACAACGACCAGACTGCCATCAAGTGGTTGCAGAACATCGGCGAGGACGAGTATCCCGTTCCTGCAGCGTTCGCACAGGGCAAGAAGCAGGTATATGCCTCTGGTGCCACTGGCTGTAACGGCAAGCCCGACGCTGAGGCTGAAGTGGAACTGACTTACAGCAACGAGGGCACTGCCAACGCTACGGCGCACACCATTGACCAGTTCGGCGTCTGCACCACCTGCGGTAAGATGCTCTACGAGAAGCTCGAGCGTGACATCACCGACAACAGCTTCATCGTAAACTCTCTCGAGGACCTTATCTACCTTGAGGGTGTCAACCGCTCACAGAACGGCGGTTGGTTCAACATCAGCCTCAATACCGACATCGAGTACACGAGCGAAGCACCCGGACGTATGATCTTCAACAACGACAACTGGTTTAGCGGCAACCTCGATGGCCATGGACATACCATTACCATCAACTATGTGGATGCTCCTCAGCCAGCAGGTCTCTTCCCCAACAGCCGTGCTTCCGTACGCAACCTTGTCCTGCACGGAACCATCACGGGCGAAGCAGGTAAGCAGTACCTCGGTAGTGTGTTTGGTCACATATATAGCGGTGGTACGAATGTCGTAGAGAATGTATATTCTGACGTAGACATCTTCGCAAACAGGGCTGACGACAACACCTCCGGTGGTATCATCGGTCTTGCAGATGGCGACTACAGGATGGAAAACGTCGTCTATGCAGGTAAAGTCACGGTTATTGAAGGAGGTAGGAATGTCGGAGGTCTCTGCGGATGGTCTTCCGGACGTGGTACGTACAACAACGTTGCCTTCATCGGCGACCTTGTGAACGCAGCCGACGACTCATGGACTTACGCGCGTAACCCACGTACCGTCAACCCCACCAATTGCTACATCCTCAGCAGCATTGCTCCCTCTGAGCATCCTGAAAACATCAACGCCAACATAAACACGATAGAGGCAGACGAAGTGGCATCCGGTGCATTGGCATACAAACTCAATGGCAACAAGGATGGCGTGGAGCGCTTCTTCCAGACACTGGGCACCGATGCGGCTCCATATCCTTTCGCAACGGGCGGACACCAGTTGGTTTATGCAAGTCCATCGGACGGCTTCAGGTGCGACGGACTGCCTCAAGGCGACGTAACCTATACCAACACCCCGAACAGCACGGACCTTCCCGACCACAAGTACGAGGACGGCTTCTGTACGGAGTGCGGCAACCTGGATCTCACATACATGACTCCTGCCGAGGACGGATGGTTCGAGGTTTCTACTCCCGAGCAGCTTATCTGGTGGTCACACTACGCTGCTGACGTTGACCTGGGATGCTCTATGCGCCTCATGGCTGACCTCGACATGGATCGCTACGAGAACTATGCCGTCATCGGTGGGGAGACAAAGCCCTTCTACGGCTGCGTGGATGGACAGAAGCATGTCATCTCCAACCTCATCATCAACTATCCTGACCTCAAGGGTATCGGTTTCATTGGCGTCATTAACAGCGTGAAGGACAAGTCTCTTGCCCAGGACAGCGATCGTGATGCTGCACCAGTATACATCCGCAACCTCGTTCTCGACGAGACATGTCAGGTTATCGGTAATGGTTACGTAGGTGGTATCCTCGGTATGACATCTTCTTGGCAAGGTGCGGTAGAGGTAAGCAACTGTGTCGTTCGCTGCGAAGTGACTGCTACGGGTGCTGCCAATGCCGGTGGTATACACGGATGCTGTATGGGTTCTACATGCCGCATCATAGTTGACAACTGCGGTGTGACATCCACCATTTCCGGTCCCTACGAGAACGGCGTTATCTCAGGATGGATGGGTAGCTACGGAAAGCTCACCAACTGTTGGTCCACTTCAGAGGTTTACGAGAGTGGCAACCTTGTGTCCAACTTCGTACGTGCCGAACCTGCTTCCAGCAACAACTGGTGGATCAAGTCTCAGGATAAGATCGTTACCAACGTCTTCGACCTCGAAATCGTTCCAACCGGCGAGTTGGCTTGGCGACTGAACAACAGCCAGTTCAAGACTCCCGTTTGGTATCAGCGCTTGCCCGAGGACCAGATACCATATCTCGATCCTGAGCGCGGCGTTGTTGCCTACCTTGCAGAACAGTACTTCTCCATCTACGACGAGGGCTCTCTCGCAGAAGCTATCGTTGCCGTACAGGAACACTATCAGGCTCTTGCCGACACGGCTGTTGCAAATGCAACCCTTCGCGACGACCTTAGCTCACAGCTCGGCCTGCTTGAAGGCTGCGCCACTACCGAGGAGTTGGCAGACGCAATGGACAACCTCAAGGAGTACATCGACGCTGTCAAGGCAAGCGAGAAGGCTTACAAGGCTTACATCGACAAGTGCGAGGAAATCAAGGCTTACCTTGATACCGACGACTCGTTCGAAGGTGAGCTCCGCGATGCCCTCGTAGACTACCTCAACGAGGAGCTCGAACCCTCTGCCGAGAACCCCATCGGTTCTTACCTATATGTAATAGGCAATACCGATGCTACGGACGAGCAGGTTGCCGAGGAGACAACGCGCCTCGCAGAGTGGCTGAAGGAAGCCATCAACACTGGCTACGTTCCAGGTACCGACATCACCCGTCTCATGGTTAACCCAACGTTCAGCGGCAACTTCAACGGCTGGGAAGGCAAGGTGGGTACAGGTACCGGATCGGCAGTAGTAGGCGACGGCGAGACTATCTGGGGTGGCGAGACATGGAATTCCACTTTGAATATGTCTCAGACCGTCAAGGATCTCAAGCCCGGTCTCTATCTCGTAGAGCTTGCAGGTGCATATCGCCCAAGCAACGACCGCTACAGCTACAACCATATTGCACAGGTTGTCCTCAACGGCAACGCTAACTTCCTGCAGACCGTTATCGAGGATCCCATCATGAAAGGCGATGAGAAGGACGGCGTAAACTGCCACACTACCGATCCAACTCCCGACCTCGCCATCTACGAGGACGGCTTCTCTACCAGCGGTGAGGAAGGTATTATCGGTTACGTTGCACACGGTCCTCACGGACTTGCCATCGCGGGCAATGCTGGACGCTACCACAACTGGATTGCAGCCGAGGTAGGCGAGGACAGCACCCTCACCATCGCCCTCATAAACGAAGGCGCTGGCTATGGCAGCGACTGGGTTGGTTACTCTAACATACGTCTCAAGTACCTCGGTACTCCCGAGGACGAGGAAGCTGCAGAGGTTTCCACTGCTCTCGCAAGCCAGTTGGCACGTGCTAACTGCATACTCAACCAGTACGAGGCTTCCATCTCCGACGGCGTTGAGAAGAACGTTGCTGCATCTCCCAACTTCCCACAGGCTCTGAAGGATGCCCTTGCAGCAGCTGTGGAGAAGGCTCAGGCAGCAGCTACGGTTGAGGAGAAGATGGAGTGCATCTCCACCATTTCCGACCTCTTCAAGGATATCGTTGCCGGCAAGAAGGCTTACATCAGCCTCTTCAACAAGTCTATCGCAATGGAGACTATCGCAGCTTCTCTGTTCGACTATCTCACTAAAGAGGACTACGACGTTACGATTAACGCTGCCGGTGCGTTCATGGACGCTTACTACACCGGTTCTTACTCAACTGAGGAGGCCCTGAATCCTTCTATTCTCGCTCAGAAGCCTCTCTGCGACATCATCGCTCCGCAGGATGAGAATGGCACATACCAGCTCTCTACTCCGTTGCACCTGATGGGCTTCGCTGCCATCGTTGCAGGTGGCACTGGCAACATCAATGCCGCCCTGGTAGGCGACATCGACATGGCTGGCAAGAACTTCACCCCAATCGGTACAACGCTCGAAGGCACCGCCGTTCGCTACACCGGTACGTTCGACGGACAGGGTCACTCCATCGACAACTTGACCATAGGTTCCGAGGATATTCCTTACGGAATTGAGTGCTCTGCCCTCTTCAACGACATCGAGAACGGTACTGTCAAGAACCTCAAGGTTCGCAGCACCATCACTACCTCTGCCAAGTATGCAGCCGGTATTGCAGGTCGTCTGCGCAACGCAAAGGTTCAGAACTGTGACGTTCGCACCGTAATCTACACATCCGTAGATGGTGACGGTACTCACGGAGGTATCGTAGGCGTTAACGAGGCCGAAGGAACTGTCATCGAGAACTGCTTCGTTCAGACAAGCTTCATCGGCGAAAAAACTAACAGCTGCGGTGGTGTCATCGGATGGTCTAGTGCCAAGGACAATGTCAAGAACTGTCTCGTCATCAACGATGTGAAGATAAGTACAAGCGGATGTAATTCTATCAGCCGCAACAATGATAACTGCACCGCTTCAAACACTTACTTCCTTGGCGTAATGGGTGACGCAAATATCGGCACTAAGATTGCTGACGAAACTATCATGAAGACTGGAGAGTTGACATGGAAGCTCAATGGCTCGCAGCCCGATGGCGCATGGACACAGACCCTCGGAGTAGATACCATTCCACAGCTCTTCGGAACTGACAAGGTTTGGTTCTACGGAGGCGAGTACACCAACGACGAGCCCAACATCCAGCTCAACGCATTCGCATACAATGTAGGTGCATCTACCGACAACAGCGAGGTATCAGTCAGCTATACCCTCAACGCTGAGGCTGAGGCAGTAGACATCGTATTCTACAATGGCGAAGAGGTGGTGGCTACAGTTCCAGCCGACGGTCTCACCGCTGGTCAGCACCTTGTTGAGATACCCAACGCTACCATCGCAGAAGCTGGCACTACAGTAAGCTACGAGGTTAAGGTAACGGGTATCGGTACCAAGGAGTCAAGGAAGGTTGGAGACAGCTACAAGGTTTGGAGTCCGTTCGGACTTGCTGTCAACAATGTTCCCGCAAGTGCAGGCTTCGGTCAGGTTTACGTAGTTGAGTCTGACGTTGAAGAGGGCGAGGGTTATGAAGGTGGCAAGAGCACTGGCTACATCTCCGACTCTAAGCACAGCGCACTCTACGCATTCACTCCCGACTTCGAGCAGATCAACAGTGCTGACGGAACTCCTGGATTCACCGGCGGTCTCGAAATCAAGGACGGCCTTGCTCCTGCAATGCCAAGCTACATGTACGACCTCAAGACCGTACGCGTAAGCAACGACGGACGTCTCTTCATCGGACGTGCTAATGGTACTACCAACAGCCCAATCGTGGAGGCTAACCCTGCCGACCTCAATGCCGACTGGACTCCTGTATTCACAGGTGGTGAGCTCGACGAGGCTACAGGTATCACCTACGTAGGCGACGAGGAGCAGAGCCGCATGGTTACCAGCTTCGGTACCGAGGGCGCTGGCGAGAGCCTCAAGCTCTGGGTACTCGGCGGACAGTATTCAAGCGGTGGCTTCAACTACACCGACTATGCTTGCCACACCTACAACCTTGGCACAGCCTCTTCTTGGTCTGCCCCTGTAAGCTCTGTATTCGAGCCTCTCACAGGTCGCTACACCATTGCAAGCGGTCCAGTCAACATAGTTCCCGACCAGCAGGGTGGAGTATGGTACATCCAGCACCGTGCTAATCCTAAGGAAGAACAGCCTGCCCTGAAGCACTACAATGCCGAGGGTGAGGAGGACTACAGCGATATCAAGACCCCTATGCCTAACGGTGGTATGGCAGTATCTGCCGACGGACAGATCGTTGCATTCCCAACGGCTGCTGGCAAGGTTGCCGTTTACGAGACCAACTACGCTCCAATGCCTAACGGCAAGATATGGCTCGAGCCTCTGGCTTCCGTATCGACTAAGGAGACCAACGTAACGGCTCTCGCATTCGACTACGCTGGCAACCTGTATGCTACTTCTAACGCTTCTGAGTCATTCAGCCGCTATACCATTCCTTACGCTGACAAGGTAGTAGTTACTCCTGCTACCAAGACCATCGTTATCGGTACTGAGGACGATCCCGACGCTATCAACTCTATCGAGGCTGAGGGCGAGAACGACTCTGCTATCTACAACATGGCTGGTCAGCGCGTAAGCAAGGCACAGCGTGGCGTATTTATCCAGAATGGTAAGAAGGTCGCTGTGAAGTGATGATGTCGGATTAGTACAATATGCGCATAGCCAGCCAATGATAGCTGGAATGTGAAGTGCTAATTTCAATAATTTCTTTCATGATATGGGGAGGTGACGCAAGTCACCTCCCCTTTTTGCTGCCGCATAGCCCGCATTGCACCTTCATGCAAGATAGATTGCTCTGAGCATCGAGCAATGAGTTCTGAAGTTCCTTTTACCTCTTCCCCTTATCCTATTCGTTTTCTTCCCAAGATATCTTACCTGCCAAAAAGGTTATTAACCTTAACGCCGCAAGGTTATTAACCTTAACGCCGCAAGGTTATTAACCTTAACGCCGCAAGGTTATTAACCTTACTCGACGTGAAGATATATTCCCTGCGGATGACATATAATAGGGAGATGTTCCATATTAGAGATTTGCGAGAGGGCTGCTTATACCCGTGCCTGTCTTTTGTTGGGGTTGCCTGTCTTTAATTGCCTATAGATAAATTGGCATGAGAAGGTAAACTTTACCCCTAATACGTTTGCAAGAGAAGGAGAATAGTTGTAACTTTGTATTCCGATAACTTTTAGACTTATGGAACAGCCACTATTGATTTACAATACCCTGAGCAGGCAGAAGGAGTTGTTTCGCCCGCTCGTACCTGGTCGCGTGGGCATGTATGTCTGCGGACCTACCGTTTATGGTGATGCACATCTCGGGCATGCGCGCCCTGCCATCACCTTCGACCTCCTTTTCCGCTACCTGCAGCATATCGGCTATAAGGTAAGGTACGTGCGCAACATAACCGACGTAGGCCACCTGGAGCACGATGCCGACGAGGGAGAGGACAAGATTGCCAAGAAGGCAAGGCTTGAGCAACTCGAACCCATGGAGGTGGCACAGTACTACACCAACCGCTTCCACGACGCAATGAAGGCTCTCAACTGCCTGCCTCCCAGCATTGAGCCACATGCTACGGGGCATATCATGGAACAGCAGGAACTGGTGCGTCAGATAATGGACAACGGCTATGCCTACGAGAGCAACGGCAGCATCTATTTCGACGTCGAGAAATATAACAAGGACCACCGCTACGGCATTCTCTCCGGCAGGGACCTGGAGAACGTGAAGGATGCGAGCCGCGAACTGGCAGGGGTGGGAGAGAAGCACAACCAGGCGGACTTTGCCCTCTGGAAGGCTGCACAGCCCGAGCATATCATGCGCTGGCGTTCAGAGTGGAGCGACGGCTTCCCCGGATGGCATTGCGAGTGTACAGCCATGGGACGCAAGTACCTTGGCAACCATTTCGACATACATGGCGGAGGCATGGACCTGATATTCCCACACCACGAGTGCGAGATTGCGCAGGCTGTGGCAAGCCAGGGCGACCAGATGGTGCATTACTGGATGCACAACAACATGATTACCATCGACGGCAAGAAGATGGGCAAGTCGTATAACAACTTCATCACACTGCCCCAGTTCTTCGATGGCAGCCACCCCCTCCTGCAGCAGGCATACAGCCCCATGACCATACGCTTCTTCATCCTTCAGGCTCACTATCGCAGCACCGTAGACTTCGGCAACGAGGCATTGCAGGCCGCCGAGAAGGGGCTGGCAAAGCTGATGGAGGGTTATAAGAACCTCAAGCGTATGCAGGATGGACAGAAGGTGAAGGGGCAGCAGCCGATTGAGATGGCATTCGTCGACGACCTGCGCCAGAAGTTGTATGATGCCATGAACGATGACCTCAACAGTCCCATTGCCATCAGTCATCTCTTCGAGGTGTGCCGTGTGGCAAACACCCTCGTGGACAAGAAGGCGAGCATAACGGCAGAGGTTGCACAGGCACTGCTCTCCCTGTTCTGCACCTTTACGTTCGACATACTCGGCCTGATGGAGGAGACGGGCAACAGCAACAAGGCACGCGAAGAGGCCTTTGGCGCCGTGGTGGACATGCTGCTGCAACAGCGGCAGCAGGCCAAGGCGGAGAAGAACTGGGCCTTGTCTGACAAGATAAGGGATGACCTTGCCAACCTCGGCTTCGAGGTAAAGGACACCAAGGACGGCTTCTCGTGGTCGCTCAACAAGTAGCGTGCCATTTGTGCTAAATGGCTAACCCCTCTCGGCTTCCCTCGGTCCGGGAGATGGGTTTGCTTCATTCAGCATCGTCGTAGAAGTGCCCATGCTGATGAGCGTCCATTCTGCCCTTTCGTGACTGGAAGGCATTTGTTATACGGACAGGATGTGCATCCCTTTGGTGCGACTCGCGTTTCCGACCATCACGTTGCGGAATATCCCCTGCACCAGAAAGCATACAGCAAGCCCCGACAGGCGGAATCCTTATAGGTTCTCAGCCTTCGGGGCTTACCGTTATACGCTTGTCAGGGACAATGTCAGACGAAATCCTGCCCCTTGGCTTGCAGTTATCAGCCTGATGGCTTGTTGGAGTTTAGAGGACAGCCCCTGAAGAATCGTCCGTGCATGAGGAAGGAAAAGCCAGCCATAATCGGTGGGGGAGGGGATGGCTTAATCGAATATGCGGAAGCTGTAACCTTGCTCTGTCAGCCAGCGCAGCGACTCGGGCAGGGCGTGCTTCAGCTTGTCTATACTCTTCAGCGAGTCGTGGAAGGTAATGATGCTCCCGGGTCGGGCATACCTCTTTACGTTGTTTATTACATCCTCTGCCGTCAGCATCTTGCTGTAGTCGCGTGTCACCACGTCCCACATCACTACCCTGTATCCGCACTTCCTGAGCACCCTGTATTGCGTGGTGCGTATCCATCCGTGTGGTGGCCTGAAGAGGTCGGTGTTCAGTACCCTGTCCGCCATCTTGGCGTTGGCAAGGTAAGTCCATGTCCAGTGCCTTGCCCCCGAGATGTGGTTGTACGTATGGTTGCCTATCCTGTGTCCTCGCATCTTCACCTCCTGCAGCAGGTGGGGGTACTTCACGGCATTCTCTCCTACCATGAAGAAGGTGCCCTTGGCGTTGAACTTGTCCAGCGTGTCGAGGATGAAAGGGGTTGCCTCGGGAATGGGACCGTCGTCGAAGGTCAGGTAAACCGACTTCTCGTTACGGTCCATTCTCCAAAGCGCGTGTGGATAAAGCCATCGCATGAAGATGGCAGGTTGCTCTATGAACATGCCTTCCTATCCGCTATTGCTCCATGTCCGACGAGGCGTAGTCTTCCTCCTCCCCGTCGGTATCCTCATAATTCGTGTCGCTTACTCCGACCTCCGTGTCCATCTGGCCGTAGTATATTCTCTGGAGTACGCCGTTGTATGTCATCACCTTCCTCTCCATCTCGTCGCCCAGCTTGCAGCCAGCGTCCTTCAGCAGCCTTGCAGCGGCATTGAGTTGGTACATGTGGTAGATTGTGTTGCGCTCCTGCTGCATGAGCATGTTGGTGGGCAGTGACAGGTACCAGTCCAGGTATTCTACGGCAGACTTGGCGACGGGGGCGGCAATCTCCTCCACCATCTTCGTGTCTCCCAGTTGCATCCAAACCTGAGCCAGATCGAGCGAACCGCTTGCATAGCAGTGGGGCAAAGCCTTGGCAGGCAGGACCTTCTCGGCGTATGCCACGAGCCGTGCCGCCTTGTCCGTCTTGCCTTCTGCCATGAGCCTCGTGGCGAGCGTGCCGAAGATGCGCCTGTGTGTGTAGCACATTCTCTGTACTGTCTCGTCTATGTACATGTCGGGATTCTCCTCCAGTCCTCCGAAGGCAAAGCGCGTCATGACATTCTCATACATCTTGTCGGTGTCTACGTTGCGTCCGTTCGCCTTGGTGTTGAACGGCGTCACGCGGTAGGCCAGGCCCTCCTGCACGAAATAGTTGCCCAGGCTGCCGTAGTTCCTCTCGCCCACGGTGATTGCCACGTAGATAGGTCTCTCCCAGTTGCACTGTGCCAGCATCTCGTACATCATCAGCTCGCTCTTGTATACGGCACGCTTGCCCTTGAGGCTGATGTGCATCACGTCGGGGATGCTGTCGCCGGCAATCATCATGCCGCTGCGCTTGACGGCCTCCTTGTCTACTGTGACCACGATGGAGTCCGTGGGTATGATCTGCAGGTCGGGATTGTCGTTGAGCACCCATTTGTCGATGATGTTACGCAGTTCGTACGGGTTGTCGCCGAGGAATTCCCGCATCTTCTCAGGTTCGTCCTTGTAGTATTCTATTACCTGTTCGAGAGTACCGGGCCTTACGCTCACGCCCTCCCTGGTTCCTGCCACGTATTGCAGCCTTGACCAGTGTATGGGTACGGATGGACTGTCGTATGCAGGTCTCTTCATCTGGTCGATGTACCAGTCGGTCTGCAGGTACGATAGGTTGCAGACGCGTGCATCGGTGCGGAAACCTTCCGTCTCCTGTGCGTACCATAGGGGGAAGGTATCGTTGTCGCCGTTGGTGAAGATGATGGGGTTGCGTTCGTTGTCGAGGCTCTCCAGGTAGTTGCGTCCGAAGTCACGGCAAGTATACCTGCCGCTCCTGTCGTGGTCGTCCCATGTCTGCCCTGCCATCTGTATTGGTACGAGCAGGCAAAGGCAACTGAGTATGGCGCATGCCGTGTCGTTGTGCAGCATCTTGCGCAGCCATTCGGCAATGGCTGCCACGCCCAGTCCTATCCAGATGGCGTAGGCATAGAACGAACCTGCATAGGCGTAGTCGCGCTCACGCGGCTGCATGGGAGTCTGGTTGAGGTAGATGACGATGGCAAGTCCTGTCATGAAGAAGAGGAAGAAGACGATGCCAAACTGCTTCTCGCCCTCCCTGTCGCTCTCGCTGTTGCGGCACAGTTGCCACAGCAGACCGATGAGTCCGAGTATCAGCGGAAGGCAGTAGAAGACGTTGTGCCCCTTGTTCTCGCGCAGTTCCGAAGGCAGCTTGCTCTGGTCACCCAGCCTGAGGTTGTCCAAGAAAGGAATGCCCGTAATCCAGTTGCCGTGCTCCCATTCTCCGTTACCCTGTATGTCATTCTGCCTGCCGGCAAAGTTCCACATGAAGTATCGCCAGTACATGAAGTTGACCTGATAGCTGAAGAAGAAGCGTAGGTTTTCGAGCATCGTGGGCATTTTCACCTTGACCATCTCGCCGCACCGGTCGTACGTCTTGGTCGTGCCCTTCACGCCACCCATCCAGCTCTCGTAGGCATTGGGGTGTCCCTCGGCATCGCTGTACATGCGTGGGAAGAGCATGTTCTGTTCGTATACGTACTCAACGTCGTATCGCTGTATCTCGTACCTGTCAGGCTCCTCGGGGCTTGCCTTTTCCTTCCTCTGGTATATGGGAGCTCCCTTCTTGCTGACGGGCACGCAGTACTGTCCTTCGGGCTTCAGCTTCACCTGGCTTGTGTATGCCTTGCCGTATAGCAGTGGACGGTCGCCGTACTGCTCGCGGCTCAGGTAGCTGCCCAGCGTGAAGATATCCTCCGGGGAGTTCTGGTCCATCGGGGTATTGGCTGAGCTGCGTATTACTATCACGGCATACGAGCTGTAGCCAATCATTATCATCAGCATGCACAGCAGGCTGGAGTTCATCACCCTTGCCGATACGAAATGCTTCTCACCCTTGGTGTAGGAGAGCAGTCCAAACAGGATGGCGAGTATGGCTATGCCAAGCACGATGCTGCCGCTGCCGTAGCCGTAGAAGGGTATTCCCAGCAATGCCACGGACAGGAGGAACGAGATGTTCATTCGCATCCTGCTCTTCTGCCTTGTGGTCTCCCAGATGGCCCACAGCACGGTGGACACGAGCAGTACGATGTATATTATCAGTCCCGTATTGAAGTGGCAATTGAGTTTGTTGACGAAGAGCAGTTCAAACCATCCGCCAACCTTGACGATGCCAGGCACGATGCCGTACAGGACGGCTGCTACCAGGATGCCGCTTCCCACCAACGACAGCAATGCCCCCTTGGTGGTGGCATTCTTGCTCCTGCGGTAGTAGTATATCAGCACCAGTGCGGGCAGGCAGAGCAGGTTGAGCAGGTGAACCCCGATGCTCAGTCCCGTTAGGTATGCTATCAGTATGAGCCACCTGTCACTGCCAGGTTCGTCGGCATGGTCTTCCCATTTCAGCATCAGCCATACCACCACTGCCGTGAAAAGGCTGCTGTATGCGTACACCTCTCCCTCCACGGCACTGAACCAGAATGTGTCCGAGAAGGTATATGCCAGGGCACCTGTCATGGCACTTGCCTCTACGGCAACCAATTGTGCCAGGGTGCGTATCTCTCCCTTCTCGCCAACGAGCTTGCGCGCAAAATGGCTTATGGTCCAGAACAGGAACATGATGCAGGCCGCACTGAAGAGTGCGCTCATCGTGTTGACCATGCGTGCCACCATGGTGGGGTCGTCCACCAGTTGTGTGAAGAGATTGGCGGTGAGCATGAAGAAGGGCGCGCCTGGTGGATGTCCTACCTCCAGCTTGTATGCTGTGGTAATGAATTCCGGACAGTCCCAGAAACTTGCCGTGGGCTCTATTGTGCTACAGTACACAAAGGCCGCAATGGCAAATGCAATCCAACCCATTAGGTTGTCTACAAGTTTGAACTGTTTCATTGGTAGTGTTGAATTATTTTATTTGTTTATTTATAAATAATGTGCATTACGGTTTGCAAAGATACGACATTTCGGGCTAAAAGGTTGTAGGTTCAATGGAAAAAGTCTGCCTTGCCACACCTAAATTAAATATATTTAAGGGCTGCCGTGTGGGATAGCGCTGGCAACCCTCATGTCTGAATGGCCTTCACTGCCCATATCAGTATGGCGTACCTGACGGCTTTGCCAATAGTGATGCTGAGCAGGGTGAACCATGGGTTTGCCCTCATGTACCCCAACGTAACGGCCAGTGCGCTGCCCAGTATCGGAAGGAAGCAGAAGACTCCCATCCATGCCCCCCTGCCCTGTAGCCAAAGTCGTGTCTTCTCCACCTTGTCCCTTCCTACGTGGAGGTATCTTTCGATCCACTCCAGCTTTCCGAATGAACCAATCCAATAGTTGAACATGCTGCCCAGGACATTTCCCAGGGTTGCGCTTAGGAAGAGAGGCAAAGGGTGGAGCCCTGCGAGTTGCAATCCTGCCAGGATAGTCTCGCTGCTGAATGGGAACACGCTGCCGGCCACGAATGCAGCCATAGCCATGCCTCCATATCCGTATGTCATCAGAAAGTCGATGATGGTGTCCATGAGCTATAGTAAGCCAATATGATGTATGTGACAATCGACACGATGAAAAGCGTGTTGCTGAAGATACTGCCCGTGAGCGAGAAGTAATGTGCCAGCAGCGGGCTGGCGCACACCATGAGCATTGCCATCAGGGTTGGGTACTCGGTTGGCACGAGTGCCAGCATCAGACAGAGGGAAAGACACTGGAAGACGTATATGTACAGTATCATCCTGACCTTTATCTTGTCGTTGTAGTTGTTCCGCATGTAATGTACGATAGCCACTGTCGTGAGGAACACTATGAAAACCGTCGACAGCATCCACGACCGTGGGATTTGGCTGAAGCCGAAAGGTATGAGGACAATGCTTGACAGTGAGGTGCGGTACCATGGCAGCAGGCTGCCTGCCTGCGAAGTGAGCAGATGCCAGGCGACCCATACCCAGTGGGGAGTGATGAATCCGAGCAGTGCAGCCCAAAAGCCCTTCCATGTCATTGCCCTAAGGAAGATATACAGGCAGAGGCAGTACAGCACCCCCATGGCAATCATTATGGGCGTGCAGAAACTGCCTATGCCAAGGCATAGGAAACAATGGTATATGAGAGCCTGTGAATCGCGCAGCTGATAACACTTGAACAACAGGTAGTGGCTTGCAGCCAGGCAGACGGCGCACAGCATGGGCTTGTCCAAAGGGTGCATGAAGGGGAGGAACGACGCCAGGACTATCCAGAGGCATGAGGTGAGGCGAGTGCGTATGCGGATGAGATGCGTGGTGGCATTCGTCTCCATCGTGAAGTACACGGTCAGCATGCAGGCAATCCATCCCAGGGCAACGTACATGTCAAACCCTTGCCACGGCAAAAACCACATTGCCAGCGACATGCAGGCGCACAAAGGCAGGGTCGCCCTGCTGCCTGCCACCTTATTCTGGAATCTGTTGTGCAGTATCACAGGTCTGCTCCAATGTCTCTACGGAAATAGCAATCCTTGAATGTAATCTTGCGAGCCTCGTCGAAACTCTTCTGCAAGGCTTCTGCCTTGTCGTTGCCATAGCTGCTAACGGCTATCACCCTGCCTCCATTGGTAACGATGTCGCCGTCCTTCAATGCTGTGCCGGCATGGAAGACGACACTACCCTCTACCTTGTCCAAGCCCTCTATCTTGTAGCCTTTTGCATAACTGCCGGGGTAGCCTCCGCTGACCAGCATCACGCACACGGCACTTCTGCTGTCGAACTCTACCGTCCTATTGCCAAGGGATCGGGTGGCTACTCCTTCGAAGAGATCCACGATGTCGCTCTTCAGGCGCAGCATCACGGTCTCGGTCTCAGGGTCGCCCATGCGCACGTTGTACTCTATGACCTTGGGCTCTCCGTCCACGTTGATGAGGCCGAAGAAGATGAATCCCCTGTAGTCGATGCCTTCTTCTGCCAGTCCAGCCACGGTAGGGCGTATGATGCGTTCCTCCACCTTCGACATCCATTCCTCCGTGGCAAATGGCACAGGGCTGACGCTACCCATGCCTCCCGTGTTGAGTCCAGTGTCTCCCTCGCCGATACGCTTGTAGTCCTTTGCCTCCGGCAATATCTTGTAGTCCTTGCCGTCGGTCAGCACGAATACGGAACACTCTATTCCGCTTAGGAACTCCTCTATGACGACCTTGCTGCTTGCGCTGCCGAACATGCCTCCGAGCATCTCCTCCAGTTCGCGTTCTGCCTCGTCCAGCGTGGGCAGGATTAGTACACCCTTGCCTGCGCATAGTCCGTCGGCTTTCAGCACGTATGGTGCCTGTAGGGTCCTGAGGAATGCCTTCCCCTCCTCGATGGTGGAGGAGTCGAAGGTCTTGTAGCGTGCCGTTGGAATGGAATGCCTTAGCATGAACTCCTTGGCGAAGTCCTTGCTGCCCTCCAGTTTCGCGCCGGCCTTGCTGGGACCTATCACTGGCACGCTGCTAAGCGAGTCGTCGGCCTTGAAGTAGTCATATATGCCCTTTACCAGTGGGTCTTCCGGACCTACCACCACCATGTCAATTCCCTTTTCAATGACAAAGTCCCTTATGGCAGGGAAGTCGTCTGCCTTGACGTTTACGTTCTCACCCGTTGCCGCTGTGCCGGCATTGCCAGGTGCGATATACAACTTCTCGCATTTCTCACTCTGGCTTATCTTCCAGGCAAGGGCATGTTCGCGCCCGCCTGATCCTAACAATAATATTTTCATGTCGATGTCGTTTTTTCCCGTTTGTAGTAGGAGGTCAAGTGCCTCCAGCCTTGTGTAGTGCCCGTCAGCACCCTAACGTGAGCCGATGGGCTTCAGGTAATCCTCGAAGTACTGTGTGATTCTCTCGTGCAGGTGCACGCTCTTGTGTCCTGCCATGTTGTGACCCTCGCCAGGGTAGGCAAAGAAGTCCGGCTGCGTGCCAGCCTCAGTGCAGGCGTTCAGGAACTGCAGGGCATGTTGCGGTACTACGGTAGGATCGTTCATCCCGATGATAACCTGCAATTTGCCCTTCAGGTTGGCAGCCTTGTTGATGAGGCTTGTCTGCTCGTAGCCTTCGGGGTTGGACTCAGGGGTGTCCATGTATCTTTCGCCGTACATCACCTCGTACCATTTCCAGTCGATGACGGGTCCTCCTGCCACTCCTACCTTGAACACGTCAGGGTAGTTCAGCATCAGCGAAGTCGTCATGAATCCTCCAAAGCTCCAGCCGTGCACGCCAATCCTGTCGCTGTCTATATATGGTAGCGACTGCAACATCGCCACGCCCTGCATCTGGTCCTTCATTTCCTCCTGCCCAAGATGCCGGAAGGTGGCCTGTTCGAAGTCCCTGCCACGGTCTTCGCTTCCTCGGTTGTCGAGGATGAATAGTATATATCCCTTCTGGGCCATGTACGTCTCCCACGAGCGGCTACCCCAATGCCATGATGCCTCCACGTTGTGGGCATGTGGACCGCCATATACGTACACCACGGCAGGATATCGTCTTGCAGGGTTGAAGTCGGCGGGTTTCACCATGCGCCAATAGAGGTCTGTCACCCCATCGGCAGCCTTTACCGTTCCGCTCTCGAAGATGGGTTGGTACCATTCCTTCCAGGGGTCTTCTGCCTCCTGCAGGAGTGTGCTCTTGCCCGTGGTTGTATTCGTTACGGCGCACTTGCGAGGCACGTCCGGCTCCTGCCATGTGTCCAGCACCCATGCTCCGTCTTCCGACAGCTTGGCACTGTGTACGCCCTTCCCGTTGTCCAACAGGGTGCGCTTGCGAGTCTTGATGTTCAGCGAGTAGATGTTTCTCTGTAGGTCGCCGGCTTCCTTTGTAATGAGGATCGCACTCTTTGTCTTGCTGCAGAATCCCACGATGTCCTTCACCACCCATTTCCCGGAAGTCAGTTGTCCCAGTTCCTCCCCCTTTGTATTCATCAGGTAAAGGTGGGTGTAGCCGTCCTTCCAGCTCCAGTATATGAACTTCTCGCTGTCCCAAGGCAGGAAAGTGATGGGGTGGAGTGGTTCCACGTACTTGTCCGAGGTCTCGGTATAGAGCGTCCTTGACTTCTTGCATGTTGCTACGTCGTAGGCATCGAGGGAACATACGTTCTGGTCGCGGTTGACCTCGTACAGGTAGAGCGTCTTCCCGTCGGGTGCCCAGCAGATGTTGGTGAAGTACCTGTCCGTTGGGTCGCCAGCCTGCAGGTAGCTCACCTTTTCCGTTGCGAGGTCGAAGATTCCCACGTATACCTTGTGGGATGTCATGCCAGCCATGGGGTACTTGTCGGGCGTGTACTCAGCTTCCCTTGCAAAGGTGTTTACCTGCGGGTAGTCTGCCACCATCGACTGATCCATGCGATAGAAAGCCAGCTTGCTGCCGTCTGGGCTCCAGAATGTGCCCTTGGTGATGCCGAATTCGTCACGGTGTACGCTCTTGCCGTATACCATCTCCCTTGAACCATCCTCGGACAGCCTTACGTCGTGCCCGTCTGGGTATCTCACCCACAGGTTGTCGTCCCTTAGGAAGGCACAGGCGTTGGAAGCCTTGCAGTATTCCAGTTCTCCGGCAGGCCTGGGTCTTTCTGGCTTGGCAGGGGCATCGCATTCAGTGGCCTTGCCATTGGCAGGATTCACCTCGTATGTCTTCTCCCCGTCCTTGAAAATCAACCGATAGCCTTGGCGGCTCCGTGCCCCATTCGATTTGGAAGGACCTTCCTGCTCGTTGGATACCCAAGTGTAGTCCCATCTCTGTGGAACGGATACGCTATGGTTCTTGCCACCGAAGTTGAGTTCCTCCAGCGTGAACAGTTTCTGTGCGCTTGCAGTAATGGCGTGCATTATGGTAGCTGCCAGTAGAAAACTAATCTTGGTCATCTGTAAAGTTTCTATTGCCTTTATTCCTGAATTGTTTGCCGGAATTTCTCTTGTCAGCAAATCCTTTCCTCGGATTGCGTTTGTCCTCTCCGTAGGAACTGCCACGCCTGCCCTCCTTAGAGTAAGGCTTCCTGTCTCCTCTGTCGAAAGTCTTGCCGTTCTCCCTGCGGAAATCTTTCTTCCTGTTGTCGTGTTGAGGTCCTTTCCTCCTGTCCTCGCGCTGGTCGTTGTGCCTGGAGTTCTTCCTCAGTCTGTTTTCGGGGTCTTCCTCAAGCCTGTCCTTGAACTCCCTGTTCTGCTTGAATCGTCTCTTCTCAGCCATCATCCGGCGTTCTTCTGCCGACTTGATATTGCCGCCACCAGCCCTCATATCATTCAGTTTTCCGCTGAACATCTGGTACTTACGCAGTTCGCACTCCAGAGACCCGTTGAACAGTGGAGTGCGCAGTGAAGGCCTCAGCCCTATCTGTTCGAAGCACTCCTCCCTGTAACTCAATATCCATGCCTCGCATCCCGTGAACTGGTGCTTCAGTCTTTCGCCAATCATCTTGTATAGTCCGAGCAGGTCTGGGGCAGATATGCGTTCTCCGTAAGGCGGATTGGTAATGATGATGCTCTTCTCCTTGGGCTGGGTGAAATCCTTGAAGTCCTGTTGCTGTAGTGAAATCTCCTTGCTCAGCCCGGCAGCCTTCACGTTGTTGGAAGCGATGGCGATGGCATTGTGGTTGATGTCGTATGCATATATGTGGTGCTCGAACGGACGTTCCTTGCTTTCGTCTTCGTATATCTTCTCGAACAGTTCCCTGTCGTAGTCGCGCCATTTCTCGAAGGCATACTCCTTACGGTATACCCCGGGGGCAATGCCACGTGCAATGAGGGCAGCCTCTATGGCTATGGTTCCGCTGCCGCACATGGGGTCGATAAGGTCGCATTCGCCGTGCCATCCCGTCTGCATTATGATGCCAGCAGCCAGGACCTCGTTCAGCGGGGCTTCCACGCTCTCCTGCCTGTATCCTCTCCTGTGAAGGCTCTCTCCGGAAGAGTCGAGGCTCAGGGTACAGTCAAATTCCGCCACATGTATGTGTAGCTGAAGGTCGGGGTTGGTGATTCGTACGTTGGGCCTGTTGCCAGTCTTTTCGCGGAATTGGTCTACGATGGCATCCTTCACCTTGTAGGCGACGAACTTGCTGTGCCTGAACTCTGTGCTGAATACCACGCTGTCAACGGCGAATGTGGTGTCGTTGTCCAGGTATTCAGTCCAATCCATTGCCTTTACGGCCTCGTAGACCTCGTCGGCGGTTGTGGCGCGGAAGTGCTTGATGGGTTTCAGTATCCTGATGGCTGTTCTCAACTGGAAGTTGGCTCTGTACATCAATTCCTTGTCACCGGAGAAAGAAACCATTCTCCTGCCAATCTGTACGTCGTTGGCACCCAGTTCCGTCAACTCCTTTGCCAAGACATTCTCAAGTCCCTGAAAGGTCTTGGCAATCATTTCAAATTCTTGCATATAAAATATGTATGGTGTGTTCTACTGCTTGGTATGGTCGTCTGCCTCACTATTTGGGGCTTCGTTCGTTTTCCATGCCTTGTCCTTGGACTCTTTCCTGTCCTTGCAAGTGCTGTCCTGCCCGGTGCTTTGCAGCCTTATCTCACCGGGGCTGGTGCTCCGTGTTACCCATAGGTTGCCCCCAATGATTGTGCCCTTTGCAATGGTGATGCGTCCCAAGACGGTGGCGTTGCTGTATACGATTACATTGTCTTCGAGTATAGGGTGGCGTGGAATGCCCTTTATTGGATTGCCGCTCTCGTCCAGAGGGAAGCTCCTGGCACCGAGTGTCACTCCCTGATAAAGCTTCACGTAGTTGCCAATGATGCAGGTTGCGCCTATCACGACGCCAGTACCATGGTCGATGGTGAAATGATGCCCGATGGATGCGGCCGGATGGATGTCGATGCCGGTTTCGCTGTGTGCCATCTCCGTGATGATGCGTGGGATGATGGGAACGCCCAGCAGTAACAGTTCGTGTGCGATGCGGTAGTTGGAGATAGCCTTGATGACGGGGTAGCAGCTGATGACTTCACCATACGACTCTGCTGCTGGGTCTCCGTTATAAGCCGCCTCCACGTCGGTGGCAAGAATCTTCCTTAGCTCTGGCAGGGCCTGGATGAACTTTGCTGCAATGCACTGGGCTTTTTCGTGTATCGACGATGCGCACATACACTCACCCCCGGTATTCGGATTGAAGCACAGACCTGCCATTATCTGACCGGTAAGCAGGGGAAACAGGCGTTCGATGTTGACGCCCATGTGGTAGGGAAGGGTGCGGTTGTTGACGGTAGACTTACCATAGAATCCAGGAAAGATTATTGTACGGCACAAATCAATTATCTCAGCCAATACGGGGCCTGAGGGCAGAGGGTCTCCATCGTTATGCTCGTGGCACAGTCCGTGTAGGGAATCCGGGTTGGACAATTCGTCCACGGATTGCTCCAGAAGTTGGTTGAAGTTGATTGGACTCATCAGTGTATGTAAGAAATGTCAAAATCCACGCACAAAGGTACGAATAAGCGAGCGAAATACCAAATTTATTTGGAAATTTCCGAGCGAGAGTGCCTTCGATGAAATATCAAAGGTACGAATAAGCGAGCGAAATACCAAATTTATTTGGAAATTTCCGAGCCGAAGGAGCAGCGAGCGCAGAAGCGATGCTTGCTTCGATTATGCCGAGTCGCGAGGGAGGAAGCCGAAGGCAACGAGAGTGCCTTCGATGGAATATCAAAGGTACGAATAAGCGAGCGAAATACCAAATGACGACAAGCCGAATGCAATGAAAAGCGATTTTTGCATTGCTGAGGTGCGAAGGAATAAGACGAAGTCAAATTTATTTGGAAATTTCCGAACCGAAGGAGCAGCGAGCGCAGAAGCGATGCTTGCTTCGATTATGCCGAGTCGCGAGGGAGGAAGCCGAAGGCAACGAGAGTACCTTCGATGGAAGGTCAAGGGTACGAATAATCCTATTTGTGTACAAAAAAATGCAGAATCTTTTTCGGTGAAATGGGTATGAATTCAAATAAAAATGTCTATCTTTGCACAAATTAAACCTAAAAACAATGAGAATTATTACTTTTTTTGCCGTTTTGTTGGCTTTCGAAATGGCATATCCGCAGTCTGCCCGTATGGTGGAGGCTAACGAGATAACCAATGTCGGAAGCCTTTATGTCAACAACAAGGCACCACTGCCGTCCAACCCATTTATCAAATTGCCGGTAAATTCCATAACGCCTCGCGGATGGGTGAGGGAAATGCTTGTTCGTCAAAAGGACGGACTATGTGGAAACTTAGGAGAAATCAGCGACTGGCTCGACAAGAAAGGTAACGCATGGCTGGAAAGCGGCGGTTCACATGGCTGGGAGGAAGTTCCCTACTGGCTGCGAGGGTATAGCAACCTGGCATACATCCTGGGTGACAAGGATATGTTGGAGGAGACGAAGTTCTGGGTAGAGGCCATCATCAAGAGCGCACAGCCCGATGGCTACTTCGGACCTGTCAACGAGAACAACGGCAGGCGTGAGTTGTGGGCAAACATGCTCGCCCTGCAAATCCTGCAGGACTACTATGATTATAGCGGAGACAAGAGGGTGCTCGACGTAATGGCGGGCTATTTCCGCTGGGAAATGGATTACCCAAAGGAGAAGTTCTTGCGTGACTACTGGGAAAACAGCAGGGGTGGCGACAACCTGCTGTCCGTCCTCTGGCTATACAACCGTACGGGAGAGGCTTGGTTGCTCGACCTCTGCAAGAAGATACACGAGTGTACCGCCAACTGGATGCAGGAAAGCGGGTTGCCCAACTGGCACAACGTGAACGTGGCGGAGTGCTTCCGCGAGCCAGCCGAGTATTTCCTCGTCACAAGGGATTCAGCTGCCCTGAAGGCAACATATAACAACTACAGCCTCATAAGGAGAATCTACGGACAGGTACCAGGGGGAATGTTCGGCTCGGACGAGAATTGCCGTCACGGATACATAGACCCCAGACAGGGTACGGAGACTTGCGGCTTTGCCGAGCAGATGCTGTCCGACGAGATACTCATGGCACAGACAGGCGACACACAATGGATGGAAAACCTGGAGGATGTGGCGTTCAACAGCTATCCTGCCGCCTTCACCAAGGACATGAGGGCTTTGAGGTACCTTACCTGTCCCAATATGGTGCAGAGTGACAGCCGCAACCACAATCCGGGAGTTGACAATAGCGGTCCTTTCTTCAGCATGAACCCTTTCAGCAGTCGCTGTTGCCAGCATAACCACGCAATGGGTTGGCCCTACTACGCACAGAATCTCGTGCTTGCCAGTGCAGACGGTGGCGCGGCGTTCCTCATATATGCCGATTGCCAGGCGCGCCTGAAGGTGGCCGGAGGGCAGGAAGTAACCCTGGATGTGTCCACCAACTATCCCTTCAGCGAGGACATTGCCATCACGGTTGGCGGACTGAAGAAAAACACCAAGGCCGCATTTCCTGTCTACCTGCGCATCCCTTCGTGGACGGAGGGCGCACACGTCACGGTCAACGGAAGCACCGTCGACTGCAAGGTTGAGAAAGGATTGCTTTGCATACAGCATGAGTGGCAAAACGGGGATAAGGTAGGACTGTACTTCCCCATGAGGCTCACCAAGCGCGTATGGGCTCTCAACAAGAACAGCGTCAGCGTCAACTATGGT
The DNA here is from genome assembly GCA_004559785.1 of bacterium. Lineage (GTDB taxonomy): Bacteria > Bacteroidota > Bacteroidia > Bacteroidales > Bacteroidaceae > Physcousia. The sequence continues at coordinate 3,402 of SFXD01000020.1, read as the reverse complement.
CCGCTTACCCTAAGCCTGCAGATAAGGGAGAGGTACGAGCAGAAGGACAGCAGACAGACAGCCATAGGCGACTCCCACTGGCAGAAAGATGCCGACCCCGGCAAATGGCCCACATTCGAGATATATGCCGACAGTCCATGGAATTATGCCTTGCAAGATGACCTCGAAGGAATGAGCATCGAGAGGCTGCCCTGGCCCGAAAACGACTATCCTTTCTCGCATGAGAGCGTACCTCTCAGGGTCAAGGCACGTGGGGCACGTGTAGAAGGCTGGGGACAGGATGCAACGGGATTGTGCCAGATACTGCCAGATGCAAGCGCAAGGCGTGGGGCATTGGAGGACATAACCTTGATACCCATGGGGGCTGCTCGCCTCAGAATCTCTGCATTCCCTCCTATGAAATAGTAATTGAACAAACAGAATATTAACCAAAAACAAAAACAATCAGATGAGGAAACAACTTTTATCCGTATTACTTGCTGCTGCGAGCATGGCGTGTGCCCAGACAGCAGAGTTTTTCAAGCCATACGCCAATACAGACCTCCGCTTGCCGTCTGTGCCGTTGGTAGTGAACGACCCCTATTTCTCCATTTGGTCTCCGTATGACAAGCTGACGGATGGTACTACACGCCACTGGACAAACGACGAGAAGCCACTGCTTGGATTGCTGCGCGTGGACGGTACTACATATCGCTTCATGGGTGCACAGCAGGAGTTCCTGCTCTCTTCCATCGCACCTATGGCAGACGAGGAGAAGTGGGAAGGCAAGGTTGCCCGCACGGTACAGGCCGACGGCTGGGCAGCAGAGGGCTTCGATGCTTCTTCGTGGAAGACAGAGAAGGCAGCTTGGGGTAGCGACGGACTGCTGAACATCAGCAGCAAGTGGGCACGCGAGGGTAGCGACATCTATATACGCCGTGATGTGCAGCTCACCGCACAGCAGTTGCAGGAAGACCTTTACCTGAAGTACTCGCACGACGATGTCTTCGAGATTTACATCAACGGCACCAAGGTGGCTGACACAGGCGAGACATGGGTGGACGGTGTGGTTCTGCACCTTGACGGCGACCTCAAGAAACTCCTTCATGCAGGCAACAACGTTATTGCCGCACACTGCCACAATACCACCGGTGGCGCTTATGCCGACTTCGGACTTTACAAGAACATCAAGCCCAAGACAAAGGAGACCAAGTTGGCTGAGCAGAAGAGCGTGGATGTATTGGCTACCAATACCTACTACACCTTCGCCTGCGGACCCGTCGAACTGGACGTGGTGTTCACGGCTCCAATGCTCATCGACGACTACGACCTCATTTCCGTACCCGTCAACTATATTTCCTATCAGGTACGCGCCACAGATGGCAAGAAGCATGACATGCAGCTTTACATAGGAGCCAATCCTCTGCAGGCTGTCAACCGCGAGAATCAGGCTACCGTTACCACAATGGGAATGGAAGATGGCCTGCGCTATGCCAAGACTGGCACCATCGAGCAGCCCATCCTTGCCAAGTCAGGCGACGGTATCTGCATAGACTGGGGTTATTTCTACATGCCGGCCGTCAATGGCAATGTGATGATTGGCGAGTCGGTAGACATCGAGGACAACTTCATAGAGACTGGCAAGACCGTCAAGCAGGGACAGCGCCTACCGCGCGGAGCCTTCGGACGTGGCATAGTTGCACGCAAGCCAGCCGACATGCCTGTCCTGGCATATACGCACGACTTCGGTTCTGTTTCCGAAGCACGCAGCTTCACCATGCTCGGCTATGACGAGATAATGGACATAGAGTATTTCTACAATCAGTACAAGGGCTATTGGGCACACGAAGGCCAGGTTACTATCATCGATGCCTTCAAGGATCTTCAGTCAAGGTATGGTTCCATCATGACACGCTGCCGTGCGTTCGACAAGATGATTTATGACGATGGAATGGCATCTGGTGGTAAAGAGTATGCTGAGATTCTCTCAGGCTCTTACCGTCACGTCATGGCTGCCCACAAGTTGTTCAAGGACAAGGATGGCAACCTTTTGTGGTTCTCTAAGGAAAACAACTCCAACGGTTGCGTCAACACCGTCGACCTTACATATCCCGAGGCTCCACTCTTCCTCTGCTACAACCCCGAATTGCAGAAGGCTATGATGACCTCCATCTTCGACTACAGCAAGAGCGGACGCTGGACAAAACCCTTTGCGGCACACGACCTCGGACAGTACCCTCTCGCCAACAAGCAGGTGTATGGTGGCGACATGCCATTGGAGGAGTCTGGCAACATGCTGACCCTGGCTGCCCAGATATGTATGATGGAGGGCAACACCCACTATGTAGACCCATATTGGGACATGCTGCAGGTGTGGGTTGACTATCTGGTAGAGAACGGACTGCATCCTGCCAACCAGCTCTGCACCGACGACTTTGCCGGACATTGGGCTGGCAACTGCAACCTCGCCATCAAGGCAATAATGGGTATAGCAGGTTTTGCGGAACTCGCCAAGCTGAAGGGACTGGATGACGTATATGCCAAGTACAATGCAAAGGCTAAGGAAATGGCAGCGGCTTGGGAGAAGGAGACTAAGGTCAAGGATCACTACGAATTGGCATACGGTTCTGGTGCCGAGACATGGAGCCAGAAATATAATATGGTATGGGACAAGCTCTGGAATACAGGCATCATCCCCAACAATGCAATGCAGACAGAGGTCAACTACTACCTGAAGAAGCAGAACAAGTACGGATTGCCACTTGACTGCCGCAAGGATTACACCAAGTCCGACTGGATAATGTGGACAGCCGCTATGGCTCCTGACATGAAGACCTTCCAGCAGTTTGTGGCTCCCGTATACAAATACATCAACGAGACCGAGAGCCGTGTGCCCATCTCCGACTGGAGCGATACCAAGACAGCCAAGATGGTTGGCTTCAAGGCTCGTTCCGTTATCGGTGGCTACTGGTTCCGTGTCCTCATGGACAAGATTCAGCCAGCACCCGAGGCTCCCGCAAAGTCTAAGGGAAAGAAGAAATAAGCACTCGAATACTTTGAGGCTAACATAAGTGGAGGGGCTGTGCCAAGGCAAAAGGGCACAGCCCCTCTTGCACGTCAAAGGCATATCCAATCAGGATGATGATGGCACGGTGGAATGAATATGCGATAGCCCTAAACGAAATATCTGGACAGGTTACGATTATCGGATTTGTAGAACAATCCTGATCTTGTCCTACATGAGATTTGCTGAAATCTTCACTAAAATCTCTACTATCAACCAGCAGCCATTCATCCTGTAGCAAATGCCCACAGATTTTCCGTTCAGTTTGAGGAGCGCAGCGACGACCAATCTTCAACCCGAATCGGTCATTAGCGTTATGATGAAATACGGCTTTTGTTTTTTGAGCATATTTCTTTTCA
>SFXD01000098.1 GCA_004559785.1 bacterium | reverse complement strand
ATTTGTGTCACCCAAACGGATGATTTCAGAGTAATTACCATGCGACTTCATATAGAAATGCATAGCAGTAGATACATCTGCATCCTTTACACCTGTATAAAACCTTCCATCAGCCTTACTATCAGGAGTAAAAGTCGTTATATATCGACCACTTCTGCTCATTATGACGAAATCAGAACTTGTACCAATGAATTTCCACTGATAATCGTAACCTTCGCCAACAGTACCTGTTGTAATCTTGGCATTATCCCCAGCATCCCTGAAGGCTTTGTCTCCTCTGTTGAAATACATGTTATACCAATGCTCTGCATTCTCATTGGAGAATTCTGGTGCGGACAAAGTTTCGGTAGATGTATAATTCGTATACTCCCCCTTAGCTACCCAGACATTTATAATCTTGTTGGCATCATTCGTGACGGCGGTCTTTGCAACGTTGAGCGCATGGGCAACGGTAGCAAAAGCCTTGCCCCACGATGAGCCATCGTTGCTATCACTGCCATCTGTACCTCTTACATAATATGTATTGCCGTCGTTAGGTGGCAGACTGGTATCTTCAACAGCACCTATGTCAGGCAGGCCTCCGTAGTCTCGTGTCGTTCCAATGATGTCTATGCCCCAAGAAGTATGGTCGCCAGTGTAGCTCGCTGCATTCACCGCAGGGTTCATGTTGCCTGGCATGAAGCTGGTGAGGCTACCGTAGTATGTGATGTCGCCGCCGCTTTGGGTGATGCCGCAGTTGCGGGTAGGGTTCTCGAAACGGGGATAAGTCTTGGAATCTGTGACGAACGTATAGTCGAAGACGGCTGTGCCGACCGTCTGGCAAGTGGCATCGGCCGTGTCGTCGAAGAGGTTGTTGCTACCCGAAAGGGTGGCTGTGCCATCCATGTGGATGGGCTGCATCAGCCTGGGCGCCTTGGGCTGGGTGGAGTTAGGGTCGAAGCCGTTGGTCTCGGTACGCTCCTTGTCGAGGTTGGCATAGAAGAGGCTGTTCGTCACGTTGGCAGTGCCGCCATCGAGGTATATGCCGTAGCCCACGTTGCGCAATACGTCGCAATGACTGATGTTTGCAGTGGAATTGGCTCCCACGTAGATGACGCTGTGCGAGCGGCCGTCGGGAGTGAGGGCAGAGTAGGACTCGTTCTGCGCTATGTTGCCCGTGGAGTTGAAGTTGGTGCCGTTGTTGTGCGCTATGACGTTCTCCAGCGTGGTGGTGGAGGCATTCTCCGTGTCGATGTATATGGCTGCTCCGTCCAAGGCTCCGCAGTTGGACACTATGCAGTTGCGTATCTGGTTGGATGTCATTGTCTTGCGATTGCCGTCCGAAACGTCCTGCACATGCCATCCGCTGGCATCAGTGTACATCCTCTTGTCGTTGCGCACACGTATCGCTCCGCCCTTGCCGTCGGCTGGATAGTTGCTCTGGCTGGCAGCATTGGCAAGGGTGAGGCAGAAACCGTCGAGTAGGGCTCCATCCACGTTGCCAAACTGTACGAGGGTTGCCGAGTTATAGGCGAAGCCCTCGTTCATCACCTGACCGGAGATTACAGAGGGGTGGCTGACGGGGTTGCGAGCGTCTATGTCAGTTCCGCTCAGCGAGGTATCGAATCCTCCGTATACCGACACGTTGTCCACCATCCAGATGGACGAGGAGCGCAACGTGGCAGTACCCGTATTGATGGTGGGATGCAAAGTTCCCTCCTTGACGACTACCTGATAGCGGCAGGAGCCATCCCACGCCACGTCGTTGCCATCGGCATCCTTAAGCCCCGTCTCGCCCTGAGACACACGTCGGAAGAAGGCGAGTGCCATGCGGAGGTTGTTGAGGGGAGTGTCCCACGAGGCTCCTGCCTTCAGGTAGTTGCCGGATGGGTCGGGTGTCATGTCCGAGGTTCTGTTTGGGTCTACGTACAGAGTGTATACCTTGCCCGTGCCCTGCTGGCCGGACACCACGCTTGCCGAGGTACCGGGGGTTGCCACCTCTATCTGTGCCGTACGCGGACCAAGGGTGGCTGTGGGCGTGAAGTCATCGCCAACGATGTCGGTGATGGTTGCAGGCAGACCGAGGTCCACACCGCTCTCGGCAGGGAGGTCACGATGCTGCACGCCTGCCACGGCAATGGCTGAGAAGAAGTAGGGCTGCCAGTCGTAGGTGGTGAGGTAGTCGCTTCCCGTGACGGATGTCATGACTCCCGTCTCGGCGGTAGGTTTCTTCAGGGCAAGGTATCGGTAGGAATTGCCCGAGGCACTCGTGCTGACATTGTCGTCTGCCACGCCGAAGACGTTCTTCTTGCGCGTGTAGGTCCAGTCCGCCTCGTCGTGGCGGCTGATGGCAACGTATGCCAGCAGGGGTCGCTCCTGACCCTCCTTGACATTGGTGGCATACTGTATGTCATCGCGGCTGTCTGCCGACGTTCCGAGCGAACCTCCCCAGATGGTGGAGTTGTACACACGGGTTGCCTCGCCTGCATACAGGTTGGCGGCCTGTCCGTTAGCCGTGCCACCCACTATGACTCCCGTTCCGTTGCAGCGGTTGCGGTAGATGCCCGTGTTGTCTAACACGCCACCATGGTTGATGTAGATGCCTCCGCCCTCGGAAGCCGCCGTGTTGTTTGCCACGAGGCAACTTACCACCGACGAGGCATACTGGTACGTGTTGTTGCGCCCCAGGTCTTCGGCATCTGTCAGAGCTATGGCACCTCCCTCGCGCGCATAATTATTTATAAGGTACGAGTGGCTTACGCTGCCCTTGCCGTCGAGCATGACGGCTCCGCCCTGCCCGTATAGGATGCCCATGCCCTGTGCCTGGTTGGTGTGCAGGAAGCAGTGGCTGATGTCGCCGCCGCCGTCACAATAGACGGCTCCGCCGTTGCGAGTGGCGGTACAGTAGCTTACCTCGCAATACTCCACGCTTGCGCCGTCCACGGCATACACGCCACCTCCGTAGGCGGTGTGGTAGCGGTTTACGGCATCGTTGTTGTTGGCATAGCCGTACTGTATGCGGAATCCGTTCAGCACGGAGCTCTCCTGCAAGGGCTTGGCACGCCCACTCTCGTCAAAGCCGTTGGTGGCAAAGAAGACTACGTGGTAGGTGTTGCCAGGGTATGTCACGGTATAGTTCTGGCGCGAGTCGTTCCATTCGAGGTTGCTGACACGGTTGCGGTTGAGGTTGCCCGACAGGGTGGAGACGTACTTCAGCCTGACAGGCTTGCCGCCTGCCGAGGGCGAGAAGTAGGTACCTGCATCCGTGCCTTCGTAGTTGACGAGCTGACGCTTCTGGTAAGCATAGAGACGACCTGCCGTGCCGTCTGCGTTGGCATCGTCTACCTCTGCATCGTCGGCATTGAAGCCTCCGTATACGCTGATGCCGGAGAACATCTTGAAGGAAAGGTTGAGCGTGGTACCTCCGCTCTCCTCTGTACTTTCGGTAGGCGTGTAGGTACCGGATGCCACGTATATCTTGCCACCCGAGGTGATGCCGTTGGTGACCATGTAGCTGCGAAGGTCGTTGATGGCATCCTGTACGTTCGACTTGGGGGATGCCCAACTGAGTCCCGAGTTGGTATAGCTGCCCGTATAGTTGGTGCCGCCATACTTGACGGTGGTAGCCACGTATCTCGTCAGGTAGTCGGTCTGGGCGTGCAGGGCAATGGTGATGCCGAGCATCAGCCATGCCGCAAGGCAGAGGCGGTGCAAGCCGGACATGTACCGTATGTCATATCTTGTCTTCATCTTTCCGTTCATTGTCAATTTCCTGTCATTCACCCTATTTTGCGTAGGTAGCCTTCCGTTCTGTTTCTCTTCTGTGTATGGTCATTCCTTTATCCTGGCATTCACCCTGTACCATGTGGTGTAGGTGGTGTTGGTGGCTGAGGGCGTGGAGCTTGTCACGTCGGACTTCTCCGTGCCTCCCGAGGGGTTGGAAAAGGAGACCCTATAACCTATCTTGCCATCCGTTCTATAGCCGGAAGTATAGGGTTGCGTCACGTATGCCACGGCACGCCCTATCCACTGGTTGCCAGGCGTTATCTTGCTTACTGCATCGACAGTGGAATGAGCCAGCAAAGCATCGTACGTGCCGCCCGTCGCCACGTTCTGCGTGGGCTGGAACACCTTGAGGCTCGTCGGGAGTCCTTGCAGCAGGATGCCCTCTAAGGCTGTCGTCGACTGTAGGTCGAGCGTCTTGTCGTAGTCTACATTGCCTGCATCGTCGTATGCTGCCACCTCCCACGTCACGTCCACGCGTGCGGCACAATGGTAGAGCCTTATCGTGCCGCCGGGGCTGTCCACAATGCCATTCGCATCGACGCTCAACTGGTTGTCAGCCACCTGGTGGACGGGCGTACCGTAGAGGTCGCGCAGGGCATCGCTCCTCTGCTTAGCCGCCGTACCTGCCGACAAGGAGGCGGGAATGTTGTTAATCGCAAGTGAGGAGAAGGGATAGCCAGCCAACGACTGTCCATCCGTCCACGAAATTTCTCCCGACTCATTCAGGTAGGATGAGAGAGAGCTGTAATTTCTGAGTGCGTAATCCAACGACACCCTTGATGCTATGGCATAGATGTATATCTTGCTGCCGGGGGCAAGGCGGTTGTCGCCGCAGTCGAAGACAATCAGGTCGTCTAAGACGTACCTGTGGTCAGGATAGTCCCCGTCAGGAGTCCATTTCCATTGGTCGGCCTGTGTGTCGATGGCGAGGTAGCGGTAATGCCGCTTGTCTGTGGCATCTGCTTCGTAACGCACGATAGCCCAGAGGTATAGGTAACTCGGTGCCGGCAGCATGGTATCGTCGCCGGGGTCGCCGGGAGCACGCGTCCCATCATGCCCCGTCTGCACGCAAACACTGACCGAGAAGGCATTGCTGCCCAGTGCCTCGGGTGTACCACCCACCTCGTCGCTGCTGCATGAAGCCAGCATCAACAGCAGTGCTGCTACAACCCCAACCAACTTATATGTGTCGTATGTCTTCATCTCTATATAGTCTATATAGTCTTTATAGCCCCTCTAGTTTTTATAGTCTCTCTAGTTCCTCTAGTTTTTCTAGTTCCTCTAGTCTCTCTACTCACCATTCCGTATCCTCGCTCACTCCTGCCTGCCAATGGGTATAGACCTCAACGTAGTGGTCGAAGGTAATGCCCACGTCGGTAATCTTGAAGTAGTAGGTATAGGAGAAGCCCTCCTTCCATTGCAGCAGTTCGGCAGGCACGGTGGCTGTCTTGACCTTGCCGTTGATGCGAGCCGTCAGCGTGTATGAACCCTGTTCGTAGGGCGTGGACAGGCTGTAACCATTGTCGTCAGAGGTGTCGTCGGGTGTACCGTTGTCGTCGTAGCCTGGTATCTTGCTGAGAGGCAGCACGTAGTACCACTTCTTCGTCTCGTCCGCCCCTACATGGATAGGTGTCTCCTCGTATGGTATGGTCATCTTTAGCCTGCCGCCCGTGATGCCTGTCCACTGCGTTGAAGCCTCTGTCACCGTCCCTGTCAGGGGATAGCGGATGCCCAGGGTTGCCTTGACGGGAGTGGTGGCGAGGGTGGGGCCGGAGGAGTCAGTCCATCTGCTGTCGGCGAAGGAGACGTTGCGTATGTTCACCCTCTGCGGCTCTATGTCGTCGGGGTAGCGGAATGCGAAGCGCACCCGGGTGATGGGCGAGTGGAAGGTGAGGCACACGTCGGTGGCATATCTGGGCGAGAGCGTAGTGGACGGGGGGAGGACTGTGCGTCCGTTGTCCGAGATCCACAGGTCGCTGTAGTATGGTATAGAGGCGGATGTTGCCTGATCCGCAAAGTCGTACTGGTAGGAGAATGAGGCAGTTGAGCCGTCCGCGCTGACCGTTGGCTTGCTGTCGCCGTATGGTGCCATGCCGTAGAAGCGGTAGGAGGTGGCGGAGAAATCCCAGTACTTGGCTGTCTGCCCCAGTGCGAGGTCGGAATTGTATATGCCCACGTACTCCCAGTCGGCGGTATTGGTGACGGTGGAGCCTGCGGTGTTCTCCTTCCAAAGCACCTTGTAGCCCTGCATCACGTGCTGCATGTCGGAGAATCCGGCAGTGGCATTGCCCTCCATGGTCTTGGACCCCCATACCTTGAAGTTGTTCACCAAGTTCTCCAGCCCCACGTAGCCAGCCCTGGTGAGGTTCTCCACGCTGGGAGTCTCCCCCATGAACCCTATGCTCTTGGCAGGAGTGCTTGGCACGTCTGGCACGACATCCTCATCCCGTTCGCTCGAGCAGGAGTGGAATATGGTGGCAAGAACCAGAATGGAGGCAATGACCTTGCACCTTATTATATATATATTATGTATCTTCCCAATCTTCATTTCCATTGTTACCGGACGGGGACATTCAACCCCGTCCGGCTATTGCATCTATAAGCCCCTCCTCACTGAGGGGAAGGGAGTGTTAAAGAGAAAGTCAAACAAGATTAGTTGTTGTTGTTGTTAACAACCTTGATGACCTTGTAAACCTTCTTGTAAGAACCTGTCCAAGCAGTTGTATTGGTATACTCAATGGCGTATGTGCCAGCGGGAATGCTTGCCAGCTTGAGGGCTGTTGCAGGAGCAGCAAGAGTAATGTCATGACC
>SFXD01000097.1 GCA_004559785.1 bacterium | reverse complement strand
CCTTTCGCCCGTAAGGTTAATAACCTTTCGGCATTAAGGTTATTAACCTTATCGCCAATGCAGTTAATATACATTGCTGGCGTAGCATAATGTCCTGCCTCATGCAAGATTCATCGAACTCACGTTAAAATATGTCTTCCCATTGCCAGATGCAGTCAGGGTGCGCCATGCAGTAATGACGCACCCTGACGATATAGGTTGTTTTCGGAATCTTTATCCGTTACCTCATCAATCCTGCAGGCTCCAGTCTTCCTGGGTCTTGCGGATGTACGTCTGGTAACGTCTCTTGGCGGCAGCCTTGCAGGCATCGTACAGTTCCTGAGCCTCCTGTGGTGCGGCCTTCTTCAGTGAGAGGAAGCGAACCTCGCCTTCGAGGAAGTCCTGGAACTTGTCCCAGTCGGGCTCCTTGCTGTCGAGCTGGAATGGGTTCTTGCCCTCCTCTGCCAATGCAGGATTGTTGCGCCACAGATGCCAGTAGCCGCATTCTACGGCCTTGGCTTCTTCTGCCTGGCTCTTGCCCATGCCTCCCTTTGCCTTCAGGCCATGGTTGATGCAGGGTGCATATCCGATGATGAGCGATGGTCCGTGCCATGCCTCTGCCTCGCGGAATGCCTTGAGGCACTGGCTCTGGTCAGCTCCCATGGCAACCTGCGCTACGTAAACATTTCCGTAGGTGGCTTGCATCAGTCCGAGGTCCTTCTTTCCTACGCGCTTGCCGTTGGCGGCAAACTGTGCTATGGCGCCGATAGGCGTAGCCTTGGAAGCCTGTCCGCCCGTGTTGGAGTAGACCTCTGTGTCGATGACGAAGATGTTGACGTCCTCGCCGCTACCGATAACGTGGTCGAGACCTCCGTAGCCTATGTCGTATGATGCGCCGTCGCCACCGATGATCCATTGTGAGCGTTTCACCAGGTAGTGGTCAAGTTCCTTCAGCTGTGTGCAGACGGGGCATCCTGCTGCGGCACCTTCCGCAATGAAGGGTTTCAGTGCTGCTGCGGCAGCCTTCGAGCCTTCGGCATCGTTCTGCTTCTCTATCCAGTCCTGGGCGGCAGCCTTGTATTCGGCACTTGCATGTTCGCCGTTGATTACCTCGCCCAGCAGGGCAGTGATGCGGGCCTTCATCTTCTTGTTGGCAAGAACCATACCGAGACCGAACTCGCAGAAGTCCTCGAACAGGGAGTTTGCCCATGCGGGACCTTGTCCCTTTTCGTTCTTGGTGTAAGGAGTGGAAGGTATCGAACCGGAGTAGATGGAAGAGCATCCCGTTGCGTTAGCCACCATCTCACGGTCGCCGAAGAGTTGGCTGATAAGTTTCACGTAAGGAGTCTCTCCACATCCAGAGCATGCTCCGCTGAACTCGAACAGAGGTGTTGCGAACTGGCTGTTCTTCGGGCTCTGCTGTATGTCCACGAGGTCTTGCTTGCTCTTGACGTTCTTCACGCAGTAATCCCAGTTGGCAGCCTCTTTGGCGGCAGCCTCGCTGCTGTCGTCGTAAGCCACCATCTTGAGGGCACTGCCTCCGAGCTTGGGATTGCCAGGGCAGACATCGGCGCAGTTGCCGCATCCGAGGCAGTCCTTGACTCCAACCTGAATGACGAAGTGCATTCCCTTCATGGCGGCGGGAGCCTTCATGTCGAGGGTGGTTCCCTGGAATCCAGCCTTCTCCTCGTCGTTGAGGACGAAAGGACGTATGCAGGAGTGCGGGCAAACGTATGCGCACTTGTTGCACTGTATACATTTCTCAGAATCCCATACTGGTACGAATCCAGCCACGCCACGCTTCTCGTAGGCTGCCGTACCCTGTTCCCATGTGCCGTCCTCTATGCCCTTGTATGCAGACACTGGCAGGTCGGCACCGTTTTGTGCGTTGATGACGCGTACGAGGTTGGTGATGTACTCAGGTTCGTCGTACTTGACTTCCTCGTCGGCAGGCAGGTTTGCCCATGCGGGGTCTACTGCGAGGGTCTTGTATTCGCATCCGCGGTCAACGGCAGCGTAGTTCATGTCTACCACGTCCTGTCCCTTCTTGCCGTACGACTTGACGATAGCCTTCTTCATCTGTTCAACTGCCAGTTCCACTGGAATCACCTCGGTGATGCGGAAGAATGCAGATTGCAGGATGGTATTGGTACGGTTGCCGAGGCCAATCTCCTGTGCAATCTTGGTGGCGTTGATGTAGTATACGGTGATATTCTTCTCTGCAAAGTACTTCTTTACGTTGTTGGGCAGGAAGTTCACGAGTTCCTCTCCGTCGAAGATAGTATTCAGCAGGAATTGTCCGTTCTTGCGCAGTCCGCGTAGCACGTCGTACATCCTGAGGTACGCCTGTACGTGGCAAGCCACGAAGTTGGGAGTCTTGATTTGGTATGTTGAGCGAATTGGCGTATCGCCGAAGCGTAGGTGTGAGCAGGTGAATCCGCCTGACTTCTTTGAGTCGTAGGAGAAGTAAGCCTGGCAATACTTGTCCGTGTTGTCGCCGATAATCTTTACAGAGTTCTTGTTTGCGCCTACGGTACCGTCGGCTCCGAGTCCGAAGAACTTAGCCTCGAATATGCCTTCTCCGCCGAGAGCCATCTCTTCCTTTGCAGGCAGTGAGGTGTAGGTCAGGTCGTCCACTATGCCTACGGTGAAGTGGTCCTTGGGCTGAGGAAGTTCCAGGTTCTCGTAAACGCCGAGAATCATGGTTGGTGTAACGTCGGCAGAGCCTAGTCCGTAGCGTCCGCCTACAATGACGGGTGCGTTCTCCACGCCGTAGAAAGCGTCCTTGACGTCAAGCAGCAGTGGTTCTCCGTTCGAGCCTGGTTCCTTGGTGCGATCCAGTACGGCGATACGCTTGCAAGAGGCAGGCACTGCCTTCAGCAGGTGCTTTACGCTGAAGGGGCGATAGAGGTGTACGCTGACCAGTCCGTATTTCTTGCCGTTGGCGTTGGCGTAGTCTATAGCCTCGCGTGCAGCCTCGGTACCCGAGCCCATCATTATGATTACCTGTTCTGCGTCCTCTGCTCCGTAGTAGCTGAAGAGGTCGTACTTTCTGCCTGTGCGCTCCGATATTGCAGCCATGTATTTCTCCACGATGGCAGGAACGGCATCGTAGTAGCGGTTGCAAGCCTCGCGGTGTGCGAAGAACGTCTCGGGGTTCTCTGCCATACCCTTTGCCTGTGGGTGTTCGGGAGAGAGGGCTCTTGCCCTGAACTCGCTGACGGCCTTCATGTTTACGAGGTCGCGAACGTCATCCTCCTCAATGAGTTCCACTTTCTGGTACTCGTGTGATGTGCGGAAGCCGTCGAAGAAGTTGATGAATGGCACACGTGCCTCGATGGCAGCTAAGTGTGCTACGGCAGAGAGGTCCATCACTTCCTGAACCGAGCCTTCGGCCAGCATGGCAAATCCAGTCTGCCTGCAAGCCATGACGTCGCTGTGGTCGCCAAAGATGCAGAGGGAGTGTGTTGCTATGGTACGTGCTGAAACATGGAAAACGCTGGGGAGCAGTTCTCCTGCAATCTTATACATATTGGGTATCATCAACAGAAGACCCTGGCTGGCGGTGAAGGTAGATGTAAGGGCACCTGCCTGCAGCGAACCGTGTACGGCACCTGCCGCGCCACCTTCGGACTGCATTTCCTGAACCATTACTGTGTCGCCGAAGAGATTCTTGCGTCCCTGAGCGGCCCACTCGTCCACATGCTCCGCCATGGGAGATGAGGGAGTGATGGGATAGATTGCAGCAACTTCGCTGAACATGTATGCAACATGTCCGGCACAGGTGTTTCCATCCCATGTCACGAATTTCTTTTCTTTAGCCATAATTGTTTTTGAATTGTAAACAGTTGAATTGTCTTTTTGTATGTCTTGTTTAGCCTCTTTCCTATTGTCGTTTTCCGTATGCCATGGTGTCGTATGTCAGTACAGGAATCCGTATACCCATAGGGGGATTTCCTGGTTCATGCCTTCGGGGATGTTCGACAGGGTGTAGAGTACGTCGGTGTTCTTGCGCCTTGGTTGCTCCAGGCAGATTCGGAATCTCTGCTTGCCATCCACGATGAATGTGCTGCTCCTGTCTCCGGCCTGCACCTTGTGCCTGCCCCATAGGGCATTTTGGAAGAACGTCTCCATCAGGGTTTGCTCGTCCACCTGTCCAGTGCTCATGGCGTACATTAGGTTCGTGTTGTGCAAGTACAGGCCTGAAGGCTTCTTGGGGAACTCCTCTCCTTGCCTGTATACCATGTTCAGAAGCCTTGCGTCGCTCAGGTACTTGATGTAGTTCATTACGGTGGCACGGCTGGTCTGCATGTCCGTGGCGAGTTGGCTCACGTTAGGGGCACCCGTTCCGCTGGTGGAAAGCAGGTAGAGCAGTTTCTTCAGTTTGCTTAGGTATTTCAGGTCGATTTGCTTTATGAGCAGGATGTCCACCTCGATCATCATGTTCACGGTCTTCAGCAGTTGCTCGCTGAAGTTGCTGCAGTTGAGGAAGAATGGGTAGTACCCGTGGTGCAGGTAGTTGCGGAAGTGTTCGAGGGGGTCTACCTTTGCCATTACCTCCTGTGATATTCTCTCGTGTCTGTTCTGTATCTCTCTTATTCCGTAAGCCTTGAAGTTAAGGCCTGTCTTCAGGTTGAGGTATTCCCTGAAAGAGAATCCCCTGAGGTTGTAGCTGTCGACGAGTCCGTTCAGTTCGGGATTCTCCTCCTTGAGCCTCATGACGCTGCTTCCGGTGAAGACCACCCTGAGTTTCGGGCACTTGTCATGTATCATCCTCAGTTCGTGGCTCCAGTCAGTGTGCTTGAACACTTGGTCTATGAGCAATACCTGCCCGCCACCTCGTGCGAATTCGCTTGCGAACTGGAACAATGTCTGACCTTGGAAGAAGAAGTTGTTCATGTTTACGTAGAGACACCGCCGGTCACGTGGACCGAAGTTTTCCTTGGCATACTGTAGTAAAAAGGTTGTCTTGCCTACACCACGGCTGCCCTTGATGCCGATGAGGCGTCTGCGCCAGTCAATCTCATCCATGAGTGCGCGTCTTACAGGAGCCTGAGTGTGTTCCAATAAAAATTGATGTGTGCGAAAAAAAGTTTCCAACATACCCAAAATGAATGAATTTGCGTGCAAAGGTAGTCATTTTTGAGCAAAATTGCAAACTCTATATGACAAAATTGGTTTTTTCCTCGTTATTTTTTTGGGAAAACGTCTATGTGTCTCATTTGTTTCATTATGGCAGTTTGTCTTTTCAGTATGTAAGACGATGGTGTCTTGCTGCTGAATTTCAGCGGATTGGGTAGGGTGGCGGCAATCAGGGCGCAGTTAGCCCGTGTCAGGTTGGCAGCATCCCTCCCGAAGTGTTGCCAAGCCACGGCATCGGTGCCGTATATGCCGTCTCCCATCTCGATGGAGTTGAGGTATACTTCCATTATCCTGTGCTTGTTCCAGATGAGTTCTATGAGAATCGTGAAGTATGTTTCGAGTCCTTTCCTGAGCCAACTGCTTTCTGGCCAAAGGAAGACATTCTTGGCGGTTTGCTGGCTGATTGTGCTTCCGCCCCTCTTCCGTTTGCCGTTTTTCCTTTCTGTGATGGCGTTCTCTATCTCCCTGAAGTCGAATCCGTGGTGTGTGAGGAATCGCTGGTCCTCGCTTGCCATTACCGCAACTGGCATGTAGATGGACATGCTGTCGAGTGGGACCCAGTGGTGCTTGAGCCTGACTTGCTCACCTCGTGATGCCTGTTGTACGCATCTGATTGCCATGAGCGGTGTTACGTAGACAGGGCACCATCGGTATATGACTACAAAAAGGATTGAACTCCCAAAGAACAGGAGTACAATCCTCTTTGCTATTGTCTGTATCCTTTTCAGAAATCCCACCTTATTATATATATAGGGCGAATGATGTCAGTCGGAGGGTGCTGGGATGGCTACTGGAGCGTGCCTTCGTTGGCAGCCTTGATCATGGCCTCGCTGGCATAGAGGTAAACCTCCACGCGGCGGCTGGCAGCCCTGTCTTCGTTGCCGTTGGCATCACGCACGAGATACTCTGGGTTCTCTCCGTAACCCACGGTGCTCTTAATCTGTGATTCCTTCACTCCGCAACTGCCCGTAAGGTAGCCCTTGACGGCGAATGCGCGGTTCTGGCTAAGCGTGAGGTTTGTCTCCTCCGAGCCGTCGCTGCTGGCATATCCGTAGATTGCCACGTCGCAGTCCGTGTAGACGTTGAGCACGTTGGCGGCGAATTTCTTTAGGGAAGCCTGTGCGCTGCTCTGCAGGTTTGACTTTCCTACGGCGAAGAGGATGCCGTTGTCGAAGGTTACCTTCACTGCATCCAGTCCGTTGGTGTCGGTGGTGGTCTCTACTGTGGCATCCTGCAATGCAGCCTCTGCCGCAGCCTTAGCCTTGTCCATCTTCTTACCGATTAGTACGCCTGCCGTAGTACCTCCAGCCACGCCTACTCCGGCACCTATGGCGGCACCTACTTTGGCACCGTGCGAGCCACCAATCAGTGCGCCTATGGCGGCACCGAGTCCTGTACCTGCTGCGCCACCGGCAGCCGCACCTATCATTCCACCCTTGGAGGTGTTGTTCAAGTTACATCCAGACAACAGGAGTGCCGAAGCAACGACACCCAAAAGTACTTTGATTCCTTTCATCTTTTTTTGACTTTAAATATTATATCTACTAGTTAGTTGTCAAATCCGAT
>SFXD01000096.1 GCA_004559785.1 bacterium | reverse complement strand
ACAATAGCCGTGGCGAGGTATTAGGGGGATTGTTGCCATTGAATTAAGGGTTGTTCTATAAATTCGTCCGAGACACTTGCAGAATACTTTATGTCAGATTCATGGCTTTAATGAAGGAGCGATGCGGGCATCGTAACTGAATTAAAACCACGAAGATGGCGTGAAGACCCTGCATAGTGACCGGAAATGAAATTTGCAGGACTGGTTGCGATTCTCGAATTTATAGAACATCCCTTAATGTAACAACCCTTAGGTTGATACTCTTATTTCAGACGTTCGCGGATGGCGATTGTCTCTTTCTCGTAACCGGGTTTCCCAAGCAGGGCAAACATGTTCTTCTTGTAAGCCTCTACGCCTGGCTGGTTGAAGGGGTTGACCTCCAGGAGCAGTCCGCTTATGCCGCAAGCCTTCTCGAAGAAGTATATGAGCTGCCCAATCCAGTACTCGTTGAGCCTTGGCACTATGACACGCATGTTGGGTACTCCTCCGTCTACGTGTGCCAGTTGTGTGCCAAGTTCTGCCATCTTGTTGACCTCGTCAACACGCTTTCCTGCAAGGAAGTTGAGTCCGTCGAGGTTCTCGTCGTCATGTGGGAAGAGCAGTTTGTGCTCTGTCTCCTCTATGCTGACAACCGTCTCGAAGATGGTGCGCTCTCCTTCCTGAATCCATTGTCCCATGGAATGCAGGTCTGTGCTGAAGTCTACGGCAGCGGGGAAGATGCCCTTGCCATCCTTGCCCTCGGACTCTCCGTAGAGTTGTTTCCACCATTCGTTCATGAAGTGGAGCTTTGGCTGGAAGTTGACAAGTATCTCAATCTTCTTTCCATCCTCGTAAAGTGCGTTGCGTACGGCAGCATACTGTGCGCTGGGATTCTCGGCAAAGGGAACGTCAACGGACGTGGCCTTTTCCATGTCGGCAGCACCCTGCACGAGTTTTGCTATGTCGAATCCTGCAACGGCTATGGGGAGCAGTCCTACTGGCGTGAGCACGCTGAATCGTCCGCCGACATTGTCTGGGATGACGAAAGAGGTATATCCTTCCTTGTCTGCCGTGGTGCGTGCAGCACCCTTCTTGGCATCTGTGACGGCTACTATCACCTTGCGTGCCATCTCCTTGCCACGCTGCTCCTCACATTGCTTCTTCAGCAGGCGGAAGGCGAGTGCCGTCTCCGTCGTAGTGCCGCTCTTGGATATGTTTATGACTCCGAATTTCCTACCGCGCAGGTACTCTGTCAGTTCGTAGAGATAGTCTTCGCCTATGTTGTTGCCGGCAAACAGTATGTCGGGGTTCTCGCCGTTGTTGGTAAGCCACTGGAAGCTGTTGCCCAGGGCCTCGATTACGGCTCTTGCGCCGAGGTACGAGCCTCCTATGCCTGCTACTACTACTGTATCGCAGTTGTCACGCAACGTCTGTGCGCATTCCTGCAACTTGGTCATGTAGTCGGCAGATATGCTTGAAGGCAGGTGAAGCCAGCCAAGGAAATCATTGCCGGCACATGTACCTTCCTCCAAAGCCTTTTGCGCTGATGCCACCTTCCCTTCGAAGGAGGCAACCCTTTCGGCACTTACAAGTGCCTTGGAAATGTCTAACTTAATCATAGATGATACTTAATCTTAATACCTTATTATATTAATAATGTTATATGTAAATCTTGTCTATCTGAAGGTCTCGCTAAGAAGTTTGATTTCAATCGTGGGGCTGATACGTTCGTAGAGAATGTTGAACACGGCATCCAGTATGGGCATGTTCACGTGGAGGTGGCGGTTGATGTCCTTCATGCACTTTGTGGCGAAGTAGCCCTCGGCAATCATCTCCATCTCCAGTTGCGCACTCTTCACGCTATATCCTTGCCCTATCATGGTGCCGAAGACACGGTTGCGGCTGAAGTTGCTATAGCCAGTGACGAGCAGGTCGCCGATGTATACAGAGTCGATGATGCTGCGCTTGATTGGGGCAACGGCATTCAGGAATCGCTCAAGTTCCTGGGCGGCATTGCTGATGAGTACAGCCTGGAAGTTGTCTCCGTATTTCAGCCCATGGCAGATGCCCGCAGCTATGGCGTATACGTTCTTCAGCACGCTGGCATACTCTATGCCTATCACATCGTCGCTCGTGGTGGTCTTGACGTAGTCGCTTGCCAGGAAGTCTGCAAAATCCCTTGCCTTGGCATTGTCCGAGCATCCTACCGTTAGGTAGGTAAGTCTGTTGAGGGCCACCTCCTCTGCATGGCTGGGACCTCCAAGGACGGCAAGGTTCTCTTCGGGAACATTGTACATCTGGTTGAAATAGTCGGAGCAGATAAGGTTCTCGTCGGGTACGATTCCCTTGATTGCGGTTATGATGAACTTGTCGCGGAGGCGTATGCGCAACTTCTTCAGATGCCCCTTCAGGTAAGGTGATGGAGTGACGAAGATGAGTGTGTCGCAGACAGCCACGGCATCGTTGATGTCGCTGCAGAAATGAATGCGCTTGACGTCGAAGTTCACGCTTGTCAGGTAGGCAGGGTTGTGCCCCAGTCGCTTGAAGTCCTCTATGCGGTCTTCGCGTCTGAGATACCACCATATTTCTCCTCCTTTTTCAAGCAGCATCTTTGCTATGGCGGTTGCCCAACTGCCTCCTCCGAGGACTGCGATGTTTCCTGTCATGGCGTTACGTTTTTGGGGATGCTCACTCTGTCCACGTCGCTATTGCGTCTTGACTTGGTTTCTCTATTTGCAGCTTGTACTTCTTGGCTATTTCTATTATCTGCTGTTGTATCTTTGCCGGGGCCACTCCCTGCAGGGTGCTGACGAGATTGTAGCCAGCCTTGCGCAGGATGGGGATGATGTCTGTTGGTATGCCTTTTTCAAGGAACAGTTCGTCCTTGTCCCTTGGAGCCTTTACCTCAGGCTTCATCTGTGGGAAGAACAGCACCTCCTGGATGAATGGCTTGCCCGTCATGAGCATCGCCAGGCGGTCGATGCCAATGCCTATGCCGCTGGTTGGAGGCATGCCATATTGCAGGGCGCGCAGGAAGTCGTGGTCGATGACCATGGCCTCGTCGTCGCCCTTGTCAGCCAGTCGCATCTGCTCCATGAATCTCTCTTCCTGGTCAATCGGGTCATTGAGCTCGGAATATGCGTTGGCGAGTTCCTTACCGTTTACCATAAGTTCGAAACGTTCTGTCAGTCCTGGCTTGGAGCGGTGCATCTTGGTCAGAGGTGACATTTCTACCGGGTAGTCGGTGATGAACGTAGGTTGGATGAACGTCCCTTCGCAGGTTTCTCCGAATATCTCGTCGATGAGCTTGCCCTTGCCCATGGTGTCGTCCACTTCCACGCCGCACTTGGCTGCAACGTCCCTCATCTCCTCCTCTGTCATTCCGTTGAGGTCGTAGCCCGTCTTTTCCTTGATGGCATCCAGTATGGGAAGCCTGCGGAATGGAGCCTTGAAGGAAATGACCTTGCCGTCAATTTCAGTCTCGGGCTTGCCGTTGACTGCTATGCAAATCTCCTCGAGCAGTTGTTCCGTGAAGGACATCATCCAGTTGTAGTCCTTGTAGCTGACGTAAAGCTCCATGCAGGTGAACTCTGGGTTGTGGTTCTTGTCCATGCCCTCGTTGCGGAAGTTCTTGCCAATCTCGTATACGCCCTCGAAGCCACCTACTATGAGCCTCTTGAGGTAGAGTTCCGTGGCTATGCGCATATACATGGGGATGTTCAGCGCATTGAAGTGCGTGATGAAAGGCCTTGCGCTTGCACCTCCTGCTATGGCCTGCAGCGTAGGTGTCTCTACCTCGGTATAACCGTGGCGGTCGAAGAAAGCCCTCATCGTGCGCAGGATGGTGCTCCTCTTCAGGAAGGTGTCCTTTACGCCGTCGTTAACTATCAGGTCTACATAACGCTGCCTGTAGCGTAGTTCGGGGTCATCGAAGGAGTCGAATGTCTGTCCGTCCTTTTCCTTAACTATCGGCAGCGGCTTTAGGCTCTTGGCAAGCACGGTCAGTTCCTTGCAGTGGACGCTGATTTCCCCTGTCTGCGTGCGGAACACGAATCCCTTGATGCCGACGAAGTCTCCCAGGTCGAGGCATTTCTTGAATACGGTGTTGTACATGGTGGTGTCTTCGGGGCTGGCAGAGATATCGTCGCGTGTGATATACACCTGTATCCTCCCCTTTGAATCCTGTATCTCGGCGAATGCGGCCTTGCCCATTATGCGCTTGCTCATGATACGCCCGGCTATGCATACGTTGCGACTGTTCTCGGGGGTTGCCTTGATGCGTGGCAGATTGCCATCGGCATCTGGCTCGGCAGCTTCGTCCACGGGAAGGTCGGTGAACGACTCCTTTATTTCCGTGGAGAATGCGTTAGTGGGATATTCCGCTGCGGGGTATGGGTCTATGCCCAGGTTGCGGAGTTGCTGAAGGTTGTTCCTGCGCACAATCTCCTGTTCGCTAAGTTCCAGTATATTCATGTCTTTGTTCGTGTCGTTGTTTGTATTTGTTATAGATAAATGTCCTATGTCATATATATAATGTGGCTGCAAAGGTACAAAAATATTTCATAACAAGGGCTCTTTCTCAGCATAAAACTTTGTCATATCGGGTATAATGCATAACTTTGTAATCTGCATACGAGTTGTGTGCGCCTTATACATCAGTTTTTCTTGTCATGAGTGTAGACTTTACTTACAAAGATCCAGACATAGGAGAGGTTGACGTGGCACTCAATCCCAGGTCGCGTCGCTTTGTCTTTAGATATAGGAATGGCAGGGTGGCATGTACGTCTCCCATCCCATTCGATGAGGCAAGGCTGCGTCGGGCTGTGAGGGAATTGCTCCCACGGCTGCTTGCCATGATGGAACGTGGCAAGCAGCGCGGCATAGGGGCTCGTTTCTCCCCGGACACGTTGATAAGTACCGAGTGGTTTTGCTTCCGCATGGTGGAGTCGGATGTGGATGGCATCTGTCTTCGCATGAATGGCGAATGGTTGGAGTGCCATTACCCGAAAGGGCAGGATTGGGATAACCCCGACGTGCAGCAATGGCTTACAAAGGCTGTGGAGCAGAGGTTGCACATGATGGCACGCATAGTGCTGCCTCCAAGGCTGGAAACCATGGCAGAGCAGCGGGGGTTGCATTGCAATTCCGTATCGGTACACAAGACCAAGAGCAGGTGGGGCAGTTGCAGCTCGAAAGGCAACATCAACCTTAGCATATACCTGCTGTTAGTGCCGCGCCACCTGCAAGACTACGTCATGCACCACGAACTGACGCACCTGCTGGAGATGAACCATAGCGAGAGATTCTGGCACATACTGGACGGCGTTACCAACGGACGGTCAAGGCAGTATCGTGAGGAACTGAAGAATTTCGAGCCATCCCTGTTCTAATCTACCTGGAAGTTACCATGTGCCGCCTGACAATCCTTGCCGCCCTGCTGCTGTTGCCTCTTCGGGATGCCGTGTGCCAGCGAATCATGGAGTGGAATGTCGAGAACCTGTTCGACACCCGGCACGATAGCCTGAAGGAAGACAGGGACTTCACGCCCGAAGGCTCCTACGGCTGGACGCATGGAAGGTATTGGCGCAAGCTGGACAACATAGCGCGTACCATAGCCGCCGTATCGGAGCATAGTGGTTGGCCCATGCTGGTAGGGTTGTGCGAGGTGGAGAACGACACCGTCCTGCACGACCTGACGAAGCGAAGCCCTTTGCGCCTGGCAGGCTACGAACATATCCATTTCGAGGGACCGGATGTCAGGGGCATCGATGTTGCTTTGCTATACAGCGGTAAGGAGTTTGTTCCCATCTCAAGCCGTGCCATCAAGGTGCCGTCCGCTGTCAATGGATTTCGTCCCACGCGTGACATCCTGCATGTCAGGGGGAGATGTGTCACGTCTTCAGTCGAATTGAATGTGTTTGTGGTTCATTTCCCCAGCCGTGCAGGAGGCGCGTTGTCATCGCCTCATCGCATGTTGGCGGCTCGGACGCTATGTGAAGCCATAGACTCGGTGGGAGGCAAAGGCGTTGTTGTGATGGGTGATTTCAACGCCTCTGGCAACGACCCCATATTCCGCCCCATATACGAGCGTGTCCGCTCCGTAGTGCCACAGGGGCGCAAGGCATTGCGCAAGGAGCGTGGCACTTACTGTTACCAGGGCGTATGGGAATTCATCGACCACATACTCGTAAGCCCAGACCTGTCTGCCTTCGTGGACGGTACGGCTCACGTGGCAGGCTATCCTTTCCTGCTCACGGAGAATGGCATACCGTTTCGTACATTTAGGGGACCTGCGTATGGAGGTGGCTATTCCGACCATCTGCCCCTGTATATGGATTTGTCGCCCGTGAAGAAGGAATGACTCCAGTTGTGTCGTTTGTACCGTGACGGTATATGGCTGTGAGGCATATTCTCGTTTGGGCAATGCGAGTGGCGTTATAAGAAGACTGCATGTTCGCCCTTGGTGCGCAGCTCTTTTCCGTTACCCTACGAACAGGAGCCTAACAGGACGCTAAGGGGATGGACGGAGGCTGGGTAGGCTCGTCTCTGCTTGTGTGTGGCATACTGCCGTGTGTAATGGTTATGTGTCATGATAGCTGCCAAAAGTAACGAAAAGTTTGGAGATGTGGAATAAAAGGAGTACCTTTGCGACGAGCAAAAGAAAGCAGCCATGATAATAAGCGTAGCAAACCCTATTTACGATGCGGT
>SFXD01000095.1 GCA_004559785.1 bacterium | reverse complement strand
GTACATCATGTTGATGCGTGGGTTGCCTGTCTCAACGTCGGCGTACGACTTGATGTCGATCTTGCACTCGCGGTGGTCGGCGAGGAATGCGCCGATGGCTGCAAGCTGCTCGTCGGCCGTGAAGTCGCTCTCACGAATCTGGTAGAACACGTTCCAAACGGCCTTGCCGTCCTCGACGCGCGATACGAACTCGCTGTCGTCGTACCAGATGGTATCGGTGCGTGTTGCCCACTCTTCGGCTGGGGCAGGCTTCTTCTTGTAGCCGAACTTGAAGGCGAGGCCCAGCTGTGCCGTCAGCTGCCAGTCGTCCCTTCCGTTGACCTTGCTGTTGAAGCGGTCGCTAAGGCTGTTGGCTGCAATCTCCAGGTTGATGCTGACGTTCTTGTGTACGTTGAAGTCTACCATGGCACCCACGCGTGCGTTGTGGCTGAGTCGCGTGTCGTTGTAGGCCATAGGCATCACGTTCTTGTGGGAGTATGCATCGTCGTTGTCCCATGCGCAGTTGAGTCCGATACCGCCTATCAGGTAGGCATTCACGGGATAGTAGTTCTTTCGTCCGAATAGTGTTACCAGATTCAGCATCAGGTCGAGGTCGGTAGTCACGTACTTGTAATCGTATTTGAAGTCTTCGCCCTGATTGTACCCACCCTTGTTCCAAAGTCCGCTTGCATGTATACGTGCTCCAACGACAGGCGTGAAGAACGCTCCAAAACTGAGACTGGTGGTAGGGGTTATCAACTTGGCGTTGTTGTAGTCGGTAAACGTTGTCTGGATACCACCCTGTACACCAACAAACATGTAGGGATAAGGCTTGTAGTCAAGACTCTCCTCCTTGGTGCCCTCCGCATTTGCGGGAGCACAGACGCCCAGCGTCAGTAGAGCTGCAGCGAACAGACTTTTCATCTTATTCATGTGTATTGTCGTTTGATATATAGTATATTATTAAGGCAAAGGTAGACCTTTTTTACATATCTTCCAAGAATTTATACACTTTTTCACAGATTAATGCCAAAAATTCTGTCAGAAATGGCGTGTATTGGTCGTTTTGCACCTTTTTTCATCGTAAAAGCCCAAAAAAGGGAATGATTTCTATATTTTGCCAAGCCTGCATTTTGAAGTCTCAGATAAAACGGCTAACTTTGCAAGGAGAATTGTTATCGCTTGGATTTAATAACCACATAATCATTTTATATATTATAATTTATGAAGAGACTATTGTCATGCTTTTTTTGCTGCGCAATATCGCTTGCAGCAACCTGCCAGACCTACCTGCCACCTGTCTTCGGGGCGGACACCACTTTGTTCCGCAAGGACATAATGACCAGGACCTACATCACGCCCAAGCGCATAGTGTGGACCAGCGGCGACGACTGCGTACAGGATGCACATTTCCTGCTACGGCCCAACACTGGGCAGGCAGACATCTTCGGCAGTAACATGTGCCGCTTCGTAACTGGCGGCAAGGGGATGGCCTCGTTGATACTGGACTTCGGACGGGAGTTGCACGGCGGGCTAAAGTTGGTGTTCAGCAGTTGCCAGCCACTTGCCACGCCACAGGTCAGGCTTCGCTTCGGAGAGTCGCTGTCGGAGACATGCAGCGAGCTGAAGACCTCAAGCCCGGCGGCTGAGGCGGGAAGCCTATCCAAGCAAGAGCTGAAGGAGAACTCTGCCACCAACGACCATGCCGTCAGGGACATGGTGATGACCGTCCCCTTCTACGGGCAGATGGAGGTGGGTAGCACTGGCTACAGGTTTGTCCGTATAGACATGCTTACACCGGGTATGACCGCGTACCTCAAGGAGGCGACCGCCGTATTCAGATACAAGGACATTCCGTACAAAGGCTCGTTCAGATGCTCGGACGACCGTCTCAACGAGATATGGCAGACGGGAGCCTATACCGTTCACCTGAACATGCAGGAGTACATCTGGGACGGAATCAAGCGCGACCGCCTGATATGGCTTGGGGACATGCACCCCGAGACCAGTACCATAAATGCCGTCTTTGGCGACGACTCATCGTTCTATGCCAGCATGGACCTCGCCGTCAAGCAATATCCCCTGCCTGCATGGCTGAATGGCATGAGCGCATACTCTATGTGGTACCTCATCATACAGCATGACTGGTATATGCACAATGGCAACATCGACTTCCTCCGCAAGCACGCCGACTACATAACCGGACTCGTCGACCAGGTAGATGCCAGGGTGGACAAGGAGGGTAACGACAACCTCGGAGGGGGACGCTTCCTCGACTGGCCGAGCAACCAGAACGAGCAAGGCGTGTGGAGCGGATACAGGGCTTTGCTGGTTTGGGCCATGCGCGACGCACAGTACCTCTGCCGCGTCCTTGGCGACGAGGCGCATGCAAGCAAGGCGGCTGACATAGAGGCAAGGCTAAGGCTGAAGGTGAAGGAACCAAACAACCTCAAGCAGGCTGCCGCCCTGATGGCGATAGCCGGGCTGATGGACCCTGCCAAGGCTTGCGGCAACTATGTGTCCGTGGGAGGACCTAAGGGATTCTCCACCTTCTACGGTTACTATATGCTTGAGGCCCTCGCTATGGACGGCAGGTATGCCGAGGCGATGGACATCATCAGCAAGTTCTGGGGAGGCATGCTCGACATGGGAGCCACGACTTTCTGGGAAGACTTCGACCTGGAATGGACCAAGAATGCCGCACGCATCGACGAGTTCGTACCCGAGGGCAAGGACGACATCCATGGCTGTTTCGGCGCATACTGCTACCTCGGCTTCCGCCACAGCCTCTGCCACGGATGGGCAAGCGGCCCCACGGCATGGATGAGCAATCATGTGCTGGGAGTGGAGATTCTGGAGCCAGGGTGTGCCAAGGTTAGGGTCACACCGCACTTGGGTAACCTGCAATGGGCCGAGGGAACATATCCCACACCCAAGGGACAGATATACATACGCCACGAGAAGTCGTCGGACGGAAAGGTGAGGTCTACCGTCAAGGCTCCGAAGGGAGTGAAGGTGGTGAAGTGACTTGGGCTCTGATAAAAGGGCAAGGAAAACCACGGCCCACACATCTTGGATGGTGTGTGGGCCGTATTATATTATGGTGAGGTTGCTAAGCCTATTGCCTGCTGCTGGCAGGGCATTTGCTGAAGATGGCCTTGATGCGCTTCATATCGAACTTGGAACTGCGGTCGTAGAAATAGATGCCGTTCTGCTCCTGCTCTACGTCGGTGAGCTGTGTGTAGCAATACCCCCATACGTTGTCGGATATTTCCATCAGGGCATCCACCTGTCCCTCAAGGCGCGTATAGAACTCCTCCAGCGAGTGAGGAGGCTCGCCATATCCCCACGAAGCACCCGTGTTGCCCGTAGCCTTGTCCTGGCCCTTGACCCACTTGATGCCTCCGAACTCGTCCAGCAGGTATGGCTTGTCTGCCGCTGTGTACGTGGGGAATCTGTACAGCTCGTTGTCCGTCTCGCGGTTGAAGCCTGTGTTCCTGCGTGGCAGTCCGGGATAGCTGTTGGGAGTCTGGAACCATCGTTCGCCATTGTATATTATGTCCTTCAGCTTCTTCGGGTCCTGCTCGTAGTTGTGCGTTGTCCAGATGTCCGTCTTGATGTGTACTCCGCCGCTAACGTCGCAAACGGGACGGGTGGGGTCGAGCATCTTGGTCAGGTCGTAGACGTCGCTCACGAAACGTGGGAACTGAACCCTGTCAGGCCACCATTCCTCGTTCATCGGAGTCCATGTCACGATGGAGGGGTGGTTACGGTCGCGGACAATCTCCTCGCTCCACTCGGTCATGAAGTTGCGTGCCACCTCGGGGTCGTTGGCATCCATACCCCATGAGGGAGCCTCTCCCCAGGTGATGTAGCCCAGCTTGTCGGCCCAGTAGTGGAATCGCTCCTCGAACACCTTCTGGTGAAGGCGTGCCCCGTTGAAGCCAGCCTCCATGGAAAGCTCTATGTCGTGCTTCAGGGCCTCGTCCGACGGTGCTGTCCAGATGCCGTCGGGGTAGTAGCCCTGGTCGAGTACAAGCCTCTGGTAGAAGGGCTCGTTGTTGAGGTACACCTTGTTGCCGTCCACGTGCACCTTGCGCATCCCCACGTACGAGTCGACCTTGTCTACCACCTTGCCCTGCGCATCCTTCACCTCGTACGTCAGGTCGTACAGGAAGGGGCTTTCGGGACACCATAGGCGCGGAGCCTTCACGGGCAGCACCACGATGCTGTTGTTCTGTGCCTTGACGGTCTTCTCTGCCACGGTCTTCTTTCCGTCCTTCAGGGTGACGGTAAGGGAAGCCGCTCCCTCGCTGTGGAACGTGGGGTGTATCACCACCTGCTTCTGGTCGATGTCCGTCACCACCTGTGCCCTCAGTAGGGCAGCCTTGTCCACGGGCTCCATCCACACGGTCTGCCAGATGCCCGTGCACCTGGTATACATGCACTCGAACTGGTCCTTGCGCATGTTCTGCTTGCCGGCAGGCTGCTTGCCCGTACGTGTATTGCTGTATGCGTGTACTACGAGGGAATGCTGCTTGCCGTCGCCCACGTACTGCGTGACGTCCATGGCGAACGACGTGCTGCCGCCGAAGTGGCGACCTACGAGCTTGCCGTCGATGTATACGGCTGAGTTGTAGTATACGGCCCCGAAGTTCAGCATCACGTTGCGCCCTGCCCAGTCGGCCGGCATCTGTATCTGCCTCTGGTACCAGATGTTGTTTATGAAGTCCGTGTACTCCACGCCCGACAGCTTGCTCTCGGGACAGAAGGGGACGGTTATCTTGTCGTCGAAGCCCTTGCTCTCGTACAGCTTCTTCTCCAATCCCGAGCCTACGAAGTCGAACGTATAGCTCCACTCTCCATTCAGGTTTACCCACTCTTGCCTTTCGAACTGGGGACGGGGGTACTCAGCCCTTGGCATCGCCCATGCTGCCGCCGTGGCACATGCCAGCAGCAGGAATGATAATACTCTTCTCATCTTTTCTTTTTCTTTTTCTTTGAGGTTTTTGTTGTTAAGGAATATGTATGTCTTTAGGTTTTATCCCAAGGCAAAGGTACGCATTATTATTCAGACGCACAACATTATTGTCCAAAAAACTCAAAATATCCAGACGGCAGTGGGCAGTTATGATAAATTATCGTACCTTTGTGCCTGATTGCCTGTCCACCCAAGGGGGGCGGATGCCACCATGCATGCCCCCCGGTGGAGGAATACCGCAAGACTTAAGACGGATAATGACAATGAACAGCAAGAACAGAATCGTCGCCACTATGTGCCTTCTCGGTTGCGTGCTGTGCCTGACGGCGCAGCGCAAGCAGGAGATGATAGCACGCTCCCCGTCGATGACGATGGCGGAATACCTCGACCTGCAGCGGAAGTCGTGGAAGAGTCGCACCAAGTATCTGTACCTCTCATGGGGGATTCAGGCCTTGGAGGGAGGCGGAACGGGAATGGACGGAGACTTTGGCGTGGCTCTCGCGAAGGGGCGGACGTACTATCTCCACAAGTACCCAATCGCAAAGACGATGAAGTTCGGACTCGACTGGAACCAGCTTGACGCCAACTATGCGAAATATCCCGACTTGCCGCCGTGCATAATCCATGCCGCCGAAGGTGCAGGCCTTCCCGACCTGTCCATACATCAGTTAGAGGCGGGCATGGGCGTGGGACCGTCATTCACCTACAGTCCCACGTGGCAGTTCAAGGCATGTATGTACTTCCACGTCACCCCGTCCTATTCCATGATGTTTCAGGACGGGGACTTCCATGGTAATTACACCACGTTCTACAACCTTGGACTAACCTTGTCCTACAAGGTCATATCCCTCGGGGCGGAATGGCGTTGGAGCAGGGCTGCCGGCTATGGAAGCCTATTGACGGAGAGGGACTGTACGGAATGCCGCGACATGGGGAATGCCACTCTGCTACCTGAGGCTGCAGCCACCCGCCTCAAGACCTCCGGCTGGAGGCTCTCGATAGGATTCCGATGGTGAAGCTGTGTCTGGGACTTGGCATCATTGCCCTGGCCCCTGTGACACATAAAATAGGGCAGAGCCAAAGTGTGGCTCTGCCCTTGCTGTACGTTCGTCAATCGTGGTATTTCACTTCTTGTAGCCGCACTTGGGGCAAACGCCCTTCTCGTTCAGGGCAATGCCGCATAGCGGGCAACGGTCGATGCTGGTGTGTGAAGGGAACTCCTCCGTGGCTGCGTTGACTCCGCTGGTGAAGGTCAGCTTCACGATGTTGAGCTTATCCTTCAGCAGGTCGTACACAATCTTTATCATGCCCTCTACGGTCATGGTCTCCTTTGTCACCACTAAGCGGCAGTCGGGGAAAGCCTCTGCCAGGTCGGTCTTGAAAGCCTCGCCCTTCATCTTGTTCTGTGGCGTGCCGTTCTTGATTCCTGTCTGTTCGTAAACGCCAAGGATGGCAGGCAGCAGCGGGTCGTCCTGACGTAGGACGAGCGCATGGTCGAAGTTCTTTAGCACATCCCAAGCCACCTTCTGAATCTCGTTGCATGGATAAGCCATGTTCACACCCTCGTTAATAGGTTCTTCCACCTCTATGGTCAGGACACCGGTGTGTCCGTGCAGGTACTGAGCCTCACCCTTGAATCCGTAGAAACGGTGGGCATACTGTAGGTCAAGTTTTGCGATACTTCTCATGATGCAGTACTGTTTAATAGTTGTTTGTTAATGGTTTGTCTGTAGTGGCATCCA
>SFXD01000019.1 GCA_004559785.1 bacterium | reverse complement strand
GGGCGATTCTTCCATGAAGGAAACGGACAAGCATGGTATTCTTCGTCCGCCGATGTCAGACTGATGTAATACACCTCATGAAAAAGGCAATGACACCACATTGCACCTCATACACTATGAAGAAGGAAATAAAGGAGACATTAGACACCAAAGGCAAGTACCGCTGCGTTCGCTTCGCCACAGGTGAGGTGGGCATGGTGGATGAGTGGGGCAATGCCCTGATAGTACTTGGACAATGGGACAGACTGGGGTTCAGCGCCCACGGCTTCCTGAAGATTACCAACCAAGGACGGGACGTATACATGGACACGAAGAACGGTGAGCTGTATGCCAGCATGCCCGAGTTAGTGCAGGTGGGCAAGTTCGAGCTCGCCCACATCGGCGGCATGATGTATACCCGGACGAGGAAGGTCTATGAGTTGCCAGAGATACCCGTAGAGGTGCTGCAGGGTGGGACGCATAGCCTGTATCTGACGCTGCCTTATGACGGCGAGCCGGAGGAGGAGGTAAGGAACAGGATGATTGCGGCAAAGAAGCCATTTATGGTATGCCTGCTGAATGGTGACGACAGCGGGGTGTATTGGCTCATCGACACCTTCGCCGACGGCACGCCCTTGGTAATGGACGACGAAGGCGACTACTTCCATGCCGATGTTGACAGTAATACGAGGATGGCGGAGAAGGTTCTCCTTGGCAAGGTAGATAACGAGGCAGCCAAGGCGATGATGGCATACAAGGCGAGGGAGATAGGTGCGGAACGGATGGAAAAGATGAAGGAGGAAGAAGCCGCCTGCCAAGCCAGGACAGACCGGGAACGCAAGGATAAGATGAAGGAGATTACGGCAGCCGAGCCTTTCAGGATTGGCGGCAAGTGGGGCTTGCGTCAGGACGGGCGCATCCTCGTGCCCCCTATTTACCGGAGCCTGAAGTCGCCAGTGGGGCATTACAGCGTGGTGGAGGCATATCCGGGCTTGTGGGGCGTGATAGCCTTGGACGGGAAGGTTGAAGTAGAGCCGAGATACGGGAAGGTAGTGCTGTACAAGGACGGGACTGCGGAGATGACAAGCACGGGCGGCAGGGTGGTGACGAAGAAACTGCCATGAATGGCATCGGCAACTGGACAGATGATAACAGCGGATTCGACATAAGTATCACTGCAGACACAGGACAATGAAAATGGAAACGAGATACTTGGAGGTCTTTGACACACGGGACAACCTCAGATGCGTGCGCCTTGACACGGGAGGAGCTGCCGTGGTGGACGAGCAAGGCGACATATACCTGCGCATCGACAGATGCAGGCAGATGGAGTTTGCGGGGCACGGCTTCGTGAAGGTAAGGACGGGCGTGATGGAAGCCATGCGCAACCCTTACCTACAGAACCTGCTGACGAAAGGCGTAGGGTACGAAGGGAAGTACATGATTCCTACCACATATTACGTGGATATTAAGTCGGGACACCCCTACGCCGCAATGCCTGACATAGAGAGGTACGGCGATTTTGAGATAGCCTACATGGGAGGCTACTTATGTACACGTACCAAGCAGTACTATCAGGTGAAGGGAGAACCAGACCATATTCAAAATGGTCCGGGAGACCTGTACATCGAAATGCCATGCCACGATGCTCCTGACAATAGCATCATGGACAAGATGATAGAGAAACACCCTATTCTCAAACGCTGCCAGATAAGTGGAGACGAGGACAGGCTGTATTGGAAACTGAGGGACTTCGCTGACGGGTCGGTGATGGTGATGGACGACGGAGGACTCCATTACCACATCAGACGCGACACGGAAACGGGTGATGTGATATGGGACAACTTAGGGAGGAAGGACAGTGAGGCCGCACTTGCCATGATGAAGAAGAGGCTACAGGACATAAAGAAGGATTCGGAGGCAAGGGTCATGTCTGAGAGACGAAGGAAATGTGAGGAAAAGGAAAGGCAGAGACGTGACGCTCTGAAAGGAATGATACAGGCAGAGCCTATCAGTATAGGCGGAAAATGGGGCTTGCGCATTGACGGGCGCATGGCTGTACCACCCATATACCGCACCATAGAGCCTCCTATAGGGCACTACTGCGTGATGGAAGCCTCATACGGCTTCTGGGGCGTGGTGGCGGTGGATGGCAAGGTGGAGATAGAGCCAAGATACGAGAAGGTGGTGCTCCACGAGGACGGCACTGCGGAACTGACTGCCTTCAAGGGGAATGTGTTAACGAAGAGACTGGGGTGAAGGGTGACCCTAACCTTGACAAACAATACCGGAATAATGCTGAGAGACTACCAGGCAGAGATATGCAGTAGGGTGGAGGACGCACTTGGGAAGGAGAGGAGCGTGATGATGCAGATGCCTACAGGCACCGGCAAGACCGTTGTGCTGGCTGAGCTTGTTAAGAGGTATCTGAATAAGAGCTTAGAGCTTAGAGAAAAAAGCTTAGAGAAAAGAGGACTCAACTCAAAGCTAAATTCTATAAGCTATCCGCATTCTCAAGTGCTGATTGTGGCGCATCGTATAGAACTGATTGAGCAGACGGGCGAGCACTTGGAGCGATA
Organism: bacterium; assembly: GCA_004559785.1. Classification (GTDB taxonomy): domain Bacteria; phylum Bacteroidota; class Bacteroidia; order Bacteroidales; family Bacteroidaceae; genus Physcousia. Next base: position 26,726 of record SFXD01000019.1, on the reverse strand, counting down.
TGGCATCGACTATGGGATTATTGCAGGCGGCAGGAAGGCTAAAGATATAAAGCCTGTCATGATAGCATCTATACAGACTCTGGCGAGGGAAAGAAACCTTGACCTTGACGTTGTCCGCAAAGATTCTTCCCTGAGTGCTATACTTTCACCATCTTTAGTGATCATTGACGAGGCGCATCATGCCGTGGCAAAGACCTACAGGATGCTGTGGGAGGCATGGCCGGAGGCAAAGTTCCTGGGGCTCACCGCCACGCCTTACCGTATGAGCGGAGAGGGCTTCACCGACCTGTTTGACATGATGGTGATGTCGTGGGACATGCGACGGTTCGTGGCAGAAGGCTGGCTTGCCACCTTCGACTACTATTCGATACGTCCTGACAGCGAGCAGCAGCAGGTGATAGACGGGATGAGGATGCGGGGTGCTGACGGAGACTACCAGATAAAGGAGATGCGCGACAAGCTCGACGTACGCCCGAGCATCGAGCGGCTGTTTGAGACTTTCGAGAAATATGCCTTCGACAAGAAAGGTATCATCTATGCCATAGACATAGCCCATGCCGAACACATTGCAGCGTTCTACCGCAGCCAGGGCATAGAAGCACAAGCCATCAGCTCGAAGACACCAATGGATATTAGGGAAAATATCATTGATGTTTTTAGGAAAAGTTCTTTCCCCGAAGGGTATTCTTCGGGGGAAATTTTCGAAAATCATCCCCCGTCCCCTTCTTTTCCCTTAAAGAAGGGGCTCCACCGCTTTCCCCAAAATCCCCTTTCCCCTCAGGGGACAGGGAACTTAAAGCCTGGCCGGCAGGGCCTGTACGAGCAGCAAAGCTCTCGCCCACAAGGGACTGCTCGTGGATTGCCTACGCAACAAAGTTGCGATTATTTAATTCAGGTGCTGGTGAGCGTCGACCTCTTCTCCGAAGGGTTCGACTGCCCGGACGTGGAGTTCATACAGATGGCACGTCCTACATTATCGTTGGCGAAGTACCTTCAGATGGTGGGACGAGGCATGCGGCTGAGCCCCAGCAAGGCGAACTGTATCATCCTCGACAACGTGGGACTGTACCGCGCCTTCGGACTGCCTACCTCCGACCGTGACTGGGAAGGATATTTTGTGGGTGATGCAGATGACCTGACTGCCATACATGACGAGAGCAAGGCTATAGGAGCGCTGCGCTTCTCTACCTCCGACATCAAGGATGATACGGACGAGGACAGGGAGGTGGTGCGCATCGTAACCCATGACGAGCTTGCCGCACGGTTCGTGAACACCGTAAGCGAGGGCTTCATAAGGAAGAAGAAGGGCAAGACGTGGGTGTGCAAGGACACGGTGACGGGAATAGAGTTCGAACGTCACCCAAGGGTGATAGAGTACCGTGGCATGGAGATGCTGACTACAGACTACGAGACCTACTATCCGAGAATCCGCAGTCAGTGGATAGATGTCAGCCACGGCATCAACGTCAAGGCATTGGAGACCCAGGCAGGAGACGGCCTGTCGTGGAAGATGCTGTATGTGTCGCTCAGCAGTCCTGACAAAGTCTATAGGCTACAGGAGGTGCTGCACAACGACATGCGAGTCTACAAGGACGAGACGGGCACGACATACTTCCAGCAGGACCTTGACCATACTCCCGTCAGCGAGAAAGAGGCAGGTGGCAGGCAAGCCTTCATGGACTACTGCGACAGGCAGAAGGCAGCATGGCTGGCAGCCGTGGAGCAAGTGAAGCATCGATTCTTGGACGAGTCCTTTAGCACCGACGAATGGCAGAGGGAGCACAACGCCATGGTGGAGAAGGACGGAGAGCTATGCCATGTAATCTACGAGGAGCATGGAGAACGCAGGGAGGTATGGGCAGACAGGAAGACGGGATTCTATTACCTGCACAAGCCGGTAGCGAGGCGCAGGGGCTTCGTGGAACTGCTGTATGACGGTGACATGGTGTTTGTACGCAACATCTACCATGAGCGGTACATCCCCTACAGAAACTGGGAGATAAAAGCCGACGGTCGGCTGTGTACCATAGGCAACCGCCTCTACATGCGTGAGAAGCCCGACGTGGAAGGCTACAGGATGCTGCGGCGCAGCGGAGACTTCGTGATGTTCGTGGTGCAGGGGAATAATCCCAAGATATACGACCAGACCTACACCATAATCAACAAGATGGGCAGGGAGGTGGAAATAAAGGAATAAGGAGCCGAGTCTCATCCCCACCCCCCACTTGCTATCCTGTTGGTTTCTCCTTGCAAATGAACAGGATGCTAACAGGATGATAAGGGGAAACAAGGGGGCGCATCAACTATTGGCAGGGAATATCTTCGCCGCCTTGTTGGCTGCGAGATATGCCACGTAGGTCTTGATTTCGTAATTGGGGAACATGGCATTGATGTCGGCGGCATAGCCATTCACCTGATTCACATCTTCCTTGCGTGGGGCGTCAATCGCCTCTACCTTCGCTGCATCTGAAGCCTTGAAATACTTGAACTCAACTATGCGGCAGTCGTTGTGGAACGACGAGCCGGGGATGCCAGTCAACACGAGGTCGGCACGGCCGGAAGGCAGGTTCTGCTCAAGGGCGAACGTATAGCTGTCGCTGAGATAACGGCTCAAGACCTCAAAGAACGAACAACGCACGAAGTTCTCGTTGATCTTGTCGAATGCCTGTGCAGGAAATTGTCCGAGATACTTATCAACATAGTTGTAGAAAAGAGGCTCAAACTCGCGGTTGCCGGCAAAAGTTCTGTAGGAGGGAACGAAAAGCTGCGCCTTGCTGCTTATCTCATTCAGCTCGTTGTAGTAATCCTGATAGATACTGCGTGCCGTGAGATTAGGCAATACCATGGTATAGGCATCTTTCAGCGTTGTCATCCCGAGATAGAATAGACTGATGGGATAGAATTCGGGCGAGAAGAATTTCTTCTTGTTGAACTTGCTCTTGAAGTCGGTCTGCGAATAGAGCATCTCACCATCGATGAGCAGCGTGTCGAGCATCTCCTTGGCATTCTCAAGGGATAGTGTCAGGCGGCGAATCCAACTGACATCAGTGCGTAGGTTTTCGTCAACCATCTCGTCGGGGATGGTTTTGTTAATGGCATATCTCTTAAGGAAATAGGTGAGTATGGTCGAGTTAAAAAGCGGCTCTGACTTACTCAGGAAATGATACCCGTCATAGTTGTTGAGAACAAGCGTCCACAATTCATCGAAATTAGCTGAGGGATTATATGTGTCAATGACAAAGCGGAGATAGTCCGACGCTTCCTTATGGGTGAATCCCAACAGATTGACAAACTCCGGCTCCAACGTGATGATCTCCGCAATATTGAATCCGCTGGTCAGGTCGTCCATCGTCAATGGCAACACTCCTGTACAGAAACAAGACCTGATAGTGCCATCGCCTATACCAGACTTGATGACCTTAAAGAATGTGCGAAGGAAACTGTCGCCTGTAGTCAAGTCCTCATACATCGCATCGTTATACTCCACGAGCAGCTGGTTGGTGAAATTGTCATATTCATCAATCAATATATATAAAGGTGGAAGGTTGTGTGACGAAACATAATCCGTGATCTCACTCAACATCTGCGATGCGTTGCCGTCAGAATGGAATATGAAATCTCCGAAGATGTCACGATTCTGCGCCACCGCTACCCTTGCTGGACCGGAGTTGAGAAGATTGAAATTGTTCTCCAGTTCACCTTTGTCCTTAGACATTGACATCTTTGAGAAATCATATCTTATGACAATATACCTGTTGTGCTCGACGGTAGGGTTGTCGCCTATCGACGTGCCGCCAAAGAGGGGCTCGAACTTGTCAGCCTTGTTGCGGTCGTAGTAGTGGGCAAGGGTAGACACGAAAAGGCTCTTGCCGAACCGTCTCGGACGCAGGAACACGGGAGCCTTGTATCGTTCAAGTTTCCGGATGTATTCGGTCTTGTCGATATAGTAGTAGCCACGCTCCCTAAGTTCGGCGAAATTGGCTATCGCATACGGTATTTTGATGTCTGCCTCTGTCATTGTCGGAAGATTAGAAGATTCCAGCCTCTGCAAAATTACCAATTTCATCTGAATCCTCCAAATAATTTGCGGCTTTTCTCATGTCATTTTAATGCAAGGGATATTCGTTGGGATTTGAAGATGCCTTCGTGAGCCGATAAAGATACCTTTAGAGGCGGTTGAAGTTATATGGTTCGTTCCTAACTCCTCATCGCAGAACGTTGCATTTAATCACTGTCACCTGACATCTAGTTCATTTCGCCTCAGCAATGAAAAAATCACTGTTTTCATTGCTGAGGCTTTGCGTTGTATGGCTTTCGCTCGCTTATTCGTACCATTGGCTTTCAGCCGAAGGTACTCTCGCTTGGAAAAAATCAAATAAATTTTGGTTTTTCGCTCGCTTATTCGTACCTTTGTGAGGTATTTGTTGAAAACTTACATAAACTATACATATTATGAAGCGTTATTTGTTATTCATCAGCGTACTGTACGCCTTGTGCGGCTACGCTTTGGAAAGAGAAACCGTATGGCCAAAGGGGAAGATGCCTCATAGGCAAGAACACCAGATTGCCGCCATGACGGACGAGACAAGCAGCGAGAAGTTCAAGGCGGACAAGCATAGGGTGGCCTACTTGGAGTGGTATGAGAAACCCGACGAAAGCGTGAGAACAGATGCTTGCATGATACTGATATCGGGCGGTGCATACCAGACGTGCTGCGACGTAGACCTGGTGGAGAAGTGGCATCAGGAACTGACACGCCAGGGAATACAGTGCGTGAAGTTCGTGTATCGTACGCCGCGCCCCGTTGACCTACCCATATACCAGAGCGCATGGGAAGATGCTCAGAGGGCCGTCCGCATGGTGAGAAGCGAAGCCAAGAAACGAGGATTCGACCCAGAGAAGATAGGTACCATATCAATGTCGGCAGGCTCGCACCTCGCCCTGTTGCTTGCAACCAGTTCGCAGACCCCTGCCTACGAGAAGGTGGACGACCTCGACACGATACCATGCCACATCAACTGGGCGATAGTGAACGCCCCTGCCTACGTCACCACGGACGGAGATATCGGCGTGCCTGCTACAAGGCAGGGATATGGGACGGACGTGGCTCTGTCCCCTATCTTCAAGTTCGACGAGAAGACTTGCCCCATGTCGCTCCACCACGGAGGAATGGACGAGTATACCCCCAATGGCTCCACCCTTATCTACAGGGAACTTAGGAAGCGTCACATACCGGCCGAGCTGCACCTTTATCCCAACCTGGGACACGGTGCATTCGGGCTGGAGAGGGGCATAGAGTTCATGAACCAGATGGAGTTCTACAGGAAGTTGCAGCCAGAGGTGAGCCTGATGTCACGCTATGCCAACGACGATGCCCGACGCGAGAAGGTCACCGAGGACGTTTGGCCCGAGGGCAAGATGCCAGATACGCAGGAGCATCAGTGCAAGCCTTACCTCGAATGGCACTTCCCCAAGGAAAAGAAGACAGATGCCATACAGATAATATATAGCGGAGGCTCGTATGAAGGCAATGGGCCTGACGGATTTGAGGTGGCACCTGCCAGACGCTACCTGAACGAACTGGGCATGACCGTGGTGACCATGAAGTACCGCACGCCACGCCCAAAGGGACTTGCCAAGCATACCACGGCATGGGAAGACTTGCAGCGTGCCGTGCGCATAGTCAGGAGCAAGGCTGCATCCTATGGCCTGAACCCCGACAAGATTGGTATCATGGGCAGCTCGGCAGGAGGACATCTTACCCTGATGGGTGTGACATCGTCCATGCACCAGTCTTACCTGCCCATAGACGACATCGATCGTCTGCCATGCAACGTGCAATGGGGTATCGGCATATATCCTGCATACGCCCTGACTGACGGCTCAAACGCCCACAACACCACAGGCGGCAACGACGACAGCGCAGTACTCGTGCCGGAGTTCAGCTTTGACCTAAAGACAGCCCCCATGCTCTTCATCCATGGAGATGCAGACGGATGGGCAGCCATGAATTCCGTGAAGACCTGGGAAAAGATGCGCAGCATGGGCATACAGAGCGAGTTGCATACGCTCTGCAGGCGCGACCATTGCTTCCAGAAGAATGCCTCGCCCGGCACTGGCAGCTATACCTGGCTCGACCGCATAGGTGATTACCTCAGGACAAGCAAGATACTATGACCAGAGTAGAGGACCTTAGGAGATTCCTTAGGGAAAAGGACCTGGCGGCGTTCATATTCCCAAGCACCGACCCTCATTGCGGGGAGTACATTCCTGCACATTGGCAGGCAAGGCAATGGATAAGCGGATTCAACGGCAGTGCAGGTACTGCAGTGGTGACCGCTGACGATGCCGCTTTGTGGACGGACAGCCGCTACTTCATTGCCGCAGAACAGCAGTTGCAGGGTACTCCGTTCCGCCTCATGAAGGACGGCATGCAGGGTACGCCCACCATTGCACAATGGCTTTGCAGCACGTTGCCCAGTGGGAGCCGAGTTGGTATGGACGGATGGGTGAATACCATAGACAGCGTACGCAGCTTGGAAAGGGAACTTGATGCGTCGGGCATAGGGATTGACCTTTCCCTTGACCCGTGTAGCCAGCTTTGGACGGAAAGGCCCACCGTGCCTGACAACCCCGTCGTGCTGCATCCCATTGAGTTTAGCGGAGAGGAGTCGTCCCACAAACTCCAACGCTTGCGACACGCCCTGTCCGCCCTTGGCGCAGACGGCACGGTAGTGAGTCAGCTCGACGAGGTGGCATGGCTAATGAACCTGCGTGGCTCGGACGTACATTGCAACCCCGTCTTTGTCAGCTACCTGCTCGTCACCATGCAACGTGCAATCCTCTTTGTCAACCCTGCAAAGTTGGGCGATGACGTAAGGGAGTACCTTGCCGGACAGGGCGTGGAGACAATGCCGTACGCGGACTTGCCACATGCCTTGCAGGAATATCGCGAAGGGTCGGTCCTGCTGGATACATCCAGCACTAACTGCAATATCCTGTCGTATCTGCCCAAGACATGCAGGATAGTGGAGCATCCGTCCGTAGTGTCGCCCATGAAGGCCGTGAAGAACGAGACGGAGATACGGGGTTTCCGGCAAGCGATGCTGCGAGACGGCGTTGCCATGGTGAAGTTCCTACGCTGGCTCGTGCCGGCAGTTCAGGCAGGAGGAGAGACAGAGATGAGCATCGACCGGAAGCTGTATTCGCTACGAGCATCACAGCCATTGTTCCGGGACATTTCCTTCGACACCATAGCAGGTTATGCCGCACACGGAGCGATAGTACACTATGAGGCTACCCCCTCGACGGACGCATCCCTGATGCCACGCGGCTTTCTGCTGCTTGACAGTGGTGCGCAATATCAGGATGGCACGACCGACATTACGCGCACCATTGCCCTTGGTCCACTCACCGATAGGGAGAGGACTGACTACACCCTCGTACTGAGGGGACACATCCGCCTGGCGATGGCAAGGTTCCCGGAAGGTGCGTGCGGTACCCAGCTCGACGTGCTTGCACGCTACGCAATGTGGCAGCATGGCATAAACTACCTGCATGGCACGGGGCATGGAGTGGGCAGTTACCTGAACGTACACGAGGGTCCCCACCAGATACGCATGAACTACAAGCCAGCTCCCCTCAGGGCCGGCATGACAGTAACGGACGAGCCCGGCATATACCGTGCAGGAGAACATGGGGTGCGCATAGAGAATACGCTATTGATTGTGGAACATGCAACCACGGAGTTCGGGAATTTCCTCCGTTTCGATTCGCTAACGCTATGTCCTATCGATACGACTCCCATCATCGTGGAGATGATGCAAAGGGACGAGATAGAATACCTCAACGACTATCACCAGCGAGTCCTTACGGAACTGTCTCCACTGCTCGACAAGGAAGAACGACTGTGGTTAGAGGAGGCGTGCAAACCTATCTGAACAGCCACCTGCATCTGTGTCGGCCAAGAGAGAGTGTGTGTACGATACAGTGGCAGAACGACAAGACAAACAATTCGAACTGATGGACGTGACACATCAAAATCAAACCTAAGACAACACATACAACATGGCGATAATAAAGAAACTGCCGGGGATGCCTGCTCCCCGTTTTGGTAAGCATTGCTACTTCAGCGAAGGAGCAGCCATCGTAGGCGACGTAGAGATGGGAGACGACTGCACCGTATGGTTCAACGCCGTAGTCCGAGGTGACGTACATTTCGTCAAGGTTGGCGACCGCACCAACATACAGGACAATAGTTGCATACATACCTTGAACGGCAAGGCTCCCTGCATCCTCGGGAACGATGTCACGATAGGACATTCCGTCACCCTGCACGGATGTGTAGTAAACGACGGTGCCCTTGTAGGCATGGGTGCCACAGTTCTGGACAATGCCGTGGTGGGCAAGGGTGCCATAGTTGCTGCCGGGGCATTGGTGCTGAGCAACACGCAGATTGGTGACGGAGAACTGTGGGGCGGTGTGCCAGCCAAGTTCATCAAGAAGGTCGACCCCGAGCAGGCACAGGCACTGAACAAGACGTATGCATCCCACTACATCATGTACAGCGATTGGTATAGGGAGGCTGACTCCGACGCATCCAACACTCAGGAGATAACCACAAGCGAGGAATACAAACCATATTAAACATTATGAGACATTCAATATCCTATTTCTGCATTTTAGCGGCATTGCTTAGTACGGCATATTCATGCCAGCCAACACCTGCCAGCCAGGGAACCGTGCAACTGAACAACCCCATGCCCATCAAGTTTGGAGACCCCTTCCTGCTACACGCTTCCGATGGCAAATACTACATGTATGGCACTTCGCTGGGCGATGGCTTTGAGGCTTACGTCAGCAAGGACCTTACCCAATGGGAACCATGTGGGCAAGTGTACCATGGAGGAGACAGCAGCCAGTGGTGCGTGGATTGCTTTTGGGCACCAGAGGTATACGAGCGCGACGGCAAGTATTACATGTTCTTCAGTGCCAACTATAGGGAGAATCCCACCAAAGAGCTTGAGAACTTCAAGATAGGAGTGGCAGTAAGTGATAGTCCCACAGGACCTTTCACCGACCTATATAACCGTCCCGTCTTCAACCCCGAATATCCCATCATCGACGCTAATGTATATTTCGACGATGCAACGGGCAAGTGCTATCTGTATTTCAGCCGTTGCTGCTACAAGCATTCGGTAGAAAGCGAGGTTGCCGACAGCCTTCGTCAGGCAGGTGTATACACCACCATAGAAGAGAGCTGGGTGTACGGAGTGGAGATGAAACCCGACTTCAGCGGAGTAATCGGCGAGCCGCAACTGCTCTTATGCCCTCCATCCAGCCTTGACGACCGCCAGTCGGAATGGGAGAGCAGGAGTGCTACTCACAAGGAGGTCAACCGCAGGTGGACGGAAGGCAGCTACATCTTCCGTGAAGGCGACACATATTATATAATGTATAGTGCCAACTGCTATCAAGGCAAGTACTATGCCGTGGGCTATGCCACGAGCGACAATCCTCTTGGTCCCTTCACGAAAGCAGAGAACAACCCCGTCCTGCAGGAGAATGTAAGCAACGGAGGCAGGGTGATGGGCACCGGGCATTGCATGTCGATACTCATGCCCGACGGAGAACGCTACTGCGTCTATCATGGTCGGATGAGCGACAATCCAGACGAGCGGGTAGTGCTGATGGACAGGATGAGCGTGTCGCCTGAAGGCATCCTTACCGTAGATGGTCCTACCGTTGGTTCTCCCCAGTAACCAACGGGGGACAACGGCATGACCGACACCTCAGCGTGCCGTCACCTTGTCCTCAAGGTAGGTCACCGTGGGGTTGACGACCCTCGCATAGCTCGACTTGTGCAACTTGCTTTAACCCATAGGACGACGGGGTGCAGACATAGGCTCGGGCGGCTTTGCTTCTCCCTAATTATACATAGGTTTCCCTTAGCGTTCTCTTTATTCCCTGTTCGCAAACTAAGGGAATGCTAAGGGGATGCTAAGGGAATGGAAGGGAAACAAGGCATATTGAACGACATGGCAGAAGATGTGACAGCCCCGGAAGAAGCGACGGAGCGTGCTTGCCGCTTCCGAATATGTTACGCATGAGGAATCAGAGGGTACTGAGACATTAGTCGACTTTGGTAAAAAAAGACAAGCAAAGACTTGTCGTTAGGTACATTTTTGGAACAACTGAACGATTTTGTCTGTTTTTTGTCGTAACTTTGCAACAGGATTTCTAAAACGGACACGAAATGGTAACGCACATTATTTTATGGACTCTGAATCCAGAGTTGACGGAAGAGGAAAGTAGGAATGTCAAGGCGGGCATAAAGGAAGGGTTGGAATCCCTGGCAGGTAAGATACCAGGCCTGACAGACATCAAGGTGACTACACAAGGTAGGCTTGCATCAAGCAACTGCGACGTAATGCTGGAGTCCACGTTTCAGGACGAGTCGGCCCTGCAAACCTATGCCAAGCATCCGTTGCATGTGCAGGTGGCAGACACCAAGGTCAGGCCATACACGGTGCAGAGAGTATGCTTTGACTATGAACTTTAGGGCATGGGCGAATGGCTGCTCCGTGTGCTAAACGATGTTTTTTTGGAACAAAGGGACAATTGTAAGGGAAATTTGTTGTATCTTTGCAGTCGGATTGTGCCCTGAGGCGGCATGACCTTATGTGAATGTAGGCATGAGACTGATAAAGAAGCTGGACATCTTCATACTGAAGGCATATCTGCAACTGTTTGCAGGTACGTTTTTTATCTGCCTCTTTATCTTCCTGATGCAGTTCGTGTGGAGGTATGTCGACGAGTTGATTGGCAAGGGCTTGTCGTGGGATGTACTGGCTCAGTTCTTGTGGTACAGCGCATTGACCATCGTGCCGTTGTCTACTCCCCTTGCCGTGCTGCTTGCCAGCCTGATTTCGTTCGGCAACCTGGGCGAGAGGTTCGAGCTGCTCTCCATGAAGGCCTCGGGCGTACCTCTGATAAGGATATTCTGCCCTGTGTTTGTCTTTGCCCTGATGGTATGCGCAGGCAGTTTCTATTTCCAGAACAAGATAAGCCCCAATGCCACGAGGAAACTCTATTCCGTGGTATATGGCATGAAGATGAAGTCGCCCGAGCTGGAGATTCCCGAAGGCATCTTCTATTCCGACATACCGGGTTACAACCTCTTCGTGGAACGCAAGGACTCGGAGACGGGCATGCTGTATGGCGTGATGATATACACCAATAGTGGTGGCTACGAGGACACGGACATCGTGCTGGCAGACAGTGCACGCATACAGAGCACCGACGACCACCGGCACCTGAAGCTGACCATGTACAATGGCGAGAGATTCCGCAACATGGACAACCAGAGCGGCAACATGTTCAGGGCAAGCGTACCATATATGAGGGAATCGTTCATCAGGGAGGTAGACCTGATTACCTTCGACACCAACATCAATCTCTTAGACCCTAACCTGTTCACCCGGGATGCGGGGACGAAGGACCTTGTGGAACTGGGGCATACGCTCGACTCGCTGGACCATGCCATGGACAGCGTGGGGCACTCCATCTACCACATTGCGATGCAGAACTTCCTCAACCGCAGCCTTCCTCGTGGCATCAAGGACTCGTTGGCAATAGTGAGCCAGGCCGATACGCAGGAGCCCTTCGACACGCTGTATGCGAGGTTGGACGACAACGGCAAGGCCCATGCCTGGAAGGGTGCCCTCTCGCATGCCTCGTCCGTGAGGTCAGAGTACGACTTCAGGGCGCAGATAACGGCAGACAGCAACGGGCTGATACGCAAGCACAGGATGGAGATGAACAGGAAGTTCTCACTCAGCCTTGCCTGCATGCTCTTCTTCTTCATAGGTGCGCCGCTCGGTGCCATCATCCGCAAGGGCGGACTGGGCGTACCCGTTGTCATCAGCGTCGTAATCTTCATCTTCTACTACATCGTCAATGCCTCAGGCGAGAACAACGCCAAGGTGGGTGTGTGGGCCGTGCCGTTCGGCTCATGGCTCAGCAGTGCCATACTGCTGCCTGTGGGAATGTTCCTGATATACAAGGCGAACAAGGACAGCGTGGTGTTCAACCTGGAGGGATATGTCAATTTCTTCCGAAGGTTGCTGGGGCTCAGGGCAAGCCGCAAGCTGGCACGCAAGGAGGTGGTGATAGAAGACCCCGACTATGTGAGACTCGTGGCAGACCTCGGCAGGCTGACGGACGAGTGCAAGGCATACGTGCAGGCAGCCCACCTCAGGATGCTGCCCAATTATGTCTCGCTCTTCTTCCGCTCTCGCAGGGATGGCAGGGTGAAGGCCATAAGCGCGGAGATGGAGAGGATAGTGGACGAACTGCACAACAGCCGCGATAACGCCATACTGACTTACATCAACGACTACCCCATACTGCCTCTCTATGCTCATACACATCCATTCTCCAATCCACGGATGAATGTGGCGGCAGGGCTGTTCCTGCCCTTGGGACTGTTCTTCTACTTCAGGGTGTGGAGGTATCGGCTCCGTCTCTGGGTGGACATGCAGACCATACAGAGGCTGAACGCCCAGGTGGTAGAGAGAATCACTAAACTTGGGCTGAAATGAGGGGGGGGCGTCAGGCACAGACAAGAGAACGAACATGAATGATAAAGGATATATGAGCAATCAAGTTGGACTGAGCCCCATAGAGGAGGCTCTGGAGGACTTCCGCCAAGGGAAGTTCGTAATTGTAGTTGACGACGAGGACCGCGAGAACGAGGGAGACTTCATCACGCCTGCCGAGATGATCACGCCCGAGAAGGTCAACTTCATGCTTAGCCACGGCAGGGGAGTGCTGTGCGCTCCCATCACCAACCAGAGAGCACGCGAGCTGGAGCTCGACCATCAGGTGCAGGAGAATACCAGCATGTTGGGTACTCCCTTCACCGTCACCATCGACCTGCTTGAGGGGTGCACGACAGGTGTCAGCGCACACGACAGGGCAGCTACCATACGTGCCTTGGCAGACCCCTCGCGCAAGCCCTCTGACTTCGGACGGCCGGGGCACATCAACCCCCTCTATGCCCAGGACAAGGGCGTGCTGCGCCGTGCCGGGCATACCGAGGCAGCCATAGACCTTGCACGCTTAGCAGGGCTGCAACCTGCCGCCGCCCTGATAGAGATTCTCAACGAGGACGGCACGATGGCAAGGATGCCGCAACTGAGGCAGGTGGCAGGGGAGCATGGGCTGAAGATAATCTCCATACGCGACCTGATAGCCTACAGGCTGAAGCAGGAGTCGCTGGTGGAAAGAGGCGTGGAGGCAGACATGCCCACGGAATACGGTCACTTCCGCATCGTCCCATTCAGGCAGAAAAGCAACGGGTTGGAGCATGTGGTGCTCTACAAGGGGCAGTGGAAGGAGGATGAGCCGCTGATGGTCAGGATGCACAGCAGTTGCATGACGGGGGACATCTTCGGCAGCAGCCGCTGCGACTGCGGGGAGCAGTTGCACCAGGCAATGCGCATGATAGAGAAGGAAGGCAAGGGCATGGTCGTGTACCTCAGCCAGGAAGGCAGGGGAATAGGGCTGATGAACAAGATTGCCGCCTACAGGCTGCAGGAGCAGGGGGACGATACGGTAGATGCCAACATACACCTCGGCTTCCAGCCCGACGAACGCGAGTATGGGGTAGGCGCACAGATATTGCGCGAAATGGGAGTGGGCAAGATACGCCTCATTACCAACAACCCCGTGAAACGAGTGGGGTTGGAGAGCTACGGGCTCGAAATAGTGGAGAACATTCCCATCGTGGTGCAGCCCAACGAGTACAACAGGCGTTACTTAGAGACAAAGAAGACGAGGATGGGGCATAAGCTTTGACGGACGGCCTTGAAGGAGAAAAACAATCAGAACACAACATACAGACTACTATGAGCAATCAACTATCGGACAGACTCAACCGTCTGTCGCCCAGCGCAACACTGGCAATGAGCCAGAAGAGTTCGGAACTGAAGGCACAGGGTGTGGACATCATCAACATGAGCGTAGGTGAACCAGACTTCAACACCCCCGACCACATCAAGCAGGCTGCCATCAAGGCTGTAGAGGACAACTGGAGCAGGTATTCACCAGTGCCCGGCTACCCGGAACTGAAGAAGGCCATCGTGGAGAAGCTGAAGAGGGAGAATGGCTTGGACTATGCACCAACGCAGATACTGTGCAGCAATGGAGCCAAGCAGAGCGTGTGCAATGCCATAATGGCTCTGGTAAATGCAGGCGACGAGGTCATCATACCCGCTCCCTATTGGGTGAGCTACCCCCAGATGGTGCTGCTGGCAGAAGGCACGCCTGTCTTTGTGGAGGCCACCATCGAGCAGGACTTCAAGATTACGCCGCAGCAACTGGAGAGTGCCATCACGCCCAGGACCAAGGCTCTCATCCTGTGTTCACCCAGCAATCCCACGGGTTCAGTATACACCAAGGAGGAGTTGAGGGCACTGAAGGATGTCCTGCTACGTCACCGTGACGTGATAGTGCTGGCAGACGAGATATACGAGCACATCAACTATGTCGGGGAACATGCCTCTATGGCTCAGTTCGAGGACATCAAGGATAGGGTGGTGGTCATCAACGGCGTCAGCAAGGCATACGCCATGACAGGCTGGAGGATTGGCTTCATCGCAGCCCCCGAATGGATAGTGAAGGGATGCAACAAGTTGCAGGGACAGTATACCAGCGGACCTTGCTCCGTCAGCCAGAAGGCTGCAGAGGCTGCATTCTCAGGCGACCAGCAATGCGTGGAGGATATGCGCCTTGCCTTCGAAAGGAGGAAGAACCTCATAGTGAGCCTTGCTCGCGAGATACCCGGACTGGAGGTCAACGACCCACAGGGAGCCTTCTACCTATTCCCACGATGCAGCAGTTTCTTTGGCAAGAGCGACGGCGACCGCAAGATTGCCAGCAGCACGGATCTTGCCATGTACCTGCTGGAGGTGGCCCACGTGGCTACCGTTGGCGGAGATGCCTTCGGCTCGCCTGAGTGTTTCCGCATGAGCTATGCTACGAGCGACGAGAACATCAAGGAAGCCATGCGTCGCATCAAGGAGGCTCTTGCCAGGCTGAAGTGACGTGTGTCGTCGTACCTCTCTCTCTTACTGACTCTAAGCATGTATACGACCACCAATGCCAGGCATGACAAGGGATGCAGACAGGCGAACCTCGATGTGCTGCGTCTCCTGTCCATGCTTGGGGTGGTGGTCAACCATTTCTACAATTCTGCACTGCTAATCTATTCGCCCGGGGCCGAGGGATTCTGCATGGATGTAGGTGGAGCGTGTGGTGCAACGGCATGGTTCCTGCTCGAAGCCATCAAGTTGCTTGCTTTGGTCAGCGTCAACTGCTTCGTGCTCATCTCGGGCTACTTCCTAATAGAGAACCAGTGCTTCCGTGGCAGGGCGATATGGAATGTCTGGAGCCAGACGCTGTTCTATTCCATGGGTGTGTGGATTGTCCTTGCCATGGCAGGAGTCGTACCGTTCAGGCTCGTGGACGCTGCGAGGTATTTCCTGCCCGTATGCAACAACACATACTGGTTCATCACCAATTACCTTGCGCTGATGCTCGTGGCACCCTTTGTCTCTACCCTTGCGGGCTGCCTGGACAAGCGTTCATACCGCTACTTGCTCATGGTGGGTGCCGTACTCGTGCTGCAATATCCCTTTGGGCGGTTGCTGGTGGATAGCCAGCAGTTTCTCCTCTTCGTCTACCTCTATATAGTGGGAGGCTACTTGCGGCTGTACCCACCACGCATTACGTCGCGGATGTCGACTGCCTTGGCGGCAGTCGTGCTGGCTGCAATGCTTGCCATAGCGGTTGCCAAGAACGTCATGGCAGGAGACGGGTGCTTCCGCATCATATCAATGGAATACAACGGACTGGTACTGCCCTTGTCCGTATTCGTCTTCATGCTTTTCTGCCATTGGAGCGTCCCTGCCTGTCTGCGTCGTCCCGTTGCCTGGCTCTCGCCGCTTGCATTGTCAGTGTACCTGTTGCACGAGCATCCCCTCGTCTCCGGGATTATGTGGGGAAAGGTCAGGGATGTCGTTGCCAGTCATCAGGAATGGCAACTGCCTGCCGACGTGCTGGCAGGCAGTATACTGATATTCCTTGCATGTGTCCTTGTCGACGGCGTGCGTCATGCAGTGGCAAGGCGATTGCCTTGGACAAGGCGCGTCATTCCACGGTGACGCTCTTTGCCAGGTTGCGTGGCTGGTCTACGTCGAGTCCCTTGGCAACAGCCACATGGTAGGAGAGCAACTGCAAGGGGACTACGCTCAGCAGAGGAGCGAGGCATGCCAGTGTCTCGGGTATCTCGATTACGTCTTCCACCATGCCCTTCACCTGCTCGTCGCCTTCGGTCACGATGGCGATGATGCGTCCGTGGCGTGAGATGACCTCCTGCATGTTGCTTACTATCTTCTGGTAGAGCTTGTGGTGTGTTGCTATGAATACCACGGGCATCTCCGCGTCCACTAAGGCTATCGGTCCGTGCTTCATCTCGGCGGCAGGGTAGCCCTCTGCGTGGATGTAGCTTATTTCCTTCAGTTTCAGCGCGCCTTCCAATGCCACTGGGTAGTTCCACCCACGCCCCAGGTAGAGGAAGTTGTGTGCGAACGTGAAACGCGATGCCAGTTGCTTGATCTTGTCGTTCTGTTCCAGTACGCGGTTTATCTTCTCGGGTATCTGGATGAGTTCGCGTATGGTCTGTTCGTACTCATCCTGTTCCACCGTACCCTTTGCCATGCCAAGGGCGAGTGCAATCATTGTCAGCACCACCACCTGTCCCGTGAAAGCCTTGGTGGAAGCCACTCCTATCTCGGGACCCACGTGTATGTATGTTCCCGTGTCCGACTCTCTGGCAATCGAACTGCCCACTCCGTTCACTATGCCATATACGAAGGCACCCTGCGACTTGGCCTGCTGTATGGCGGCAAGGGTGTCTGCCGTCTCACCCGACTGCGAGATGGCCACCACTACGTCGTCAGGCTCTATGACGGGGTCGCTGTACCTGAACTCGCTTGCGTATGCCACCTCTACGGGGATCCTGCAGAAGTGCTCCAGCAGTTGCTTGCCTATCAAGCCGGCATGCCACGATGTGCCGCAGCTTACTATCACTATGCGGCGTGCCCTGAGCAACCTCCTCCTGTTGGAGGTGACGGCGGAGAGTATCACTTGCGGAGAATGCGAGTAGGGAGATTCCACTATACGTCCCTGCATGCAATCCTTTAGCACGTTGGGCTGGTCGAAGATTTCCTTCAGCATGAAATGCGGGAAGCCCTCGTGGTCGAGCATCGAGAGGTCCAGGTCTATTTCCTTCACCTCAGCCTCTGTCTCTGCGCCGTTCAGGTCGTATACCTTCAGGTGCTTCCCCCTCTCTATCACTCCCACTTCCTCGTCCTTCAGGTATACGATATGCTTGGTATATTCGGCAATGGGGCTTGCATCCGATGCGAGGAAGAACTCCCCGTCCCCGTCTACTATTCCTATTGCCAGTGGGCTGGAGCGTCTTGCGCACACCAGCATGTCGGGATGCCTGCGGTCGATGACTGCGATGGCGTATGCACCGAATACGCTCTTCAGCGCAACGCGTACCGACGTGGCAAGGTCTTCGCCCGTCTTGCTCATCACGTATTCTATCAGTTGCACGAGCACCTCGGTGTCAGTCTCGCTCTGGAAATGGTATCCGTGTTTCTTCAGCTGTTCGCGCAGGGTGCTGTAGTTCTCGATGATGCCGTTGTGCACGAGTGTCAGGTTGCCCGTCTCCGAGACATGCGGGTGGGCATTCACTTCCGAAGGCACTCCGTGCGTTGCCCATCGGGTATGTGCTATGCCTATGGTCCCGGAGCAGTCCTTGCCCTTGGCGGCGGACTCCAGGTCTGCCACCTTCCCCTTAGCCTTGTAGATATGGAGATCCGAGTCCTCCTCGCTGATTAGTGCGCATCCGGCGCTGTCGTAGCCACGGTACTCCAGCCTGTGAAGTCCCTTGATGAGTATGGGGTATGCCTTGCGGCTACCTATATATCCGATTATTCCACACATGTTATTATATTTTTATTGACGTTTTCCTAATTCTTCTTGCCATCTGATGTTTATGATGTGGGCACCTACATCTCGTACTTCATGAGCCGCTCGTATTCCACCTCCTTGTCCAGGATGTCGGTGAAACTGTCGAGCACTTCCTTCTCTATGTCGCCCAGTTCGTATTCCTTCAAGGCATCCTTGCGTATCTCTGCTATCCAAGCACGTCGTGCGGTGATGTAGTCCTCCTGTATCCGTCGTGCGTCGGCCTCGGTGATGTCCCCCTCTATGCCGTAGTATTCGCGCATCAGCCTGTAGCTCCAAGCCCATCTGTACTCGGAATAGTTGGCGTTTGCCTTTACGAACTCGTCGCGTATCTGGTGGATGGATGCGAGGCTGCCGTCCTTTATGCCGTCCACTATGCGCATTTCCTCGCTCAGGGGTATGAGCAGTCCGCTAAGGTCGCTCCATTTGCCTGTGCCTACCTCCGAGCGTGGTCGTTCCAGGCGGTGGCGCTTCATTACGGCACCCATGTATATGCGCAGGGCTATGTCGTAGTATTTGATACCCTTTTTCAGGGAAGAATTCTTGATGACATAGTCGTGGAAGTTGTATGTAGCCACGTCTCCGCTCACCTCCCTCAGGCTCTCCAGGGTTCTCTTGGCAACCATGATGCCGCCCACGGAGAAGGGCGACAGCCAGTCGAAGTTCACCACCGAGTTCTTGCCGTTCTGTGCGCGCTTGTCCCTGGTGGGCCACTTGCGGATGTCCCTGTAGAGTCCTACGGTCGTGAGGTTGCGCCCCGGTATGAGGTACATGTCGTCTCCGTATGCTATCAGGTACGAGAAAGGCAGCTTGCGCGTGTCGGGATGGTGCATCAGCTTGCCGAAGCATACGCTGAAGGTGCCTATGTGTGCAGGCATCAGGATATAGCTGCCGCTGGCGGTCTTGGTACCTCTCTCCAGTATGCCCCAGTGCATGGGTCCCATCTTGTAGGCATGGTTTGAGAAGTTTGTGTTCGAGCCAGCGTTGTAGAAGCTGTACATGCCGCCTATCAGCAGTGAACTCTTGTGGTGGCTGGCTGAGAAGGGGCCGCAGAATGCGGCGCATGCCTCGCCGTTGGACATGTAGCAGTTAGCGAAGAAGAGGCTGCTCTCTGCCGTGAACCCGTCAGCTATCTTGCATGCCTCGCCGACGAAGCAGTTCTCCAGCTTTGCATTGTTGGTGATGGACGAGCCGTCGTATATCACCGAGTTCTCGCATATCACCCCTGCCCCTATCGTGACCCTCGCATCGGGTATGCTCTTCAGTGTGCAGTCCTTCAGCCTGAGTGCGCCGTCGATGGTGCATCCGTCGCTGATGTGGCAGTTACTGACCTCCGTGGTGTTGCAGATCCGCACGTCGTTGCCGATGGTGGTAATGTGTGAGCTGTGGTTGGAGATCTCATTTCGTATCATCGTCCTGATGACATCCGTGAAGCACTTGTCTGCCTCGTACTTTACCATCAGGGCGGCGAGTTGGGAGTTGAGTCCGTCGAATATCATCACGTTGCCGTTGCCCACCTCGTTGAGGACCGATATCACCTTGCCCTCGCCGAAGTTGGCATCGGGTGTGGTGTTTATCAGGCCTACGTTGTTTATCAGGCAGTCGTTGCCGACAGACACGTTTCTCAGCGTGGCGTTGCGGATGCCAGAGTGGCGTGTAAAGCCCTTGGCAACCTCGACTTCCTTGCGGAAGTGCCCCAGACGTATGCCCCCGAAGAACTCTACATTATATATATAGTCGCTGCAGAAATCCTCGTCCACAAGGATTCTCGACCAATCCTCTGCCGTACACCCTTGCTTCAAGAGTGCGTTTATCTCATGTTCGTTCAAACTTCTCATAGATATGGTATGAAATGATGGTGCTTTGGTTATCCTTACCTATTGCATTAATGTCTCGATTGCCAGAGCTACGTCCGGCATGGCGGCAAAATTACATAAAAATCCTAAAAACCTATCGCAGGAATCATTAAAAATATACGAAATAGAGTAAAAATGATATTTTTTGCGTAACTTTGCACCATGAATATATTGCGGAAATATTCCACATACATTCTGCTGACGCTCACATGCGGAGTCACGGCGGTCGCCCAGGAAGAGGTGATTGCCGATTTCGTCGTCATCACGACGCCTGTCCTGACGAGTCTGTCCCAGGACGAGGCTAATCATGTTTGCGGCATGGGGGATTTCCTCCTGCCGGGGCGGTTGATACAGGATTGGAGCCTTCATGCCGGGCTTAATCTCCAGATGGAGGCAGGTGTCCGTGTGGGTTGGGGCAAGGGTAATCCCTTTGGTGGAGCATCCTTCTTCAGCAATGTCGGTGCCATGTATGCCATGCCACTAAGCAGGGATGGGCGGCTGACGGCTGCGGCAGGTGGATATTTCAGCAACTATCGCCTCTATGGCGAGCAGGTCGGCACGTTGGGCCTGATGGCAATGGTGGACTATGTCGTCAACCAACGCGTGGATGTAGGATGTTACGTGGCACATGACTTCGGCATCCCCCGTGCCATGCTGGCACAGGGAAGGATGACGCCTGCGCCCCTACATGCCCACCTTGCGCCAAGCCTGTATTCGCCAGCCACTACCATAGGAGCCCAGATAGGGTTCAAGGTGGGGGAAAACGCAGCGTTGCGTCTGAACGTAAGCGTTACCCGGGAAAACCTTTCCCACGTAGGCGAGAGTTGCATGAGGCAATGAAAAACCAATCAGTCAGACATGCGCCCACAGGCGAGGCAGCATGGTAACTTTAATTTTTTATTAGCAAGTGACAACTAAGACAAAGGAAGAACCAGCAACGGCGATAGCAGCGGCACCCAAGAAAAGGGGTACCGGCTCTCGACGCAAGGCTGGGCAAAAGGCTAAGCCTGCAGAAAACGAGACAAAGAACGAAGAGATAGCGGCAAGCGACATGCCGTCGGAAGTGCCGGCAGAGACTCCCGCGCCTGCCATGGCAGAAGGCGTACAGGAAGAGGTGAAGGCTCCCGCTGCTAAGGGAAGAAAGGGCAAGACGACCTCCAGGACGAAAGAATCCGCAGAGCAGCCCAAGGAAGAGCCGTCAGAACCAAAGCAGGAGGAAGCGAAGCCGGAGGAAAGGGACACTCCCGTACAACAACGACCGGCAAAGCCTCGGGAGATATCAGCCAACATAGAGGTGGAGGACTTCTGCGACCTTGTCAACCAGGGGGCGAGGATTCCCCTGCTCAGCGACCAGCAGATACAGCAGCTCACCTTGGAGGAGGCCTCGATGCGGTGCGAGATATTGGAACGCATACTGTGCAAGGTGCTCAACTACGACATAGTCCTGTCCGACACCAATATCTGGCTTGAACTGCAGGTGGGTCACAGCAGCAGCCACAGCGACCCCAAGGTGAACGCACGCCTGCAGTTCGAGAGGCAGTTAGAGTCCATCAGTAAGATGATGAAGCGCATAGGGGGCAGGTTCATGATAATGAGCGAGACCTACGAGGAGGTAGACCGCTTTGCCTCCGTACTCGACCCTGTCAGCTACAAGGATGCCGATTGGACGGACGAGGTGCTCTGCCGCAACGTCGCGGCCCGCCTTGCCAAGAAGCTCATGCTTGCACAGCAGAAGGAGAACCGCCTTCGCATAGAGGGCATCGGCAGCGAGAGCCATCACTCGGCATTTGCCGACCCAGCCATCATACGCCGTACCGTAGAACTCTTCGCCCAGGGCAAGAAGGTCCTGCTGCTCACCAACGATGCCTCGGTAGGCATACGCTCGCTGGGAATGTGCGACGACCTCCAGAGGTACAACTCCATTGACGATGCCACGTGGCGCAGCGTCTACGAGCCATGCCGTCCCATGGTACTTACCATGGACGACCTCAAGGTGCTCGACCAATATTCACGTCAGTACTATTTCCTGCAGATGGCTTCTGGCAGGGCATGGATGCAGGATGCAAGCCAGAGGGTGCCCGTCGAACTGGACAAGCCCCTGCAGCTGTGGCTCGACGGCTTCCGCCCTGGTGACAGGCACGAGAGAAGAAGCGACAAGGTCGAACAGCAGCGCAAGGAGCAGCAGCGCAAGGAACAGCAGCGTCAGGAGCAGGCTCAGCGTGAGGCTGAACGCAAGGCAGAGCAGGAGCGCAAGGAACAGGAACGAAGGGAACAGCAGCGCAAGGCCGACCGTGAGCGTGCAGCGCGTGCCAAGGCCGAGGCCATGGCAGCCAAGGAAGCCTCCCCCAAGGAGCCTGCGGCTGAGGCAACGGCACCAGAGCCCCAGCCAGAGCAGCCCGTGCAGCCCGTTGCAGCACCTGAAGGCACTCCGGCATCCGAAGAGAAGCCAAAGTCCACCCGTCGTGGCGGACGTGGCCGTCGTAGTAGCAAGGCAAAGACAGCAGAATCATGATAGGTAAAGGCATAACGAGGGCGAGGCATCTGGCAATGGGCAAGTGTCTCGCCATCGCCGCTCTTTCAATGTCGTCATGTACGCCGTCGTTCCTAAGCGTAGAACCCGGCAGGTTCAGGCAGGCAATGGAGCACGAAGGGTCGTTGCTGATAGATGTCAGGCATGTGGACGAGTATGAGGACGGACACATTCCCGGTGCCATGCTGGTGGACATTGCCGACGGAGATTTCTGCCATAAGGTGGACAGCATAGTCGGCGAACGTTCTGCCGCCGGCATCCCGACAGACACCATACTGGTATACTGCAAGGGAGGCATCCGCTCAAGGGAAGCGGCAGAGATGCTGTCCGGCAAGGGCTACAACGTGATCGACCTCAACGGAGGCTTCCTCAATTGGAGCAAACAATAGTATATATTAACGCCCATAGGAAAGAGAGAACCACAGATGGCTTGGACGTTGTCTCGTAACTTAGTCTACGGAATAAATATATATAATAATATA
Organism: bacterium; assembly: GCA_004559785.1. GTDB lineage: Bacteria > Bacteroidota > Bacteroidia > Bacteroidales > Bacteroidaceae > Physcousia. The sequence goes on along the minus strand of SFXD01000019.1, from coordinate 3,756 downwards.
ATAATATAATAATGAATATATATAATAATGTGATAAGGTATATGGCAGCCTCCTTTGCCATATTCCTGGTGATGTCATGCGGTAACACCGAAGGAAATGGCAGAGCAGGAATTACTGCCGACTGGATAAAGGAAGAAAACAAACTTGCAGCCCATATCAACAAGATATGCCGCACCAAGCCCGGGGAGGCCCTCGACATGCTCGACCAGGCGGAAATGTCACACAAGATGCGTTCCGTGAAGGTCAACCTTCTCAGGGCAATGACATACGTAGACGGCTATTATGACGTGGAGAAGGGACTGGAATATGCCATGAAGGCATACAACGACCCAGCCGTCAAGAACGACACCCTGCCCAAAATCACCATCACCCGTATGCTCGCCGCCATCAACTATGCCCTCAGCCGTTTTGCCCAGGCCTGCACCATGGCTACCGAGGGTTCGGCACTGGCCTACGCCGTGGGAGACGAGGAGGCTATAGCATATTTCTACCAGTTCATCGCCTCCACCAAACACGAGCTTGGCGACCACGACGAGTCCTACCGCTACTTCGACCGCTCAATCAAGCTCTACCAGAAGCTGATCGAAAAGCAACCACATTGGATATTCGTCTCCGACATGTTTGCCGTCCAGCTGAGGGAAATGCAATGCCTTAACGGCGATGGGCGGCATAGCGAAGCACTTGCCAAGACGGGGGCGTGCGAGGAGACCCTGCAGCAACTGGCTGCATTCCCCGACATTGCCGACGGGTTGCTCGACAAGCTCACGGCACAGTATCTCTCCGTAGCCTGCTGCGTCTTCTACGATACGGGCGACAAGGCAAGGGCGGAAGAGGGCTATCGCCGCATGACGGCAACGGAATACGTCAAGACCGACCTGGGGCAGAACGTTCCTGCCATCTACGAGGTGCTCTCAGGCAGATACAGGGAGGCACTGGAGAGAACCGTTAGGGAGGAAGCGGCATACCGCGACCGTGACACCCTGAACACACTCTTCATCGACGAGGTGCTGGCTACGGGCCTGGAGGCATGTCAGGGACTTGGCTACCACGAACGTGCCAACGGCTACTTCAGGCGGATATTCAACCTCAAGGACAGCATCAACCTGCGCAACCAAAGGCAGACGGCAATGGAACTGTCGGTGGTCTACGAGTCGCGCGACAAGGACATACAGCTCATCGAGAAGGATGCACAGCTTGAGCGCAACCGCCTCTTCCTCGTCATGGCAGCCATCATCATACTCCTCTCCATTACCGCCATCGCCATTATCATAAGATACAACCGCATCATCCAGAGGAAGAACAAGGCTGTGGTTCGCAGTATCGAGGAGAAACTTCAGCTCCTGCAGATTGCCGACAACAGCAGGGTGGCCAACAAGGACGATTCAGCCGACCGCGAAATGTTCCTGCGCATTGACAAGACCATACGCGAGGGACAGCTTTTCCTGCAGCCCGACTTCACGCGCGACATGCTGTGCCAGATGCTCAACATCAACAAGACCCAGTGCTCGTCCGTCATCAAGGCGTATGCCAACTCCTCGTTCCCCACCTATGTCAACCGCCTCAGGCTCAACCATGCCATCGAACTCATGAAGTTGCATCCCAATTATTCCATCGAGGCTATAGCCAACGAATGTGGCATGGAAAGGGCAAACTTCCACCGCCGCTTCATCGAGGAATTTGGCATCACGCCCTCTGAGTTCAAGAAAACGAAGTTGTAACACCACCCCCTCTAAGCCACTGATTTACAAGATGTGTATTTTTGTTGCAACAACAAGTTGACCAATTAGAGACAAATTAAGAATGTAAAGGACTCCTATTATATACGTATTTTAATTATTTTTGCACAGACTTACGCAAAAACGCAATTAAAATAATGTATATATGAGAAAAAGAAAACTACTTACTTTTTTATGCGTGGCTATTGCCACATCCAGCCTGTGGGCGGCTTATGATACGGAGCCTGACGAGAATGGTTTGTACGACGAACTGTACGACCGTCCAACGTATTTCCCTGACTTCAAGCTCACGACAAAGTACCCCAACAACATGACCTACATCACCTGCGCCCGATGGGGACGCAATGGTGATAGGCTCACCAATTATGAGGTGGCAGTGTATGACCAGAACAACGAGTTGCGTTGTATCGGAAGAAGTCAGTCCACTGGTGTAAGCAACTACAGATGCACCCTGACCATACCCGGCACGGAAGGCGAGCATTTCCATTTCCAGGTGCTTTATGGAGATGACTTCCAAAACCCCACCATCGTAGATGTGCCTCAGACATGCGAGTTCTTCACCAATGACGTCGTAGGACACCCAAGTGACGGAGATCCATTTTGGTTCACCGTTCCCGTGGAGCCCAAGCTCCTCTGCTGGACATCAGGATTCGACGGGGATGCCGAAAAGACATTCTCTGTGAGTGAAATCACAGGAGCAGAAGCCACAGATGCATTGGCGTCCGCATGCCGCTTGCACTTCTTCGGCAACTGGGAGAACACCGACATCAGCACACTCACGGCTGGCAATCCCAACCTCTGCTATGTCAATATCGACGAGGCTCCCATCGGCATGGCCTCAGCCTTCAGCAGCAGCAATCCCAACTGCCTTTTTTTCTTCAATGAAGAAATGACCGAAGCTCCCGAGGGCATGACCAATGTGATTGCTGGAGACAAGGCGCTCACAGACATCACGCTGTATGGAGGAACCACCAGCAACTATTACCCCTTCTTCTGCCCCAAGAACATCCAGCTCAACGGTCATAAGGCTGAGTTCACCAGAGCCTCATGGTCGTGGGCTGACGGCAAGTCGGGATGGAACACCATAGTCCTGCCTTTCGATGCGCAACTCACTGCCGACGGCGAGGTGCTCAGTCCTTATCAATACACCAACAAGATTGACCAAAGGTATATAGCAAAAAATATTCTTGGCTATTGGTTAGGCACTATCACATCTGCCGACAACGAGTCCGTAACTACTGAACAAATCTATAAAGAAAGCACTTTGACAGCCAATCACCCCTATATTATATCCCTTCCAGGCGAGTTCTTCTATACCCTCTCGGGCAATGGGGTGTCCACCAAGCAGAGCATCAGCCTTCAGGACAAGGAGATTAAGCTCGTCAGCACCTCCGAAGTGATTCCTGCTACACCCACAGAGTTGCGCATAGACCCAGACACCGAGGATAAACTGACAGAATACCACTTCACCGGCACCTACCTGCCTCTTCTCAGCCAGCCGATGTACGTATTGAAGAACAAGGCTGGAGCCAACGGACTCACTGCCTTCGTATATGGCGATAATGCCAACCTGCTGCCCTTCCAGGCATATCTCAATCCAGGTCAGGCACAGCAGGGTGCAAAGGCATTGACCATAGGTCTTGCCATAGACGACTCTTTCATGGAAGATGAGACGGGCATTAACGAAGTACATGACGATGCCGACCCAACTCAAGGCAGGCGTTATTCCCTCAGCGGCATGTCTCTTGACAAAGCACCTGTTCGTGGCATATACATACAAAACAACAAGAAATACCTGAGCCGATGAATAAGAAAAGATATATCATGCCAAAGACGGTAGTCCATCATCTTGATGCCACCACCCTGATGCTTGCATCTTCTATCAGCCAATCCACTCCCGATGGATACAGCAGCGATGGTTGGGATAATGAAGAACTGTGGGGAGATTGAATGGTTCTCTCATATTCTATAGAAAAACAGGAACTAACATAAAAACGTTAATTAAAATGAGAAAGAAATT
>SFXD01000094.1 GCA_004559785.1 bacterium | reverse complement strand
CAGATGTGCTCCCTCGTGTATGACGTAATATGCCACCACTGCCGAAATCAGGCCTATGTATTGCCTTAAAGTCTTGTTCATGACGAAATATGTCTTTTGCTTATTGTTTGTGACGCAAATATACACATATTTTATTAATAAAGCAGGAATGAAGACAGAAATTGATGCATTCTTGTTACTATTTCGTATGTTTTTGCGGACATTCCTTTGTCAGAAGATAGAAAAACGTTAACTTTGCTCAAAACTAACATAATTTATTTGTATGAAGAAAATATTGACGACAATGGCATCTGCAATGGTTATCGCATCATGTACCAGCAATCAGGAGAATCCCTTCCTGACAGAGTGGGACACCCCTTATGGCATCCCTCCCTTTGAACAGATTTCTATAGACGACTATGTACCGGCTGTGGAGAAGGGCATCGAAAGCCAGAATAGGATAATTGAAAGCATCATTTCCAATCCAGAAGAACCGACCTTCGAAAATACGATTCAGCCTCTGGAACTCTCAGGTGGCATCCTCGCCAAGGTATCGGGCGTGCTTTACAACGTGGTAGAGTCCGACTACACTACGGAGTTGGACTCTGTCTTGCAGGTTGTAATGCCCATGGCTTCCGAACAGGATGACAATATATCGTTCAACACAAAGCTGTTCGAGCGCATTGAGAAAATCTACAAGTCCGGACAGCAGTCTCTTACGAGAGAGCAGCAGATGGTGCTGAAGAAGTATTACGAGAGGTTCGTCCAGAACGGCTGCGCGCTGCCGCAGGACAAGAAGGACAGGCTCAAGCAGCTGAATGCCGAAATGGTGCTGAAGCAGCAGAAGATAGGCAACAACATATTGGCAGAGAGCAATGCATTCAAGGAAAAGTTCGGCATCAGCGTCTCTGAATTTCCCAATGCCATGACCACTACGGAGGATAGGGCAAGGCGCAAGGAGATGTATGAGGCTTATACCATGCGAGGGCATAATGGCAACGACAACGACAACAGGCAACTCCTGCTCGACGTGATGCGCCTGCGTATAGAGAAGGCTAAGATGATGGGGTATTCCACCCCGGCGCAATACCTGCTTGTGAACAAGATGGCGCAGAATCCCGAGACGGTGGATACCTTCCTCTCCGGCATCATGGAGCAGGCTGTGAAGAGAGCACGCCTGGAGGTAGTGGACATGCAGGCTCAAATGGACAAGGACGTAGCCGACGGCAAGCTTCCTGCCGGCACGAAGATAGAGCCATGGGACTGGTGGTACTATTCCGAGAAGGTCAGGAAGGAAAAGTATGACCTTGACGAGAACATGGTGAAGCCGTATTTCAAGTTGGAGAATGTGGTGAAGGGCATCTTCCTTGCCGCCAACAGGTTGTATGGCATCAACATGGAGGAGTTGGAGAATGTGCCAGCATACAATAAGGAGGCGGTGACGACATACAAGGTGACTGATGCCGACGGTTCCCTGCTTGCCGTCTTTACCACCGACTATCTGCCACGCGACAGCAAGAGGGGTGGTGCATGGATGAACAATGTCCGTGAGCAATACGTGGATGCCGATGGCAACATGGTTCGTCCCATAATAGTAAACGTATGCAACCTGGAGGAATATCTCAACATAGATGAGGTACAGACCGTGTTCCATGAGTTCGGACATGCCCTCCATGGTATGTTGTCCCAATGCAGATACCCTTCTGTCAGTGGTACCAGCGTGGCACGTGACTTCGTGGAGGTGTTCTCGCAGATAAACGAGAACTGGGCTTTCCAGCCTGACCTGCTATCGGAATATGCCATCAACGATGAGGGAGAGGTGATTCCTGCCGAATTGGTGGAGAAGATAACCAACTCCTCGAAGTTCAACCAAGGCTTTGCTACTACGGAACTCTGTGCAGCCTCCATACTCGACATGAAGTGGCACGAGCTGGAGTCGGTGGACGGCATTGACATAGACGATTTCGAAAAGAAGGTTTGCCAGGAGATGGGGCTGATACCTGAGATTGGTCCACGCTATCGTTCCACTTACTTCAACCACATATTCAATGGTGGTTACAGCGCAGGCTACTATGGCTATCTCTGGGCAGAGGTCCTTGACAAGGATGCCTTCTCCATCTTCGAGCAGAGTGGCAACGTATGGAACCATGAGTTGTCAAGCAAGTTCCGCAAGACCTTCCTCGAAAGGGGAGGTTCGGAGGAACCAATGGTTCTGTTCGAGCAATTCGCCGGTCGCAAGCCCGACAATACAGCTTTCCTCAAGGGGCGTGGCCTGCTGTAATGTGTCAGCAACAATAGAGAAACAACATCAAACATTACCAAGGTCTCCCCATACCTCACCATTGACAAATAGTGATGGCTTGGGGAGATTCAATTCCAAACAGATAACCTAAATGCTACATTCCAAATCATTCCGCATCATTGCATCCTTGGCATTCGCCTTCGGTATGGCAGCAAGCATCCATGCCTCCAAGCGCGAACCAGTAGACTACGTAAATCCCTACATAGGCAATATAAGCCATTTGCTTGTGCCTACATTCCCCACTATACAGTTGCCCAACAGCCTTATGCGCATATATCCCACTCGTGGTGACTACACCTCGGAATATCTGGACGGACTGCCCATGGTGGTGACTAACCATAGGGAGAGAAGTGCGTTCCGACTGAGCGTGACCCAAGGTGACAACTTGAGAAACATAGTCAGTACCAACTGGGACAACGAGCATGTGACTCCCTACGACTATCAGGTCCAGCTGGCAGACAACAGCATTGATGTCCATCTGGCGGTAAGCCACCAGAGTGCAATATACGACATCCATTTCCGTGACACCACGCGCGAGGTAAGCCTCATACTCTATTCCGATGGGGGAGATGTTACGGAGACCTATGCTCCGATGCTGGGTCGCCAGCGTCTGAAAGATAAAATGTACATATATTTCGCTGCCGACTTCTCCATAAAACCACTATGGGTAGGTACTTTGCAGGATGGCAAGGCAATCGTGCCTACTGCTGGTTCCGAACGCACCGCCTTCGATAAGGACACGAGGAGGGCTTGTGTGGTTCGCTTTCCCAAGGGGACTGAAAGGGTCTGCATGAGGTATGGGATATCCTTGATAAGTACCGAGCGGGCACAAAAGAACCTGGAACGTGAGCAAGGCAAGCGTTTTGACGTAGAGTCCGTAGCGGCTGCAGGACGCAAGATCTGGAACGAGACCCTGTCGAACATACAGGTCAAGGGTGGCTCCGAGGATGAGAAGACCGTATTCTATACCAGTTTCTACCGCACTTTCGAGCGTCCCGTTTGTCTGAGCGAGTCCGGTAGTTACTTCTCTCCTTTCGATTGTAACGTACATTGTGGCAGGGCGTTCTATACGGACGATTGGATTTGGGACACCTATCGTGCTGCCCATCCCCTGCGTGCCCTGATTGAACCGGCAAAGGAGGAGGACATTATAGACAGCTACCTTCGTATGGCAAATCATATGGGTACCGGCTGGATGCCCACCTTCCCCGAGATGACGGGCGATACCCGGCGAATGAATTCCAACCATGGAGTTGCCATGGTGGCAGATGCACTCTACAAGGGTCTTGAGGTGGATGCTGCGAAAGCCTTTGAATATTGCCGCAAGGGCATGGAAGAGAAGACACTTGCCCCATGGAGCGGAAATCCGGCAGGATGGATAGACGACTTCTACAAGGAGCATGGCTATATTCCCGCCCTTCGAGAGGGAGAGCCGGAGAACGACCCCAACGTGAGTGGTTTCGAGAAACGTCAGCCCGTGGCGGTTACGCTGGGTACAGCCTACGACGAATGGTGTCTGTCACGCATAGCGGAGTTCCTTGGCGACAAGGAGTCGCAGAGGAAATACCTCAAGCTCAGTTACAACTACCGTAACGTATGGAATCCTGATACAAAGTTCTTCCATCCCAAGGACAAGGACGGGAACTTCTTCCCAGATTTCGACTATCGCTTTGGCGGAGGTCTTGGGGCACGAGATGTATACGACGAGAACAATGGATGGACATACAGGTGGGATGTCCAACATAATTTCGCCGACCTCGTCAATCTGATGGGTGGCAGGGAAGAACTTGTCCGCAACCTCGACCAGACCTTTGCCGAGAGCATGGGCAGGGGCAAGAGGGAGTTTTACACGCAGCTTCCCGACCAGACCGGTAACATAGGTCAGTTCACGATGGCAAACGAACCTTCACTCCATATACCTTATATATATAATTATGCTGGAGCTCCTTGGAAGACACAGAAGCGTATACGCCAGTGTCTCAAGACATGGTTCCGCAATGATTTGATGGGAATTCCTGGAGATGAGGATGGAGGTGGACTTACTTCGTTCGTAGTCTTCTCCAGCCTTGGCTTCTATCCTGTTACTCCTGGTTTCCCTGTCTATAACATAGGCAGCCCTATATTCAGCGACATCAAGGTAAGGGTAGGGGACGGTAAGTGTTTCCACATCATTGCCCGTAATTGCTCGGAGCAGAACAAGTACATTCAGAGTGCCACGCTTAATGGCAAGCCTCTCGACCGCCCATGGATTTCCCATGAGGATGTGGTTAATGGCGCAACACTCGTACTTGTCATGGGCAGTAGGCCCAACAAGGAATGGGGTAGTGGAGTTGATGCCGCGCCGCCTTCGGCACAGGGCTTGTAGCCATTCCAGGCTCGATCGTTGTCTCAGGGAACAGGTAATTTATGATTAATAACATACAAGATGACATGAAAAAGCTTAGTATGAGAAAATCGGTTTTTGTGTTGTTGCTCTTCGTAGTGGCATCCTTGCAGAACCTTTTTGCAGCCGACTGGAATCCCGTTGCTGACCCCAATGCCGTGGTAGTATCTGGCAAAGTGCGATTTACCGTCTTGACTGCCAGAATGATAAGGATTGAGTACAGCCCAACTTCCACTTTTGAGGATAGGTCTACATTCGCAGTTGTCAACCGCAGGTTGCCTGTTCCCAGATTCTCCCAAAGGACGGAAGGCAACTACCTATACATAGAGACAGACTCGCTGACGCTGAGGTATAAGATAGGGTCTATACCGAAAATGTCCGACAAGTCTCCCAACAATCTTCAGATACAGTTCACCATGAACGGACTGCCATGTACATGGTATCCCGGGAAGGATGAAAGTCTCAATCTGTTCGGTACCAATAGGACCCTTGATACGGCATGGGGCGACAATATGCGCCACAAGTTGGAGAAGGGACTTCTGTCAAGGGCGGGATGGAGTATCATTGACGAAAGCCCGGCTACCAAGAGGGGTGATGGAAGTACGTCCTTTCCTATGGTTCTCAACGATGACGGATTCCACTGGTGGGAGAGTCCAATCAGCCAATCCAATACCGACTGGTACTTCCTCGGTTATGGACACGACTACATGCGTTGCATACAGGACTTCGTTTGCATTGGCGGCAAGGTCCCCTTGCCGCCCAAGTATATCTTCGGTTACTGGTACAGCCGCTATTGGGCTTACACGCAGAGCGAGTTTATGCAGATAATTAGGGATGTAGAGTACAACGACATCCCCATGGATGTGCTCATCATGGACATGGACTGGCATAGGTCAGGCTGGACAGGTTGGAGCTGGAACAAGTCGAAGATACCTACGCCCAAGAGCCTGATACGTTACATGCACTCGCGTGGACTGCGCACTGCCCTCAACCTTCATCCTGCCGATGGCATATCCAGCAGCGAAGATCAGTATAAGTCGCTCAAGGCCGATATGGGTTACGACGACTCCTACTCGGGCACCATACCATGGGCCATAGAGGACTATTCCTTTGCAAAGCCCTTCTTCAAGAATATCATACGTCCCTTGGAAGAGGATGGCGTAGACTTCTGGTGGCTCGACTGGCAGCAACACCTGCTTGTGGATGGCTCCACACTGGGCGAGACCTTCTGGTGCAACCATACTTTCTTTGAAGATATGGAAAAGAACCGTCCCGATTTACGTCCCGTGATATATCACAGGTGGGGTGGACTTGGAAGCCACAGGTATCCTATCTGTTTCAGTGGTGATACTTGGGCTTCATGGTCGATGATTGGTTACGAGATATTTTTCACCAGCACGGCAAGTAACGTCTGCTATGCTTATTGGGGCCATGACCTTGGCGGACATCAGGGTGGTAACAACGACCCCGAGTTGTTGCTTCGCTGGTTGCAGTTCGGTGCCTATACGCCAATTTTCCGTACACATGCCACCAACGATTCCAGACTGGAACGCAGGATATGGAAATACAGCAATTTTACCCAGTTGCGTGAGGCTGTGCGTATGCGTTACAAACTGTTCCCATACCTTTATACGGCTGCCCGTGAAACCTACGATACGGGAATTGGCATGAACAGGCCTCTGTATTACTATTATCCGGAGGACAACAACGCCTACGTCTACGAGGACGAGTACATGTTCGGCAACGACATGCTCGTGGCTCCTATCTATGCCCCTGCCGAGAATGGTAAGAGTTGGCGTAACATCTGGCTGCCCAATGGAAATTGGTGGGACGTTACCGAGGGCAAGATGCGCAAGGGCAACAATGTTATCATTGCCGGCTATACACTCGATGAGTTCCCCGTCTTCTATCGTGAAGGTGCAATCATACCGTTCTATCCCGTGCAGCGCACGACAGTCACCACTCCACGCCAGATAGACCTCGTGGTTGTTCCCGGCACTACAGGCAGTGGCAGGCTGTATGAGGACGATGGTGCCAACAACTCCTATACCTCGGGAGAATGCGCAAATACCATTTTCAGCCAGACCAGGACCGAGTCGGGCATCAACCTTGTAATCGGAGCACGTCAGGGTACGTACGAGGGTATTCCCACCGAAAGGACATGGAACATTGCTTTCCTCGGCATGGAATCACCCATTGAAGCCGGCGAGATTACTGTCAACGGCAAAATCCTGACTGAAGAGGAAGTCAGTTGGTCGGAGTCCAGTTCTACGCTATATGTCACCATAGACGCATCCGATTATTCATCCGGTCTTGACCAGCCCCTCTCCATCAGCCTGCCTCTTGTATCTACTGCACGGAAAGAGGATAATGGTG
>SFXD01000093.1 GCA_004559785.1 bacterium | reverse complement strand
GTATGGAACGGTGCAGATGATAACAAGTATTATTATGTAGGTGGTGCCGATTCCTACGGAGACATTTACATCCCTCTGACAGGTTCAAATTCAGACAATGGTACCATAAACACATTTGATGCCGGCAAGCGTTACACATACATAATTAAGATGAAGGACAACGTTGGTTTCACCGACGAAGGTGACGCCATCCTCACGCCAATCCTCTTTAATGTAAGCAGCGTCGACGCATGGGGTGACGTAACCGTAACCATCACCCTCTAAGGAAGAGAGAGACTTATAGGAATGAGGCGGAACCTCGAAACCATATTCGCACTTTCCTTCATCCTGCTGACATACGGTTGTGCGCAAGTGGATGAATTGCCCGGCAATGACCTTGCCGGGTATTCGCCCATAACGCTCGCTACCGACTCGGCAGGGACGGGGACGCGTGCCGGCATTCCGGAAGGGATGTTCGATAAGTTCGAGGTGTTTGCCCTGTTCCGCAAGTCGGGAGTGTCCACCGTGGTGATGGACAAGTACGTGGTGACGTACGGCACCCCTACGTGGACTTACGAGAGCCCCTCGCAACCCCTCCAGTACTGGATGAGGGATGCCGACGAATACCGCTTCACGGCTGGCTCGTGCCCGGACATGGCGGACGTGCTGTCGCTCGACGCCGACCAGCTGAAGCTGCACATGCTAAACAACCGGCAGGGGAGTTCGCTCTACTGCCATCCGCTGAGGATAGGGGCGGTCGACCCCGAATTCGGAAAGGTCGTCAACCTCCGCTTCGGCTATGCACATTGCAGGGTGATGGTGGCATTCGTGAAGGAATCCGATGCCGGCGCCGTCATAACGGACATCATGCTCACGCCCAGCGACCCTATCACGTCCGAGGCAGAGATGACATTCTCGTTCGACTGGAACGCCACGCCTGCCGCTACCACGGCGCAGGTGACGCAGAAGACGGCAACGAGCGCCGCAAGCCTCGACTTTGAGGACGTGACCATACCTGCCAACACGGCAGACGCAGTGAAGTCAGCATCCATGCACTACTGCATACCTGATGCCTCCAACCCCACGGGGTGGAACATCTCGCTGACATGCGACGGCGAGCCGAAGTCGGCCTCGTTCGAGAACACACATACGTGGGAGTGCGGCAAGAACTACATCTACGTCTTCTCGCTGACGGCAAAGGCGGTGAAGCTCGTCCATGTGGTATCGCAGGAACTGGAAGACTCCTACTTCGACTGCAACCCCGTCCTGCCGGGAGGCTCCTTCTCGGAGGGGGACATGACGGAAAACCCATAAGCACCTACAAGGAATGAAACCCATGCGCAAGATATTGCCCTTAGTGCTCCTGCTCACGGCGTGCAGCGAGCAGCAGCCTGCCACCGACAACGGGTGGGAGGCCATGCGGCTGGACATCTCCTTTGCCGACGGGCAGACAAGGAGCTGGTGGACGGACCTCACGGACACCGAGGGCAAGGTGAGCTACGTATGGGAAAACAACGGCGACGACGACATGCTCACTGCCATAAGGCACGGCGGACAATACGTGCCTTTCTACGAGGACGTGGCATCCGCGCCACAGTACCACTCCGACACATGGTTCGAGACGGTGGACGACGCAAAGTCAAAGATAAGGCTGCGCACCACGAGGGGCGTGAAGTACGACGTAGAGGGAGGGGCATACAAATATCCCGTGGCTGTGGGCGACGACATGTACTGCTGCCACCCCATCAACGAGCACACTACCGTGACCGGCACGCAGACATCCGTGTACGTCGACATGCAACTGCCGGGCACGTTCGCCTACGGCAGACTTGACAACGACCTGAAGCAGCTCTCGGAGTACTCTTACGTATACGTTGCCACCAAGTTGCTGAGCGTGGACGACACCAAGGTGGTTGCCAAGAAGGAGAGCTTCAGCTCCGCCTGTGCCATCATACGGTTCAACGTCACCAACAACGTCACGTCCGACATCACCCTGTCGGGCATACGGATGGGGGCGGAGGACGAATCGCCCATCTTCCCCAACGTACTCAGGTTCGAGGACGGTGCCATGAAGGAAACGGGCGACGACCCGTCGGCATACTACAGCCGGATAACCACCAGTACGGGCAACCTGACGATACCGCAAGGCAGGAAAGGCACCTTCTACAACCTGTGCTTCCCCTTGGACGACGGGAAGGACTTCAACGGAGTGCCCCTGAAGTTCACCATCGACACCAACTACCTCACCTACCAGCTGTGCCTCAGCACGGGGGAAAGCACCATCGCCAAGTTCGAGGCAGGCAAGATATACACCTTCAACTTCTCGCTCGAGGAGAAGGAGATACGCCTCAACACGATAGAGGTGTCGCTCTGTACCACCTACAACACGGACAACACCGAGTCGCTCAACGTCTTGCTCTCGCCGGATGCCGTGTGGGACCAGTCGGGAAGCAACATGGCGCAGATGGTGTTCGTCAGCCTCGGCATGACCACCACCATCGAAGGGAAGGAATACGACGTGCTGTGGGCAACGTGCAACCTCGGGGCAAAGGAGCCTCTTGAGACGGGCAACCACTACGCATGGGGCGAGGTGGCGAAGAAGGGTGCCTCGCAGTACTCGCCCGACGGTTATAAAGGAACGGCCTCCTCCGACATCAGCGGTACGCAGCACGATGCCGTAAAGACATACCTGGGAGACGGCTATTGGATATGGCGCATGCCTACCAAGGACATGTGGCAGGACATCATCACAAACTGCACCTGGAACTGGAAAACGGTGAAGAAAGTCTCCGACGGGACGGCTTCGGAGGAGAACCTCGACTTCGACGCATCGGTGTGGGAGGTGAGAAAGCAGAATGACGAAGGCAAGACTGTGGGCATCATATACATACCCATTACGGGCTATTCCGGCTATGATGAAAAGAGCGGTACCTATACCAAGGTCAACAAGGCAAGGTGCCACTACTGGACTTCCACGCCGTCCAGCGACGGGGCAGGTGCCAACGAGACGGCGTACGCCTTCGAGACGATATACTCCTTCGACGCCAACCATGGCGAAATGTCGGACCCTGTCCTGACCGGCACAAGCAAGAGATACAACGGGTTCTGCATCAGGCCCGTGCTGCTGAGAGAAAAGAATAATTGACATTAGGAAATGAGAGTGACCATCAACATACCGAGCGTAGCCAAGCCGCATGCGGCAAGTATCGCGGGGCTCCTGTCCCTCGTCTGCCTTGCGGCATGCACGGAGGACACCTTCATGGAGCAGGGTGGAGTGCCGTTGGAGATAGTGGCGGAAGTGGCATCGTACAACCAGGGCAACAACGACCTGTCCACCAGGGCATCCATCAACAGCGGCGTGAAGACCACCTTTGCACCGGGCGACGACCTCGGGCTCTTTGTGGTGGACAACAACAATAACACGGTGGTGGACAACTACAGGTTCGTGTTCCAGAAGACGGGGCTCTGCTACCGGGTGGATGACGCAGGCAACGTCATTGCATCGGACGTGTACTACAACGACAACTATTCATACTTCGCCTATGCCCCGTACGACGAAGCCTACGACGGCTGCAAGTCCGTAGCCGAGATAACAGCCACCTACACGGATGCCTATAATCGGGGCGCATACACCGACCAGTCGACGCAGGAGAAATACTGTGCAGCCGACCTGCTGGTGTGCAAGGCTCCCGTGCCCGAGGGCACCCGGCTCAGGCTCTCGTTCACACATGCCATGAGCCTGCTGAGGATATACTACAACGACAACTACGACGACCTTACGGTGGACAAGCCCGTGCCACTGGGCAGCATGTTCCAGCCGGCAAAGACCGAAAGCTATCGCTACATCTGCCTCCCGCAGGACGGCCTTGAGGTGTATGGCACTGCCAAGTCGAGCCATACGGACTCCAACGACACCATTCCCGCCTATTCCTATTGGCAGACGAAGGTGAATCTGAAGGAAAACGGCTCGCTCTACGTCTCCATCTCGGCACAGCCAACCGTGTCGTACAAGACGGCCGGCGTGGACATGGGATTCCCCTCGGGGTGCATCTGGGCCGACCACAACCTGGGAGCAGAGTCGTATGCTGACATGAAGAAGAGGGGCGGAGTGTGGTATGACGCAGACGGCAAGGTGATATCAGCCGAATTGGACACCACCCTGCATGCCAGCTTCGACCGCGGCGACTATTTCTCGTGGGGCGAGTTGGACACGAAGTACGACAAGCCCGCCTTGCTGTTCAATTCCGAGACGGGCAGGATAAGCGCAACCGGAGACGCCTTGGTGACAAACACGAACGGCACGCAGTCGGTGACCCCATTCATAGCAGGGTCGGACAAGGGATATTACCCCGAGACATACATCGACCGCACTTATTCCTATGCCGACATCGACGGCAACATAGCCGGCACGGAATACGACGTGGTGAGGAACAAGCTATGGAAGGGCGAATGGCGCATACCCAACGAGGATGAGGTGGACGAGCTGATGAGAAACAGCACGATAACGGTAGCTGCCTACTATTATGAGGACAACGTGCGCTACGCCTCGTGGATAGCCGAGAAGGACGGAGAAGGCAATTACGCCAACCTGCACCCCGACAATTCGGAGTTTTGGGGCACGGACAGCGTGAGGCCCTACAGATATATAGTTCCCGTGTTCAAGTTCACGAGCAACATCAACGGCGAGGTGCTCTACTTCCCCGGCGGCACATGGAGCGACTGGAGCATTGACATGCTGGCAACCAATTCGCGCTCCTACCACGGGCTAAAATCAACCTCTTTCTACAACTCCGACTATGGCGGCATGTACTACTTCGCTTCTTCTGCCTCACACGACAAGCACGACTGCTCGAGCTACATGGAACTGGAAACGACGAAAAGGCTTGACGATACGGGGAAGATAACGGAAGTGATTCCCGTCAAGAAAAGTTCCTCGTATGTGGACGGCAACGGTAATACCATACAACTGATAGGACTCACACAGAACGGCCACCGATACACGGGCATGCTAATCCGACCCGTGTATGGCGGCAAGAACTGGAATACCGACCCGGATACCCGGAGCATAATACATATCAATGTTGAACAACGATGAAGAAACTCCTGCTTAGCATACTCTGCCTCGTGCTCGCGGCATGCAGCGACGAACTCGCCGAGTCGTCCGCCCCTGCCCCTGCCGTAGGTAGTGCCATGAGGTTTGAGGCTACCGTCATCGACCAGCCACAGACACGAGGCACGGCAATCGACGTCAGCGACAACACCGTCACGAAGGACTTCAGGAAGGGCGACTCCTTCGGGCTCTTCATCGTAGGTGCAGACGGCAACTTCGTGACCGAGATAGACGGGTACAGCGCAAGGAACATCAAGCTCACCACTCCCGACGGAAAGGCATGGAACCTGAGCTCCGACATCAAGGAGGTGGTGCACAAGCTGGGTTACAAGTACGTGGCATACTATCCCTATTCCGAGGCTTTCGACGGATGCACGAGCACAGACGAGATAAAGGCCCTGCTGACGCCTCCCGCCGCTGACCAATCCACGCAGGCAGCCACCGACTGGATGTACACCGAACCCACTTCGCCGCAGACAAATGCCGTGACCACCTTGGTATTCTGGCATCGATATGCCAAGATTGACATCTACAACTCGTTTACCCAAGAGCACACGGGCAGCTGGACGTCGGCATACCAGTACACCAAGACCGTCGACCAGAACAACGTGGAGCACTACCGATATATCCTCAATGCCGAGACGCCTGAAACACTCTCTGTCAGCGGAAAATACACCATCGGCAACTACCTGACGGGCATGAAGGAGATGTCCTACTGCTACGATGACATTACCATACAGAACGGACGGCACGCCATAGTATACACCTACGGCATGGACGAGCGGTGTGCCGTGGACCTCGGATTCCCCTCAGGGGTAAGGTGGAGCCCCATCAACCTCGGTACGGAGACAGCCACCTATATGGATGAGGCTCAGATAGCCGCCGTATGCAACGGGACGAAACTGGGCAAGCGGCTCGCTTGGGGAGAACTCTTCGAGAAGGACTCATACAGCTACGACACTTACATCAACGACCGGTATATCGAGAATGCGTCGTCATTGCTGCCCACCGACATTACAGGCACGGTGTACGACCCCGTAACGCAATACTGGGGAGGGCACTGGTCGCTGCCAAACAAGGACGACATACAGGAGTTTATCGACAACACGGAGATCGTAGGCACGGAAACCGTACATAGCGACGAGTTGGACAAGGATCTGTTCCGGATTACCTTCCGAAGCACGAGAAACGGCAACACCATCACCATGCTCACCAATGGCTATACCAACAGCGCTTCGGTGGTATACAACCAGAACCTCTATTATATGTCTGCCAACTGTTACGACCGCAGATATGCCTTGGGGCTGACTAACAATCCCCAGATGAAGACAACCACCTTCAACAAATTTAACGGCGTCAACATCCGCCCCGTGCTGAAGGAACAATATGTCTATCCCTATGCCGAGAAGAAGGACATCGTAGTAGAGAATATCGACGACATCGCAGTTGACCTGGGCATAACGAAGACCGTGACGGAATCCGACGGAAACGGCGGAACCCGGAAGGTGACATACAAGGTGCTGTGGAGCCCGTTCAACTACGGAGCTGAGGCAAAGGTGGAACTCAGGGAAACGAACCGGTTGCGTAACCTGACTGATGACGAATTCATAGACAAGTGCAATTCAAGCCCCGGAATGCGCTTTGCGTGGGGAGATAAGGAGGAAAGGGATGGAAACACAAGGTTCACCTTCGAAGGCTACGCGAACAGCGAGATGGGTCAGAATCCAAATTACGACAAAAACAATGCGACAAGCATAGATAAGGATACAAGGGATTTGGATCGGGCAGACGACATCGTGCAGCTCAACTGGCCTGAGGGATGGAGTATCCCCACCGCCAGGGACTTCGAATTGCTTGCCTCAAATACCTCTGTCACGACGGAGAAAGATGCCAACAACCACACATGGTTCAGGCTGACAGCTACGAATGGGAAAAGCATACTGATACCAGGCACGGGGTATA
>SFXD01000092.1 GCA_004559785.1 bacterium | reverse complement strand
CAGGAAGCCTCTGGGAGCAATCCCGGGGGCTTTCGTCGTAGTATACACCCCCTCTCCCCGTGCAGGGTCAGGTCCCGTACTCTCATGTCAGCAGCTGCATGATATGCTGTCCTTGCCTATCCCGTCATCTCAGAAGGTTCCTTAATCCCGGGGCAGTCTCTCCAGGCACGTCCCGAGCATCATCCTTGCCTATCCCGTCATCTCTGATGATTTTAGGATTCATGGTAAGACCAGATATTTCCTCGCCGCTGAGCAGGGCATGGCAGGGGGGCTTGCCCTTCCTGGGAATCACCGCAAAGGGCGGAGCCTCTGGGTTTCCCTTTATTTTCCGTAACGCCGGGCGTTCGTCCGCAGTTTGTTATATGTAAGCATTTCAAAGAGCCGTTGCCAGTATGGCCATGTGCCGGCAGACGGTGCAAAGGTACGGCGGTTTTCCCATTCCTGCAATAGTTGTCCGGGATGCCGGGGAAGCCTTTCCTGTGGTTACACGAGACAGCCCCTCCCGGTTACACGGACAGTTACACGAACGTTATATGTTTACACGGACTTTGTAACCACAAAAAACGGCATTTCGGATCGGCACGCGAGGAAAATCTATTTCTCTCCCGAGGAAAATATATTTTCCTCGGGAGGAAAAAAATTACACCCCCTGTGGATGACTGTCCGGTTACACGGGTTACACGGTTACACGAGGGTATGTTTGCATTTGTGTATTTTCCCCCTGAAATGAGCACCTCATTCTATAAGTAAAATAAATATTCATTTATTTTACTTATAGAATGCCCATAGTATCAGCACGGAGGGTTACAAAAACACCCCGTGTAACCGTGTAACCGTGTAACCGGCTTCCTTTACCGACTATTTTTGCAGACTGTCTATTATCATACTGTTTGCCTCGTCTATCTGCGCCGTCTGAATAGAGGCAAGGTAAATCTGCGTTGTTGCCTCCGAGTCGTGCCCCATGGCTACGGATATGACGCTCGTGGGGATATGGTTCGACTGTGCGATGCTCGCCCAGCTGTGGCGTGCGACGTATAACGTTAGGGGAAAAGGCAATCCGATCTTTATGCTAAGTTTCTTCAAGTGTCTGTTTATCTGTTGAGTGCTGTTGCGGTACTGAGTATGTTCCGTGCCGTCTTCCCGCTTGATGATTGGCAGGAGGTAGTGCGTTCCTGTCTCCTTATATTTGTCCAAGAGACGTTGTATCTCGGGCTCGATGTGTATACGTATCTGCTGTCCTGTCTTGCTCCGCGAATAGGCAATAAAGCCTTGTCTGACGTCTGTCTTTCGCAGATAGGCGAGGTCTATGGGAGCGATGCCCCTCAGGCAGAACG
The DNA here is from genome assembly GCA_004559785.1 of bacterium. Taxonomy (GTDB): domain Bacteria; phylum Bacteroidota; class Bacteroidia; order Bacteroidales; family Bacteroidaceae; genus Physcousia. Next base: position 5,960 of record SFXD01000092.1, on the reverse strand, counting down.
AAAGAAGGAACATATCGCGGGCGAAGTCAAGCGACGGGGCATGGCTCAGTTCTGCACTCCTGACCCACTTGATGACATTGAGTGTCAGGGCACGCTTTGCCGTCTTGTCTATCCCTGTATAGACGGGACGGAATGGATGGCAGTCGGTGGCAAGCCCTTCGGAAACGGCCTTGTTGTATACGGAGCGCAGAATGCGCATATAGAACGAGGTTGTATTGCGGCACAGGTGACGTCCACGCAGCCATGTCTCGTAGGAGAGAGCCAGCTGTGGCGTGAGCATCTCGAACCGCAGGTCGCAGCCTTCCCGGAAATTCCTCAGGCTCCGTAAGGCCTGGTCGTAGCGTTCGGCAGTGGTATGCCTCCCTGCTTCATGAAGCATGTTGATGTGCCGATGTAAAAAGACGAAGACAGTCTCCTTATTGCCGAATGCCTTTTCATATTCGAGGGTTATATCGTCAGCGGTATAGTCCTTACCGCTTCTTTCAAACGCCTTTATGGTTTCGGTAAGTTGTCCTTGTTGCCCTTGCAGTTCGGCAGCGATGTTTTTCAGCACCCTCCGCCTTTGGGTATTGGCGGTTGGTGACAGAATGAGGCGACATTCGCTTTCATCCCATTCGCCCCGTGAGATATAGCAGTCAGTGGCGACCTGTCGCACTACTCGCTTGTGGATAATCTGGAAATACAATCGTCCATCCTTCTCCAACGTGGTGGAGTTGCGTAATTTCAGTTTTATTGTTGTCATAATCCTATCAGTTGGTGAGTACAAAACTATCCAATATAGTCCCCAAAACCAAACCCGAAAGGCACAAAAATAACCCTCACGATATGGAAGGGCTTGCAAAATGACCGTGCGTATGATGTACTTTCAGGCGCAATTATGGACTTGCGAATAAGATATGGGATTATTGCTGTCCGGTAAAACTAATAATGTGGTCAAAGACGGGCTTTAAGCCCGCATAGTATATAGGCAAGCCCATTTAGTAAATATTGCAATAAAACACTGAACAACAAAGCAATATAAAGATGACTAATTGTTTGTCGGACAGCAATATTTTTGGTTAGCTAATATTGCACCAAAACACGATTTTTGAGATATTCATGGCAAACGAAGTCACTTGTGGATGACTGCCCTGAGCACGAACCACGCATGATGGGCGATGGTGGATGCCCAGCCATAGTGGTGTGCCATGATGTGCATGCGTTCGCAAAGCGAACGGCGGTGGTTGCGCGTAGTGAGACCCTCGGACAGGTAGTCAGTGAGTATTAGGTGCGAGTTTATCAGGCGTATGTGCCTCTTCTCCATCTTTCGCATGAGCCGTATGCACCAGTCGAAGTCGGCGGAAAAGCGGTACTTGAGGTTGTATTGTTCGGTACGTGCCAGGTCGGTACGCACGTATAGTGACTGGTGGCAAACGAGCATGCCTTGTTGGAAACTGCGCCATGAGAGTTGTTCGGGAGCCTTCAGCCTCCTATGACGGAGGAAGTTCCCCTCAGGATCCACGATGTCCGTCTCGCCATATATGATGCCTGGGTTGCTGAAGTCTCCCTCTTCCCATCCCGATGCCCTGACCACATCCGAGACGGTGGTGGCGGAATGGAGGCAGTCGCCCGAGTTGAGGAACACGATATAGTCGCCCGAAGCCAGCTGCAACGCCTTGTTCATGGCGTCGTAGAGACCCTCGTCCGGTTCGAGTACGAGGCGTATGGAGTGGGAGTGCGACGTTATGGTGTTGTGCTCCACGTATCTCTGTACCAAGCCCAGTGTATGGTCGGTGGAGCATCCGTCAATAATGAGATGCTCGATACGTGGGTAGTCCTGCCGGGCTACGCTGTCGAGTGTCTTGCCGAGTGTTGGCTCTGCGTTGAAGGTGACGGTCGCGATGGTTATGAGTGGCTGCGACTTGCCCCTTGTCATGTTCGTTCTACCTTGACTCATATATGCTGATGTATTGTTCTGCCACGCTTGTCTCGTCGTATGTTGCCGCGGCGTATTGGTAGGCGGCTTGCCTCATGTCGTGCGCCAGTACATGATTGATGCCTTTCGCAAGGTCTGCTGCATCGCAGGTCCGTGCTACATAGCCTGTGTGCATGTGACGTATCATCTCGGGAATGCCGCCCGTGTCGAAGCCCACGCATGGCGTACCGCACGACATCGCCTCGGCTATCGTGTTGGGCAGGTTGTCCTGAAGGCTGGGGGACACGAATACGTCAGCGGCGGAGTATAGGGCTGCCATCTCGCGTGGGTCGCAGGTCTGTCGTCCTCCCTTGCCCACCCTAAGTGCAATAGCCTGGGGGAAGTGGCCGAGAGCCTTGTCAAGATAGTCCATCCCCTTACGCTTGTCGTCGAGTCTTTGCGAGCAGAACATGATTACTTGCCTGTCTTGTGGCAATCCGAGGCGGTCGCGTGCCTCCAAACGTGGAATGGGCTTGAATATGTCGTGGGGTATGCAGTTGGGGGCGCATCGTACGTCAGCGTTTGGCATTGCCCGCCGGGCAAGGTCTGCCATCCATTGGCTGCAACCTACGAACGTTATCCTATGACTGGCATACAGCCTCATCTTTCGAGCAAGGATAGAGGCCGGCGAACTGCCCCGCATCAGCGGGCATGTCTGGCATCCCACGCTTGTGCAGTTACCGCTGTAGTGGCACACGCCACGGAAAGGCCATTCGTCGTGTAGCGTCCACACCACTCGCTTGCCGCAATGGAGTATGCGTTCCAACTCGCTCAGGGAGAGCATGCCCTGGTTTACCCAATGCAGATGTATCACATCGGCATCGCGGAAATCCCTTGTACCCGTGATGTCCACTCCAAGCCATGCCGTGTCCACGAGCCATGACCTCTGAAGGCTGAGTCCGCACCAGGGCATGATTGCCAGCCTCTCGAATGCCTTGGGCAGGATGCTGCCAGTCTGGGTGACGGTGTCGCTATCTGTCTGCCTGTCCCGTACGAGCATCTTGGCGCGGACGCCATGCTTGTTGAGTGCATCCTTTAGCCTCATTGCCGCTATGGCGCCTCCGCCTGTACTTTCGCTTGTGCTGACTATCAATACTTTCATTCCCTTGTCCTTTCCTTTTGCATGGTTTAGTGATAATCGTGCAGACCTGTGAGTTTCCTTGCCCGTGCCACGAGCGATTTCCATATATGGTGCCAGTTGCCGTAGCGAATGTTTAGGAGTAGTTCCTCCAGCGAGCGGGCAATCTTGGTCCACGGGCTCATCCATCCCATTATGCGGTATGCTCGCTTGCGGTATGCCACGTGTTCCATTACGTAGCGTGGATGCCTCAGAGGAAACGCCACCTCGTATCTTCCCATGGTGAATATCCTCCTGTAGCCATGGGGTAGGGTGTGGAGCGAGCCACCGAAATGTGTGCTGTCGGATGTGGGTCCGAGGTTGCTGACCATGTTCCGTGACGGAACTATGCATAGTCCGCCTGACATCAGCAGGTGGGCCCAGAAGATGCTCTCGTAGAATGGCTTTTGATGCGAACGGTGTCGCCTGCACATGGGTAGGAAGTCGTCGCGGTAGCCTCGTTCCCTGATTAGTGCCTGAAGGTCGCCTACGGCATATCTGTCGTTCAGCCATTCGTATCTGGCATCCCATTGGTCGATTACCCTGCGCCATGAAGCCCATCCCCAGATGCTGAAGTTCGTGGAGAAGAAATAGTCCGCATCCACGTCCGTCGTCTTCTCCTCCACGTTGAATCCGGAAATCATGGTTATGCGCGTGTCGTGCTCGTACCTGTCGAGCATTTCCTTGCAGAAGGTGAAGAATGAGATGCTGGGTACGTCGTCGTCCTCAAGTACGATGCACTTGTCCACATTGTCGAACGCCCATCGCTGGGAGATGTATTCCGATGGGTCGCAACCGTAGTTGCGCTCTTGGTACATTCGCATTACCTCGCAGTCCCAGTCCACTTCTTCCACGACCTGCCTGCAAGCCATTATTCCGGGCATGTCCTTGTCCGAGCGTGGTCCGTCCTGATAGAGGAAGAGGCGAGAGGGGCGTGCCTTCCTGACCTGCTCGAATACCTGCCTCAGCTGGTCTGGGCGATTGAAGAAGAGTATCAGCACGGCAACGTCTACGTCGTATGTCATCTTGCTGTTCATGCGGCTTGGATTTTGCTAATTATGCTTGTCATACGCAAAAGTACGAAAAAAACGTATTAGTCTCGGCATTGAGTGGCAATTTTTCCTCCTAGTATCCCAGTTACTTTACCACTCTCGTGCACAATGCGCCACACATCTCCATGTTGCCGGCACCTTCCATAGTGTCGGTTCGTGCGCTCAGGAGGTCGAGGATGTTCACGATGGTGGCCTCTTGCGTACACGGGAAAACAGGGCTTCCGAATTCCTTGGTGCCGTGATGGGCAAGGACGCAGTGTACTATGCGCTTTATCTCTTCGGCATCAACACCCTTCTCCTCCAGGACGCAATTTAGCTTGTGTGCCCCGATGAAGATGTGTCCCATGAGGTACATGTCCTCGAGTGTCTCGCCCATGGAGTTGTATTCGTATACCTTTCCGTAGTCGTGGAACAGTATTGCGAGTATGCAACGCTCCACCTTGACGGGGTATGGGAGGCATGGGTATAGTCCCTCCAGCATGTGCAGCATCTGGTAGGTGTGGTTCAGCAAGCCTCCTGGGAAGGCGTGGTGAATGCCCGAGGCGGCCGGGTATTTTGAATAGGGGGCAAACAACTTGTCGGCGAAGTCGCGTATGATGGGTATGAGTTTTGCGTCGGAACAATACCTCACGAGTTTTTCTATGGTATCATCCCACTTGTCCCTGCGTATGGGGCGTGGCACGACGTTATAGAGGGGATGGTCGAGTAGAGGCATGTCTCCCACCTTCATCTCGCTCGACGAGCAAGATTTCTTCCCCGCATTGTCCTTGATATTGTAGAAGTATACCAGTTGGCCTATTGCCGGGGCATCGCCTGGGTTTAGGTCCCACACGGAAATGTTGATGGTCTCAGTTAGGTTTGCGCATTTCAAGACTGCGTATGGTGCTCCTGTCCTCGTGGTACCGTTGGTGCGGCTCGTAACAAGATATTCCTTTATTCCTGTCTGTATCATATATATATTATATAATGTTTCAGTCTGTGTTTTGTAGTTTAGCTCGTTGCCTGTGCCTTTGCACCTTGTCGTAGATGTTGCCTGTCAGGGCTTTGGCGAGAATCAGTGTCCAGTACATGCAGAAGAAGCATACACCCGTCACGGCATTGTCCAGCCCCAACGGGGCAAACGGCAGGGTGCATAGCGAGAAGGCGACGCAACTGGTCAGCAGCGGTTGCCTGCGGGCACATTCGAGCAGCATCATCCTGCCGGGCTTGCTTGCCGCCAGGTACAGTGTAAGGCAAAGTGCCATCAGGAAAATCTTCGTCTGCCATATGGTCTGCAAGGCAAGCGTGGTCTGGGATAGTGAAGGGCTCAGCATCGTTGGCGTGCCGTCGCTGTTGTTGTAGATGGCTTGCAGTATGCTGACGAGGGTGCCTATCACGAATCCTATCACCATGGGCCAGCAGGCGGTGTGGAAGAAGTCCTTCCTGTTGAGGAGCCACAGCCACAGGAATCCGGCACATAGCGGAATGGTGATGCCGTCGTGCGTATAGCTGCAGAATATGCCCATCAGGAGCATGAAGATGTATATGCGCTTGAAGTCCTTCTGGCTGACATGCTTGTATTGAGAGATGAAGAAAGGCACTATGCATTGGGATGTCAGTTCGGTAATGGCCTCCATGTCGCGGCTTAGGAAACTTTCGGAGTTTGGCAGGAAGAAGATAAGGAATATGGCTGCTCCGCCTATACCCTCGGGGCGAGCTATACCTACCAGCCGGCACGAAAGTATCACGAGGAGGGTGTAGAGTATGGCGGATACGCCAATCATCACCTCTGGTCTGCCAGAGGCCTGTCCTTCCATCGGTGCAACGCTCAGCAGGATGGAGGACACTATGAATATTA
>SFXD01000091.1 GCA_004559785.1 bacterium | reverse complement strand
CTACCCTTGAGGCGATCTGCTCCACGGAAAATCTGCTGTATGTCATCATCTTCGTCCTCATCGTAAGCTACTGCAACCTTTGCACCTTCGGGAAGAGCAAACTTGAAACTGAATGAAGTTACATCAAAGTCATTTGTCACATATACTGAGATGGTTTTTGTATCCAAGTCGAAACCTGCTTCCATTGTTGCCTTCTGAGCCATAGCAGTCATAGTTGCTACAAATGCTGCCATCATCAAAAATATCTTTTTCATAATCTATTTTCTTTATTGTAAATTATAATCTTTGCTAAATATTAAAATAACGACAATTACTGATTAGCCATAATAACAAGTACGGCTTCAATGTCACCAACTCCAACTTGACCATCACCGTCTACGTCAGCAACCATATCAGGAGTCTCAGATGCCATTTGTACCAAAACAGCTTCTATATCGCCTACGCCAACCTGACCGTCACCGTCTACGTCGCCCTTAATGCCAGTAGCCTCTTCAACGGTAATAGCTGTCTCAACAGTTTCTGTCCTTGCCCAAGCCTTCTCGTTGAGGTCAACCATTGTTGCGCCATTGAGAGCGAGCTTGTACTCACCAGCAGCAACGTCAGCTGCAACAGCAAGAGTAAGTGTAGCAACTACGCCGTCTGTACCTGTCATAGGCTCGTCAACTTCGCAGAAGAGAGTAATAGTACCATCCTCGTTAGCCTGTGTAGTTACAGTGGGGAGAGTTTCGCCGTAGCGTGTTCCAGAAGCAGTAGCAGCAGCCAGTGTAAAGCCCTCGGGAAGAGCGAGCTTTGTCTGCCAAGATGTGATGGCATTGGCATTCTTCATGCTCAATGTAACATCAATGGTCTTGCCTGCTGTAGCGGTACCTGCTGTCAAGTACATAGAATACTTCTGCAAGTTGATGTTTGCAAATGAGGTTGCTGCTGCGAGCAACGTCACCATCAAGAGTAAAAATCTACTTTTCATAAGATAAAGTTTAATTAATAAATTATGTTAGTTAAATGTTGTTTTTGTCTCTCGTTTTCTGTTTTTAGGGTTTTGTCGATGCAAACTTACACATTTTTTTCTGCAATGCAAAACTTTTCTTCATTTTTTTTCACATTCATAATAAAAAAACTTTTGGCTGGTGCTGATATGCGGTGTGTCATATCCTTTCTTCCTCACTCTCCTTTGGCAAAGTGTGGTTCAGCAGGAGCGAGCCGATAAGCGCACTGGCTATCGTTCCGCATAGGATGCCGAGTTTTGCATCGTTGAGCAGATCTCCATGGATGGGAGGGTAGCTGAGTGCAGCCATGAACATGCTGACAGTGAAGCCGATGCCGCACAACATGCAGATGCTGGCGAAAGAAGACCACGTAGCATTCTCAGGCATCTCTATTACGCCAAGCTTGATACCGAGCCATGTGAAGCTGAACACGCCGCAGAACTTACCTATTACGAGTCCGAGGAACACTGCAAGCCCTACGCCGCTGAAAAGTGTCATGAGGCTCATCCCTTCGAGGTTGACACCTGCATTGGCAAAGGCGAATAGAGGAATGATGTGATAATTGACGGGCATCTTGAGCATGTCCTCGATATCCTGCAGTGGGCTGATGAGATGGTCGCTGGCACTCTCAACGCTCTTGAGCATCGAAATCTGGCTGTCGGTAAGCATCACGGGCTTGTTGCGATCCTCCTTCGTAACCTCCGTTGAGGGGAAGTAATGCAACTTGGTACGTATACGCTCGATGTAGAACTTCGTGCCCTTGGGGAGGTTGGCAGGGACGCAGAAGGCAAGCACTACTCCCGCTATGGTGGCATGGACTCCACTGTTGAGCATGAAGTACCATAGCAGTATGCCAGTATTGAAGTAGAATGCTTTGGTGCGAATGCCCCTCCAGTTGCCGACGCACAGTACAGCCACGGTTATAAGGGCGAGTGAAAGGAACAGGAAGTTGATGTCCTCGGTATACCTGACAGCAATGACTATGATGCCGCCAAGGTCGTCCGCCACGGCGAGTGCGGCAAGGAACACCTTCAGTCCGAGGGGACACCTCTTGCTGAAGATGCTGAGCACTCCGAGCGAGAAAGCGATGTCGGTAGCCATGGGGATTGCCATGCCTCGCTGCATGTCGGGGTTGGGTGGACATACGAGGAAGAATACGATGACTGGAATGAGCATGCCTCCGCAAGCACCTATCACGGGAGCAAGTGCCTTCTTGACTGAGGAAAGTTCCCCGCACAGAACCTCACGCTTAATCTCGAGCCCGACGCTGAGGAAGAATATAGCCATAAGGAAATCGTTGATGAACGTACCGAAGGACATCGGCACGCCTCCATGGCTAAAGATGTTGAAGCCCCCTATGCTCACGCTGACGGGAAGTTCCCATAAACGGCGATACATATCGCCCCAAGGGCTGTTAGCCACTATAAGAGCGGCAACCGTTGCCATGATTAACAAAACGCTGCTGCTGATGTACTTGCGCAGCATGCTGACGAATGCATAATTTTCCATAATCTTCTTACCTTTATGTTTTGTCAATATGAATCCTGCTTGGGAATTGGTTATTTGTCTCTTGGATGGCAGCAACGCCTCAGCCTGAGGCATTGCTGCCATTATACATTATATATATTATAGGAGGCTATTGATGTACGCCTTCATCTCGGGCATGTTCCTTTCTATGCTGAGAAGCAGGTGGAACTGATTGTCGGCACGTACGAAATTGTGGTCGGGATATTGGCATTTCCAGTATTTGTCACCGCTCAGATAATCCCATAGGAAGCGCACGCACTGCATGTAGGGGAACAACGCCGTGGCGTAAGGAAGGTTCTCCACCTCCACTGGCAGCAGGAAGGATCCTGCACTCTGGAGGTAGCCTTCGGTGAAAGCCTTGAAGATGTCGATGTCAAACTCCACCTTGTCCATGTCCGGGCAATCCTCAGCCACCTTGTTGGCACCTGTTCGGAGGAAGTCGCCATAGTCGCTGAAGATGAAGTTGGGCATTACGGTGTCGAGGTCGATGACGCAGAGTACGTTGTCCTCGCTGTCGAACATCATGTTGTTGACCTTGGTGTCGCAATGGCACACTCGTTTGGGCAGTGTGCCTTCACGCCCCATGCGCTCTGCCTTGCACATCTCGTCCGCCCTTGCCTCTATCTCCCTGAGCATGGCCTGTACCCTGGGCTCGGAAACCCTACCAGCGGGGTCTGCCTTGACCACCTCGCGCAACTGCCTGAGGCGGAATTCCATGTTGTGGAAGTCCTTGATGGTCTCGCCCAGCTGTACGGGTATGTCAGCCAGCATGGCCTGGAAGTGTCCGAAAGCCTTGCCTGCCGCCCTGCTGCTGTCCGCATTCACGGCCTGCTTGGTGATGGCGTTGGGGATGAACACCATCATGCGCCAGTACTTGCCATCCTGTTTTGCGTATAGCCTGGAGGCATCTTCCTTGAGAGGGACGAAGGTAAGCACCTTGCGGTCGACGTCCTGCTCGCCCTGTTCCTGCAGTTTCCTGCGTATGTGCGAGGTGACGTGCCCGATGTTGCGCATTACCATGTCGACATCGGGGAACACCTTGTCGTTGACACGTTGCAGTACGTAGTCGGGAGTATCCCCTCCCGTGGTGGTGACGCGATATGTATCGTTGATGAGCCCTTCTCCGAGCGGGGCTATTCCACTTACTGTCCCCTGAAAGTCGAACAGGGAGACGATGCCTTGTAATTCGTTATGTTCCATGATACCAAACTTGTTTTTTATTTATTAATACTAAATTGTCTCATTGCCTGTCTTCGGGCATGCTCTTGCCTGAGTACAGCGTCCCATCCTGTGCCATGCCCTCGGCACTGACGGCTATGGACGTAGCCTTGCCGTTGTTGTAGAACTTTACCTCAGCCTTTCCGCTATCGTCAAGCAGAAGGTCGGGATTCCAGTATAGTGTGCGGCGGTAATCCTTGGTCTCGGGCAGGGGCTTGTTGCTATAGTCAGGCTGGTAGAAATCCTCTGCCACGGAGAATCCCTGAAGCAGGTAGAACCTGTCTCGGAAGGTCTCTCGCATGGATTCGTTGGGGTATGTGTGGAGGTCGATGGTAACGGTAGGCTGGTCGGCTCCGTCGTATTTCTTGTCTCCCTCTCGGCGCGGGCTGTAGTCCGTGTAGATGTATACCTTGTCGAGATTCTTAAGATGGTTGAACTTATCGATGTCGAAGTCGGAGATATTGCTCGACTCCTGCGGGAACGGATTCATGCCCTTGATGCTGGTGTCGCTCTGCTTCTTGTCCGTTATGTAGTGGTATAGCTTGCCGTTCAGGCGGAGCTCCACCTCATACTCCCGAGCCATGTTCATGTCTCCGATGTAGGTACGTGCCACGTCGTATATGAACCTGTTGCGTCCCGAAAAGTACCCATCGCAGAGACCTGCATCGCAAGCCTCGTTGAGAGCCTCGTAAGCATCCACCACGAAGGCAGGCTTGGTGGCGTCGAACTTGTTGTAGCGTTTGCGCTTAGCCCCGATGGTGACCTGCCCGAGGGTGCGCGAGCCATCGTTGAGCCATTCGGGTGCTATGGCAGAACCCTTGGGCGGGTTGGCGAGGTTGCACTGGTACCAGGTATAGGGCTTTACGAAACGTGGGTAGATGGTGTTGAGCTTGACGTAGAACTCGGGGTAGTTGACATCCTTGTACTTAGTCTCTCCGTTCTCGAGCCAGCCATAGCCGTTGAGCTTCTCGTTCTCCGTCCACTTGGTGCTGTCGGATGCGGCGAGATGGAGAATGCACCTGTCGAAGAATCGTGGAGACTGGATGCTGAACGTCCCCTTCTGCGTCATTACGTCTCCCACCACGCCCTCTGCGCCGGTCTTCTTGAAACGGGCATGCACTACGACCTCGTTCTTCAAGGGAGACTCCTTGGCATTGAACCGGTTGCGGAAGGAAGACACCCGTTCCTCGCCGTAGGTGCTCTCAGCCGACTGACTTGAGCCTTGAGCGGTGAGCCGTGAGCTCGTTGCTGACCCCTCATTGCTCAATGCTGACTGCCCGTTGCCATGAGCGTCGGCATTTCCCACTACATCCTTGTCCATACCCTCGCGTTCCTTCCTGTCCCCATTGTCGTAGTTGATGTGGTTGGAGCCGAACAACTCTCCGTTATCCAGAACGGTGGAGAACTCATTCTGCGTGTCGCGTGCAGTAAAGTTGTTGACCTCGCCCAAAAGGAGGGGAGTCTTCTCGGGGAGGTGGTTGAGCACGAATGCGCCTGGCGTGGCCATGTCGTGCCAGTTGTAGCGTCTCCATCCCTGAATCATGAGCAGGAGGTCGAGAGCCCTGTTGTGCTCCTCGTCGTCTGCCTCGAAGAAATATCCCGGGTTCTCCACGAACCCCCTAATCTGGCTGGAGAGCAGCATCTCGGTGAGTATGTTGCCATCGTCGAAGAGGTATTCGCTGTGCGCTGCATCCCTTACGGCAACGCTCAGTGAAGACCCTGCCTGCCCTCCCTCGATGGAGAACGAGACAGGAGCAAAGGGCTCGGCAGGTTGCTGGGGGATGCCCGTCACTGCAAGGTTCTGTGCCTTGAGGCCAGTCCCCTTGACAAAGGCAAGCCTGTCGGCATATACCTTGCCCTGTGCATTGAAGACGGTGAACTGGCAAACGCCTGTCTGTAGTTTGTCCCCATCGAATGTGGCAGTGAGGCTGCCTCCTGTGCCAAGTTCCCTGAAGTCGAGCATGATGCCCTGGTTCATCACAGTCAGGCCTAAGGGCTCGGATGCGGCAGAGCCTGATGCTGAAGCCTGTAGGGAGACCTTGCCTCCTTCCTGCACTATCCTTAGGGCAACGCCGTCCGTCTCAACCTCTGGCAGGTTGGCCTCGGCCTTATTGGAGTTCCATGTAAACAGAGCCTTGTACTTCTCTCCTGTCTTAGGCGTAAGCTCGATGGTACCACGACCTCTTTGCTCGGTGGATGCCTCGGCAACCTTTGCTCCCGAGCGGTCGGTCACCACGATGTTCCCTTCGAGGTGCAAGCCTTCCTCGTTGTTGGCCTCGAAAGCTATGCGGTTGGGCACGCCGGCTATTAGATGCCCACCCTCGGGAAAGAATGTCACGCTGCCGTCGAGCGGAGCGTTGTCTGCCTTGTACTGCCTGCGCAAGGGGCGGAGTGTCATGTCGTGGTACAATTGGTTGGGGTCAGCAGGCTTGTCGTAGACGGGGAAGACACGGCTGTAGAGCTTCTCGTAGTCGCGATAGTATGCCTTCGCCATCTTCTGGTTGAAGAACCATTGCTGCCCTCCCTTGACATGGTCGTGCTCGTACAGTCCCCAGTTGAGCTGCCAACGGGTATATGCCCTCAGCTCGTAGTACCCTCCGTACAGAGTGTCCTGCAACACGAAGGTGCCGTGTGCCTGTCCGTCCTTCAGTTCCAGGAGGTTCCTGTTGACAAGGTAGCCGTCCTGGTTGAGCAATTCCGTATACAGTACGGTACTAAGCTTGCTCGGCGTGCCGTCGCTGCGACGCACGTATGCCTTGTAGTAGATGGTGTCTCCCAGGAAATAGCACGTATTGTCGGTATGTATGAAAATCTGTTCCTGCTGCATGCCCTTGCCGAACTTCTGCAGCCTCTCTGCCCAACCGTCGAGGGTGGTTGGGGCTGCACTCTGTGCCAGCACCATGGATGATGCGGACATCAGGGTGAACAATATGGATAATATTCTTCTTGTCATAACTTACATGGCTTTATCTGTCCTTGTACATGTTGTCGTAGTATTTCTCGTATTCCCCCGACGTGACGTTCTCCAGCCACTCCTCGTTGTCGAGATACCAGCGTACGGTCTTCTCTATTCCTTCCTCAAACTGCAGGGATGGTTCCCAGCCGAGTTCCCGCTGCAGCTTGGTGGAGTCGATGGCATATCGCGCGTCGTGGCCGAGGCGGTCGGTGACGTAGGTGATAAGATTCATGTCCTCACCTTCCTTTCGACCAAGCAGACGGTCAACGGTGTTGATAACAACCTTTATTATATCTATGTTCTTCCATTCGTTGAAGCCGCCAATGTTATAGGTCTCTGCCACCTTGCCCTCATGGAAGATGAGGTCGATGGCACGGGCGTGGTCCTCGACATAGAGCCAGTCGCGCACGTTCTCGCCTTTGCCATAAACTGGCAAGGGTTTGCGGTGGCGGATGTTGTTGATGAAGAGCGGTATCAGCTTCTCGGGGAACTGATAAGGGCCGTAATTATTAGAGCAGTTGGTCACGATGGTAGGCATGCCGTAGGTGTCGTGGAATGCGCGAACAAAGTGGTCAGAACTTGCCTTTGATGCTGAATATGGCGAATGAGGGTTGTACTTGGTAGTTTCCACAAAGAAATC
>SFXD01000018.1 GCA_004559785.1 bacterium | reverse complement strand
GAATATGTTCAGCTCCTCAAAGGCATTCAGCCCCTCACGATAGGCAACCAGCATTCTGTCGTACGCTTTAATAGCCAGAATGTTCACGCTGTCCGAGCACCCCGTACATTGCCATACAGCATACTCCGCAATCTCCCTGTAGGCTGATTTCAGGTATTCAATTTCCTTGTATAGCGTATCGTCAAGGTCAAAACAAATCACTCTCATACGTATATCATATTTGAGCATTTAGTTTTGAGAACTTAGCTCTATGCTCTCAAATCTCATCTCTAAGCTAAAGAACCACCTCTTTCAGTATATCCTCCGGTTTGTTGTTTATTGATATTCTAAAGAAAAACCTTCTATTTTATGCAGTTTAAAATCATAAATATTTCCATTTTGTGCAGTTTAATCCCAAAAAGTCTGTGTAATCCATTTATAATTAGTATCTATGCAGCCGTCATATCCAAGGACATCTGCCAGCGCTACAAGGTGCGCTATAAGAAGACCCTGCAGCAGATAGCCAACACGCTTCTCGACCATTTCTGTCAGGAAGTGTCCTACACTCGCCTCCGGGCCGACTATCAGTTGAGTTCCGTCCATACCGTCATGAATTATGTGTCCTATCTTGAAAACGGCTGCCTTATAAGACTCGTCCCCAAATTCTCCTTCAAGAGCATCGAGCGTCAGACCCAGCGCAAAGCCTACTCCATCGACCCTGCTTTCATTACCGACCATGATGATGTTCTTCAGACCGAAAGCCTCGGATGGCGGTTGGAGAATGCCGTTGCCATCGAGTTGCTTCGTCGCATGGAGTACGCCACCCAGCAGCTCTTCTATCTTCGTCAGAACAAGAGCTACGAAGTTGATTTCTGTATCGTTGACCGCAATCATGTCACGCAACTTATTCAAGTCACCTACGACTTCACCCAACCCAAGACCAAACTCTTCAACCGCGAGATAGGCGGCCTGCTGAAAGGTGCTGCCGCTACAGGCTGCACCAATCTGACCCTTATCATGATGTCAGGCGATACAGGCGATTTGGAGATAGACGGCAAAACCATCCACCGTGTCTTGGCAACCGATTGGCTGTTGGGTAAATGTATGCTCTAACTCTTGGATTAACTTCGTTCATAATTGATTTCGTTTTATTACTGTCCGCTAAACATTCAGACCTAAAATTTGATTTGTTGATTTGCCGGACAGCCGACTATATTCATGTATATCCACACGTCTACAGGAGAAAAAACTGTCTATTGAGTCGTAATCAGGCAAATTGGGGGACTTTTCAATCAACATAACGCTACCAACAGCAAAAGTTTTACCGGACAGCTGTTGTATTTACTTGATTATAGTGCGTATTCCGGTCGATACCCGTTCACCCATTCCGGTGATATCCGTTCAGTCCGTTGGTGATCTTCAGTATCGTGGGCGAAGTTAATACTTTTTTCTTAAACTCTCTCCAGAAAGACAAAATTTTATTGCTTTATGCACGATTCTGTCCAGACAAGCCTCTGCAATAAGCTCACTTTGGAACACGTTGTACCAGTCTGATATTGGTAACTGACTGGCGAGGATGGTTGCCTTTCTGTTGTAGCGGTCGTCTATGATTTGCTCAAAATCGTGCTGCAGCTGCCCTTCCAGCCTGACCATGCCAAAGTCGTCTATGATAAGCAGGTCGTGTGCGTTGAGTTTGCGGAAGAAATTGGTCTCCCGTCCTTCGAGATGTACGAGCTTGAGGTTCTCGATGAGCATGTTCATCGTGAAGTAGAGCACCTTGATGCCATTGCGGCATGCCCTTTCACCCAGTGCACAGGCATAGTAGGTCTTTCCTGTTCCTGCCGGGCCTGTGATGATGAGTGTCATGGCATTGGCGATGTAGTTGCAGGTGGCAAGGTCACTGGCAGATGCAGCGGATATTCCCCTGGCGGTGTCTGTCTCGAGTTCCTCTATGGTTGCTTTCAGGCGGAAGTTGGCATTCTTGACGAGTCTCTGGATGCGGTTGTTCTGACGGGTGTCGCGCTCGTACTGCAGCATCTGTTGCATTCCGTCGCGCAGAGTGAGCCTGTCGAGCTGGTGTGTCTCTTCCAGGGATTCCCAGCAACTTGCCATTCCTGGCAGTTTGAGCTCATGCAGAGCCCTTGCGGTTTCATTTGTTGTCATAATGTGAACGGATATTTTATGTTAATACTATGTGATGTCTATTGGAAGTAGCTGCTTCCACGCATGTTCTCATGGTTCGTGGGAGTCGGGGCGTCAATACAGAACGTCGGCTCGTCGGAAGCCTCTTGCAGGCTGTTGCGCTTGAGTATGGCCTCAAACTTGCGGTATGTGAACACGCGGTGTTCGATACACTGGCGGCAGGTCTTGTTCAGCACCCCCAACTCGTACTTTCGACTGAGGCTCATGATTGACGCGCAGAGTTTGTAGTAAACCTCCTCGGGCTGGCAGGTCCGCTGCGGATTGAATATCTCCGAGACATAGTCCCTGCAGTCTGGGGATATATGTGCCGCCCATGAGACGTAGTAGGCTGCTGAGCGTTCCATGACCGCCCTGCAGTTGGAAGCGAGATGCTCCTTCAGGTAGGTATGGCCATATTCATGCTTTCGCCCGTGCGAGGCCACCTGTATGCCATCTATATAGATGTTCACGCTTGAGCGTGTGAAGATGACCTGCGCCTTCTTTCCAACATGTATGTAAGGCACGGAGTAGAAGTGTGTTACCTTGTCATGGCGCAATTCCACGAAGCAGTTGTTCTGCACCTGCAGGGTCGCATAGTACTTCATCTCGTAGATGTCCGTTGGAAGAGGTCTTAGATTCTCTTTCTCCATGGCGTGGAACCGCTCCTCACGGCTGTAAGGGCGCTTCTGCATACGCGTCTTGTTGTATAGCGAAACCAGTTCCCATACGGCTTGGTTGAGTTCAATGATAGAGTAGAACACATGGTTCCTCAGCTTGGCATAGATGCGGTTGTACATGTTCCTTACTCCATCTTCGACGAGTGCTTTCTGCGTGGGTTCCTTCGGGTCGCACGGCAGCACGACAAAGTGATAGTGGTTGCCCATGTCCTCCAATGCCTTGTTCAGCTTGGGCTCGTGCCTGTCGTTGCTTATCACGGCTGACTTCAGATTGTCGGGAGTGAGTATAGGTGGCACGCCTCCCAGATGCTCGAGGCACATCCTGATGGCGAATATGAAGTCCTCCGTCCTCTGCGAGGGGACGCATATCGCATAGGTGTAGTCACTGTAGGGCATGCACGCGACGAAAACCTCCACCTTTATTACCTCACCCGTCTCGGGATCCACATAGCTCAACTTGTCACCTGCAAAGTCAACCATCAGCTTTTCTCCCGGGTTGTAGGTTCCCGTGAGCACTGCCGTACAGTCCTTCTGCGCCACGAGGTTTTGCTTCAGGTGGAAATAGAACTGTGACTTGCCGTAGCCCGTCGGATAGCCCTTGATGTACTCCTCGTACAACAACTGGCGCGTCACATGGAGTTTGGGGTTGGTTAGCTGTTCCCTAAAGTAGGGAAGCTTTGCGAGAAAGTCGGTCATGCGCGGGTCGCTGTAGGCCGGGGAGCCTGCATGGAACATGCGTTCCAGCTCAGGGTCGTCTTTGCCCAAAAGATCATCTATGCTCCAGCCGTTGGCTTTCAACGTATTGACGTAGTTGTTGACTGTCTCCTTGTCTATTGGTAACTTGCGACTGATGCCGCGGTTTGATTCCCCGATCTGCTTCAGCTGGAGAACCTGTTTTATAAGGCTCATATCCTTTACTGTTCCTGCCATTGTTGTACTGGTTTTGTTGCTGATTCCAGTACAAAGGTAACTGAAGGACCTATAAAAGTGAACGGATATGCTCCGGAAAAGGGGCGAATGACGCATGGCCTTCGCATATGGAAAGCCTATGAGTGAACGGATATACTCCGGAAAAGCACCGCTTCGCTCGTAGCCAGAAGAAAAGTGAACGGATATGCTCCGAAAAAGTCCCATCGTGCTCCCATTTCTGGAGAGTGAACGGATATGCTCCGGAAAAAATCCGCATTCATGTAGATTATATCCATTTTTATGTCCTTTTATGGACGAACGGACATCAAATAGAGCCTATTTGAGACCTTCTGACTGCTGACTGCAGCTCCGGAATGCTGAACGGGTATGCTCCGGAATATGTAATTATAGGGCTTATACATGACAAATAACAGCAAAATCAAGGACTAATGTCCATTTAGCGGACAACAATATATTTTATTGTATCTTTCAAGTTAGTTCATATTCGTCGAGTTCACGTTAATATACAATGGTCGCTTCGCTCAAAATATCTACAGAAAATATCGGCTGAAAATCCCTACAAAATAGGCTCGTGGCTCTCTTCCCCTTACGACAAGGGGACTGAGGGGGCTTCTCATCGCTCACCGCTCATTGCTCACCTCTCATCGCTCACTTCTCACCGCTCATTGCTTCTTCTGAAACTTGTGCATCCACTTGCCGCTACGGAATCGCATGAGGAAGACAATGCCACGGAATGTCAGTTCAATTGCCATTGCCAACCAGACACCATATAGCCCCATCGTCGTTGCCATTGCCACCGCAAGCGTGACACGTACGAACCAGATGCTGACAAGATTCATGGTACATGGCATGAATGTGTCGCCCGCACCTACGAATACACCATAGCAAACGATGCTGGCTGCGAACATGGGTTCTGCAAACGCCTCTACCCTCAGTACGAGGGTGGCAAGTTGCTGGACCTCTACGACTGGGGTCATGACGGACATCAGGTCGGGCGCAAACGCGTACATCATCGCTCCCATCACCGTCATCACGGCAATGCCCAGGCATATTGCCATGCAGGCAAGGGACTCGGCAAGCTTTTTCCTTCCCGCCCCAAGGCTCTGACCCACGATGGCTGTGGCTGCATCCGCTATGCCATATCCGGGCATGTAACACAGGGACTCGACGGTGATGCCGAAGGTGTTGGCTGCAAGGGCTATCGTTCCCAACGGAGCCACGATGATGGTGGTGACTATTTGCGCGCCGCAGAGCACGACATGCTGGACGGCGATAGGCAGGGAGATACGCGCACTCTCTCTCAGGGTAGCCATTCTTGGCAGGAACGAGCCCTTCTTACTCGTCAGGCAAAGCTCACGGCTGCGTACCGTAGTGAAATACAACACCACAAGGGATATAACGACGAACGACATTGCGGTACCTATCACGGCACCTACCACTCCGAGCCCCGCACCGGGAATCGTGATGCCAAACAATGTATGTGAAGGAAAGATCAGGAACCAGTTGAAAACGACATCGAGAACGCACATGGCAATGTTGAGGATGCTTGGTACATGTACGTTGCCGCTGCATCTCAGCATGGTGCAGCACAGGGAGTTCAATCCCGAGAAAGGGAGGCAGAGGCTGAATACGAGAAAATACAAGGACGAGTCATGGCATATCTCCTGGGAACCACCCAGCCAATGCGGAAGGCAGAAACTGATGCTGGAGCCCACCATGGCAAGGAAAAGGCTGAAGGCAATGCACGTTGGCAGGCTTTGGCGTAGTATGTTCCTGGCTTCCTCCATACTCCCGGCTCCAATCTTGTGTGCGACCTGTACGCAGAATCCTACGTTGGCTGCTGAATTGAGGCTGCTGAACAGCCATATCGTCGTACTGACAAGTCCGATGCTTGCGCTTGCATTGGCTCCGAGGCTTCCCACCATGGCAGAATCTATGCATTGCATTATGATGTGTGAGAGTTGTGCCATCATTGCAGGCACGCTCATCAGTATGGTTAACAAAACCTGCTCGCCCCTCGTCAACGGTTTCCCATTGCGTATAAGGGCGAGCAAGTTATCCTTGTGTCTTGTATACCTGGACACGTGTCCTATCCTGGTTTAGTCGGTAAGTTTGCGGTAGCGTATTCGCTTGGGTTCTTCCAACCCGAGACGCTTCAGCTTGTGTGCCTCGTAATCTGTATAGCTGCCTTCGTAATAGTATATGTTTCCGTCTCCTTCGTAAGCAAGGATGTGCGTACATATACGGTCGAGGAACCAACGGTCGTGGCTGATTACGACGGCGCATCCGGCGAAGTTCTCGAGGCCTTCCTCCAAGGCACGCAGCGTGTTGACATCAATGTCGTTGGTAGGCTCGTCCAGAAGCAAAACGTTACCCTCCTGCTTCAAGGCCATGGCAAGGTGCAGCCTGTTGCGTTCTCCTCCGGACAGTACTCCGCACTTCTTCTCCTGGTCGGCTCCGTTGAAGTTGAACCGGCTTAGGTATGCGCGTACGTTGACGTCCCTTCCGCCAAGCCTGATAGTCTCGTTGCCCTGGCTGATTACCTGGTAGACGGATTCGTCAGCCTTTATGTCCTTGTGGCTTTGGTCGACGTACGATAGCTTGACAGTCTCTCCTGTCTCGAACGTTCCCGAGTCGGGAGTCTCAAGTCCCATTATCATGCGGAATAGGGTAGTCTTGCCTGCGCCATTGGGTCCAATCACGCCGACTATGCCGCCTGGAGGTAGCGAGAAATCCAGGTCCTTGATGAGGAGTTTGTCCCCGAACGCCTTGCTTACTCCGTGTGCCTCGATAACCTTGTTGCCAAGCCTTGGGCCATTGGGGATGAAGATTTCCAGTTTCTCCTCTCTCTCTTTCTGTTCCTCGTTGAGCATCCTGTCGTAGCTGTTGAGTCGTGCCTTGCCCTTTGCCTGCCTTGCCTTTGGTGCCATGCGAATCCATTCGAGCTCGCGTTCGAGGGCCTTGCGCCTCTTGCTTGCCACCTTCTCTTCCTGTGCCATGCGGCGAGTCTTCTGGTCGAGCCAAGAGGAGTAGTTGCCTTCCCAGGGTATGCCTTCGCCACGGTCGAGTTCCAGTATCCATCCAGCCACGTCGTCGAGGAAGTATCTGTCGTGGGTGACGGCAATGACGGTGCCCTCGTATTGGTTGAGATGCTGTTCGAGCCAGTCGATGCTCTCTGCGTCAAGGTGGTTGGTTGGCTCGTCAAGCAATAGTACGTCAGGCTTCTGCAAGAGCAGCCTGCACAAAGCCACCCTCCTGCGTTCTCCTCCCGAGAGGTGTGCAATCAACTGGTCGGATGGGGGGCAGCGCAGAGCGTCCATGGCTCTCTCCAGCTTGCTTTCGAGGTTCCAGGCGTCGGTACTGTCTATTATGTCCTGCAGTTCTCCTTGCCTTGCGAACAGGGCATTCATCTTGTCCTCGTCCTCGTAGTATTCAGGCAGGGCGAACTTCTGGTTGATTTCCTCGTACTCGTTCAGTGCATCCACGATGGGCTGCACGCCTTCCTTGACGGTCTCCATCACCGTCTTTGCATCGTCCAGCTTGGGTTCCTGCTCAAGGTAGCCAACGGAATATCCGGGGCTCCATACCACATTGCCCTGGTATTGCTGGTCGATACCAGCTATAATCTTCATCAGCGTGGACTTTCCCGCTCCGTTAAGTCCGACGATGCCAATCTTGGCTCCGTAGAAGAAGCTGAGGTATATGTCCTTCAGTACTTGTTTCTGGTTCTGCTGTATGGTCTTGCTTACGCCGACCATCGAGAAAATGATTTTCTTGTCGTCAGTGGTTGCCATGTTTCTTATGTAGTAGTCTTATTTCACTTTGTCGTTGCACAGTCGTATGACCTTGTAGGCCTTGTTGGCAGGCAGTATGGTCTTGAAGGCCAGGTAGTGCTTGCGTACCACGTCGAGCTGGTTCTTCTCCTGCTTCTGCTTGCTTTCGAACAGTTGGTCGCATTCTGCCTCTGTCAGTTTCCCTGCATCGTCCTTTTCTTCCAGTTTGTCCTTCAGTGCCTTGTGGCTTGCCTTTGCCTTGTCCATGTCCTGATAGTAGGCTACAAGCATAGGGCGCAACTTGGTTTTCTGTTCGGTTGTAAGCTTGGCGTTCTTCAGGACGTAGGCTATGTGCAGGTCCTGCTTGCTTTCTGCTTGTACGTCGCAGAATGCGATGGAACAAACGAGGAGCAATGAGATGGAATGACGTAGTATCATCTTGGCGATTGGTTTTTGAATATTGAACAATGGTTTTCCTTTCCGATTGCAAAGATACGAAGATTAATTGACAGGACAAAGGTAAAGGACGGAAAATGTTGTGGAGGCACGTGGGTGTGCAGGCAAAAAAAAGGATGGGAGCAATGTGTCTTGCCCCCATCCCATGTGTGTATGTGTTCTCCAAGTTTTATTCAGCGCGGAGCGTGAATCTCTTGAAGTCGGTAACGGAGAGTTCCTTGTCAACGGAGTGCAGGTAGCTCTCTACCGTGAAGTTCTTGTCCCAGATGTACTCCTGGCTCATGAGGCAGTTCTCCTTGAGGAACTTGTTGAGACGTCCCTTTGCGATGTTCTGAATCATTGCCTCGTTGAGGTTGGCAGCCTTTTCGGCAGACACCTCTGCTATTATCTTCTTCACAGCTGCCACGTCCTCTGCCGTAATCCATCCCTTGGCCTGGTTGCTCTCCATGTGGTCTTCTGAATCGAAGTGGGCGGGGTTGTAGCCAGCCTTCTTTATTGCGGCCTCCACTGCCTTCTGTACCTGCTCGGCCTTTGTCTTCTCGATGGCAACGGCAACCTCGTTGTCCTTTACGGACTGTGGTACGCCGCTCTCGTCGATGGCAACAGGGGCTGCACTGGCTATCTGCATGGCGATGTTCTTGCCTACAGTCTCGTCCTCTACTGCCTTGTTCAGTGCGAGCATGGTGCAGAGTCCGTTGCGGTTCATGTGGTTGTAGGTGGCTATGTATGGCGACTCGATGTAGCTGTATCCGTCAAGTTCCATCTTCTCGCCGGTGATGCCGCTGCGTGCCGTAACGGCATCGCTGACGGTACCTTCGCCCATAGGCAGGGCCTTCACCTCGTCGAGTGTCTTGCACTTGTTGGCGATGGCAGCGTCGAGTATTTCCTGTGTAAGTGCGACGAAGTCTGCGTTGTTGGCAACGAAGTCTGTCTCGCACTTCAGGGCGATGATTGCGCCAAATCCATTCTCGGCCTTTACGAGGACGCATCCCTCGGCGGCTTCGCGGTCGCTGCGCTTTGCAGCTACGGCCTGCCCCTTCTTGCGAAGGTAAGCCACGGCTCCGTCCAAGTCATCGGACTCTGCGAGGGCCTTCTTGCAGTCGGCAAGTCCGGCGCCTGTCATCTCGCGGAGCTTCTTTATATCTGTCATTGTAACTTCCATAGTCGTAAGATACTTTTTGTTAAGATTTTTATTCTGCTGTTTCCTCGGTTGTCTCCGTTTCTGCAGCTTCGTCTTCTACAGCCTCTTCCTCGCGTGCCTTGCCGCCACGGCGACCCTTCTTGGGCTGGTCATCCTGCTCGGCGGCTGCCTCGGCATCAACCCTTTCGATCTTGCGCTCCTCGAGTCCCTCGCTTACTGCAGCGCAGATGGCATCCAGGATAACCTCGATGCTCTTGCTTGCATCGTCGTTGGCAGGAATCATGAAGTCGATGTTGTCGGGATTGGAGTTGGTGTCCACGATGCCGAATACGGGGATGCCAAGACGGTTGGCCTCGCGAACGGCAATCTGCTCCTTCATTACGTCTACTACGAACAGAGCTGCGGGCAGGCGAGTGAGGTCGGCGATGGAACCGAGGTTCTTCTCCAACTTAGCGCGCTGGCGGCTGATCTGAAGGATTTCACGCTTTGAAAGGTTGCTGAAAGTTCCATCGGCAGTGAGTTTGTCGATGCTGGCCATTTTCTTTACAGCCTTGCGAATCGTGGGGAAGTTGGTCAGCATACCGCCTGGCCAACGCTCTATTACATAAGGCATGTTCACAGAAGCTGCCTTTTCGGCGACGGTCTGCTTTGCCTGCTTCTTAGTAGCTACAAAAAGAATTTTCTTTCCGCTCTTGGCTATCTGCTTCATTGCCTCGGCTGCCTCATCAATCTTTGCTACAGTCTTGTGCAGGTCGATGATGTGTATGCCGTTGCGTTCCATGAAGATGTATGGAGCCATGGCGGGATTCCACTTTCTCTTGAGGTGACCGAAATGGCATCCGGCCTCCAACAGTGTATCAAAATTTGTTCTTGACATTGTCTTTTGTTGTTTGTTGTTTGTTTACTTTCTTGTTAATTCCTCTTTTTTTGATTAGAACCAATCTGCGAGTAGTCCATCCGATTACTTACATTATTATATATATATATGTATTGGAGTCTCCCAGATTTAGATGCTAAACCTTTCGTGTTGAATGTAGGATGAAATCCAGTTTCCAACATCATTAACGCTTGCTGAACTGGAAGCGGCGGCGTGCCTTTGGACGACCTGGCTTCTTGCGCTCGACGGAGCGGCTGTCGCGTGTCATGAGTCCCTCTGCACGTAGAGCCTTCTTGTCCTCTGCGTTGATCTTTACCAGGGCGCGGGCTATGGCAAGGCGCAATGCCTGCGACTGTCCTGTGTATCCACCTCCATAGAGGTTTACCTTGATGTCGTACTTCTCTGCTACGTCGAGCAGGTTGAGGGGCTGCTTAACCACGAACTGTAGTATTGGGCTGGGGAAGTACTCTGTGAGGTCCCTCTTGTTGATGGTAATCTTTCCGTTGCCCTCTGTGACGTATACGCGGGCCACGGCACACTTGCGGCGACCCAATGCATTTGCTATATAATTTACTTCCATCTCTCTTCTTATTTATAGAGGTTAATATCTATTGCCTTGGGTGACTGAGCCTGTTGCTTGTGTTCTGCGCCTTCGTACACGTAGAGGTTGGAGAGCAGGCGTGCAGCCAGCTTGTTCTTGGGGAGCATACCCTTCACGGTCTTGCGCAGAAGCCTTTCTGCTCCGTTGGGCTTGGCAAGGATGGATGCTGGCGTTGCCTCGCGCTGACCTCCGGGATATCCTGTATAGGAGTAGTAGATGCGGTCTGTCATCTTCTTTCCCGTAAGTTGGATCTTGTCGGCATTGATGATGATTACGTTGTCGCCACAATCCACGTTGGGGGTGAACTCGGGCTTGTACTTACCTCTCAGAAGTTTTGCCACCTTTGTGCAAAGGCGTCCCAGGACTTGGTCTGTAGCGTCCACTACGACCCATTCCTTCTTGGCTGTCACCTTGTTGATTGAGATGGTCTTGTAACTCAATGTGTCCATTGTTTGCTTTGTTTCTTTTTGTTTAACTACTTTAAAATAATTGCTTCCTGCGTGATTCACGAACCGTCCGTCTGGCCAAAGAGCGTACTATTCACACACGCAAAGAGGGCTTTTTGCCCCCTTTTGATAATAATCGGCGTGCAAAGGTACGATTTTTTCTTGAAACGGCAAGCACTTTCCCTTCTTTTTTTGTTGTCTATGCTACGTTTCTTGTGTTTCCCTTGTATTGTCCCCGGTATTTTGCAATCTTCGCCCAGCATGAGGCTACAAGGCTAATGCCCGGCGCCTTTCTCGGCACCGTTGTCCGCCATGGTCATCAGGGCAACGTCATAGCGTAGAGGGTCGGACGGGCACCAGGAGCGGAAGATGCCGGTCAGTTCCGCGCAGGCTTTCCAATTGGCCTGCCTTGTGGCCAGCAATGGTGCCGTCAGCCTGCATACATGTACGTCCATCACGGCGTATAGCGTTGACTGGCTCCTGCCTTTCCACAGCCCGATGTCGGGAGCTTCTTTCCTTACCATCCATCTCAGGAACATGCAGATGCGCTTGCATGCCGACTTTCCAGCCGTCCCCAGCCTGGCAGGGGCGAGCCACTTGCATATCTCCGCGATGCACTCTTCGGTAGTCAGGTTGGCGAGAGCCTCCTCCATGGTGCGGTGTCCCCTGAGTGCTTCCCTGACGTTGCGGCACACCAGCTTGAAGGCATCGGAGTTGAGCGTGCGGTATACGCAACGGTTCTTGGCGTTTGCGTAACTCTGTTCGAACAGTCCGTCCATGACGAATGTCCCTGGTCTCCATCCCATCTCCGCCTGCAGCATGTGCCTTGCGGCGGTGCGTATCGCCTTTCTGTTGCCCCAAGTAATCATGGCCACGAACAAGGCACCCAGTTCTATGTCGAGTTGTGAGTCGGTGTGCTCCATCAGTTCGTAGACGATGCCGCATGGGTCAATGGCAAGGAAGTCCTCCTTTCGGAAGACTTCCAGGTAAGTTTTGTCGAGTATGTCCTTAGTTATCTCCATAGGCAGCCCCTTGTGCTATATGCGCCTTACGTATATGTCCCGGAACTGCACCTTGCTGCCATGTGCCTGCATCTCTATCTGTTCCTTGGGGAAGATGGGCTGCTTGCGGTCCCAGTAGTTTTCCATTACGACGTTGTCGACGACGGTAATCCCGTTCAGCACTACGGTCACCCTGTCGCCCTTCATGCGGATGAAGAAGGTGTTCCACTCTCCGAGCCTGTTGTCGGCCACGCACGACGGCTTGCTCTCGTTGCTCTGGTTGTTGTAGAGTCCGCCTGAGCCTACCTGCGCCCCGACGTTGGTGCGCCTGATGTCCCATATCTGTACCTGCGGCGTGCCTCTCAGGTATACTCCTGCGTCGGGTTCTGCCCCGTTGGGGTCGAGTCTCCAGTCGACGGTCATCTCAAAGTCGGCGTATTGCTCCACGGTGCATAGGTTGTCGAAGCCGTGCCCCACGTATGTCAGCAGTCCGTCTTCCACCACCCAGTCCTTCCGCATCTGCACGTCGGCCTTTGCCTGTGCTTCCCTCATTTGCTCTTCGCTCATCCTTGAGCGTGCGATGGGGTTCTCCACGAGTCCCTTCCATCCGTCGAGGTTGGTGCCGTTGAAGATGGAAACGAACCCCTTTTCCTCGCGTGGTGCGGCGTCGAGCCACTTTCTTGCAGCCGCCCTGGCTTTCTTGTCGAGCAGTGGCAGGGCTTCCCTTACGAGGTCCCTGGTGTTGTCTCCGTTGTACTCGGGATGTGCCACGGCTATCTCTGCCACGGCTTCGGCGGCTTGCTTGGCGAGGGCCTTGTCCTTGATGTACGAGCCGGCATACATCAGAGCCTGGAACGTGCCTGTCTTGCCTATGAGTCGCAGGGTGGCGCGCCTCGTGTCGGCATCGTCGGTCTGCTCCATGATGTGGCGCAGGGAGATGAGTTGGTTCTCTGGTGTCAGTTCTTGGGCTAATGTCTTGTTTCCAAAAAGGGCACTGGCCAGCATGAATGTGCTGGTCAGTGTGATGGTCTTTACTATTCTTCGCATAGCTCGGTCAGTATGCCTAACGTTGACTTGGGGTGAAGGAAAGCGATGTGCAGTCCGTCCGCTCCACGGCGTGGTGCCTTGTCGATGAGGCGGATGCCCTTCTCGTCGCATAGTGCGAGGGCTTCGGTCACGCCGTCTTCCACCTTGAAGGCTACGTGGTGTATGCCACGTCCTCCGTTGTCGAGGAACTTCTGCACGGTGCTCTCGGGGCAGGTGGGCTCGAGCAGTTCGAGTTTCACCTCACCCACCTTGAGGAAGGCGGTCTTCACTTTCTGGTCCTCTACTGTCTCTGTCTTGTAGACTTCCAGTCCCAGCACGTCCTGGAAGTAGGGTAGTACCTCGTCTATGCTCTGTACTGCGATGCCGAGGTGTTCGATACGTGAAATCTTCATGTCTGATAATGTTGTTTATTTGTGGTTTGTAACTTTTAAGTCAGCACAAAGTTACGATTATTTGTCTTTCCGTCCAAGGTTTTTCTCAGAATTCTACAAGAATGCGTGCATTTATCATCCGTCCCGTGAGGTAATTGGGCACGGCGTACTGGTGGTTGCTGACGTCTGTCACCCAATAGTAGCCGCTGACGTTGCTTAGGTCGAAGATGTTGAAGCAGTCGAGTCCCAGCCACAGGTTTCTCACCACGTTCCGCCTCATGTGCCTGTCCTCGTTGTCGATGAGCCTGTAGTTCATTCCGATGTCGACCCTCTTGTATGCGGGAGCCCTGAAGACGTTCCTCTCGAGTCCCGTGTGCGGCGGTCCGAAAGGCAGTCCGTCGGCGAAGCTTGCCTTGAGGCTCATCTTCCACCTCGTGGTGCCAGGGAAGTAGTCGCTGAAGAAGAAGTTCAGGTTGTATCGTTGGTCGGTAGGCTGTGGTATGGACTGCCCGTTCAGGTCCATCTGTGCCTTCATCAGCCCGAAGCTGATCCACGAGTCCGTGCCCGGCACGAATTCGCCGTAGAGCTTGAGGTCTGCGCCGACTACGTATCCCGATGCGCAGTTGTTGCCGTAGTATACCACCTTTACGTTGTCCACGTTGTAAGGGTTGAGGTTGCCCTGCGCCTTGTAGTAGGCTTCGGCGGTGAGCTTGAAGGGCCTTCCCATCATCTTGAACTTGTATTCCATGCCAGCCACCACCTGGAACGAACGCTGCGAGCGGATTTCCTTGTTGAGCCTCACCGTGGTGTTGCCGTCCGCCGTGACCGTGTCGCGCAGTTCCTTGTAGAAAGGTCTCTGGTAGTACAGCCCGGTGGCGAGGCGGAAGGTGATGTTGTCGTTGGAGGAGGGGACGAAACCCATGCTCACCCTTGGGCTGAAGAGCCACTCGCCGTTCCAGCTCCAGTAGCTGAGCCTTGCCCCGTAGTTGACGCTCAGTATGCCTACCTTGCTTTCCGTGCGATAGGTGTCCTGCAGGAACAGTTCTGCATGGTTCGACGAGATGTCGTTCAGGCTCTTGAGGTTGTATATCACGTTGAGGTCCGTACCCGTGTGCGGCACGCTGTATCCGCTGCTGTCGCGGTATTCCCATTCGCGGCTGTTCTCGTCTATCGACTCGTGCTTCCATCCCAGCCCTGCAGCCAGGGTATGCCTGCCGAGACGGGCCTCGTACGTGGCCTTCAGCGTCTGCGACTGGCTCCTGAGCGTGTTGCGGGCATGTTCCATGTACGTGCCTACGCCGAGCTGCTCGTCGCCGTTCGTCTCGTTCAGCCAGTATTGTCCCTGTATGTCGTACGTTTCCCTTTCCCTCGTGCTGAATGCCGATGCCGAGAGCCCCAGGTTGCCGTTTGCCCCTATCTTCCTCGACACCTTCAGCGTGGCGAAGTATGTCTTGAACTGGTCTTCCTCCTTTCCGTCGAAATACACCTTGAAGGTCTTCACGTCTTCCAGCGTGCCGAAGTTCGTCTCCCTGTCCTCGGGCATGAAGTCGTAATCGTTGGTGCTGATGTACCCTATGGCGTCGATGCTCCACTTGCTCGTGGGCATCCAGCTGACGTATGCCTGATAGTCGAGGAATCGCGGGCTGTATTCCCCCTTCGTCTCTAAGCTCCCCAGCATGTATTGGTTGGTCTTGTACCTCACGCTGTTGCTGAAGGCGAACTTCCTGTTGCCGTAGCCGAAGTACGCGCTCGTGCCCA
The DNA here is from genome assembly GCA_004559785.1 of bacterium. Lineage (GTDB taxonomy): Bacteria > Bacteroidota > Bacteroidia > Bacteroidales > Bacteroidaceae > Physcousia. The sequence goes on along the minus strand of SFXD01000018.1, from coordinate 14,983 downwards.
GCAGGCTTGCCTGCAGCGAGCCCTCCGCCCTCTTGGGTCGTGCGTAGGTGATGTCCAGCACGCTCGACATGCGGTCGCCGTACTTGGCCTCGAAGCCGCCTGCGCTGAAGTTCACCTTCTCCACCATGTCGCTGTTGATTACTGACAGTCCTTCCTGCTGTCCGCTGCTGATGAGCAGGGGCCTGTATACTTCCACGCCGTTTATGTAGACGCAGTTCTCGTCGAACGAGCCTCCCCTCACGTTATACTGGCTGCTGAGTTCGTTGTGCGTGCTCACTCCGGCCTGCGTGGCCACGAGTTCCTCCACGGCATTGCCCGTGGTGCTTGGCATCCGCTTCAGGTCCTTGGTGTTCAGTTCCTGCGTGCTCCCCAGCTGCCTCTTGGTGTCTGCCACGGTCACCTCGCCCATGTCCTTCCCCTTGCTGTGCATCACGATGTTGAGCGTAAGGTTGCCGGAGGGTTTCTTCAGCACCTTCCTCCTTGTCTCGTAGCCAATCATGCTGTAGGTGACGACCACGCTGTCGGCCGTTGCAAACCTCAGCGAGTAATTGCCCTCCAGGCTTGCCGTCGTAGCCACGCCCTGTCCTTCCACCCTGACTATGCAGAGGGATACGGGTTCCTGCTCGTCGTCCACTACACGTCCCTTCAGGCTGACCTTGGCGGTGTCCGCGCTTTCCTGCTGGGCGTATGCGCCGTGTAGTGCGGCGAGTAATATGATGACAATTGCAAATATCCGTTCCATCAACATTAATAACGATTTATGGTGAGCTTTTTGTATGCTGCCTGCCAAGTTTTTTGCCTAAGCCGCATATTTTGCCTTCAATCCTTGGCATGCCGACCTTGGAAGGGCGGCAATTCTGGCCTCAGGTGCAAAGGTACGGCGGTTTTCCCATTCCCGCAATAGTTGTCTGGGATGCTGGGGCGGTTTGTCAAGGGGGTAAACGAAACAGCCCCTCCCGGTTACACGGACGGGGGCTCTTGGTTACACATGCCTTACAACCACGGAAAATGAATTTCTATGCGCCACGTGAGGAAAATCTATTTCTCTCCCGAGGAAAATATATTTTCCTCGGGAGGAAAAAAATACACCCCCTGTGGATGCCTGTCCGGTTACACGGGTTACATGGTTACACGGTTACACGGGGGTGTCTTGCACTTGTGTATCTTTCCCCATGAAATGAGCACCTCATCCTATATGCAAAATAAATAATATTTATTTTGCATATAGGATGCCCATTGTATCAGCACGGACGGTTACAAAAACACCCCGTGTAACCGTGTAACCGTGTAACCGGCAAGCTTGCAAGGCTTCCCTTGCCATGTTTAGGTTGCATGTGCCTTGGGATATGCCCTCGCCTCCTTCCTTGCAGTCCGGGGCCATCCTCCTATGCGAGAATGTCTTATTCCGCTACATTGCAACGACGATGAAGAGGTTATGCCATCCATAAGGTGTCAAATTGCCACGATACAGAAAATATTTCTTCGAGAGGACTTGGCTTGTCGGATTTTTTTGCTAATTTTGCTGGTGGCATCGCAGCCCACGGGCAATCTGCAGGCTGGATTCCCGGTCTGCAAGGGGCTTCCTCCTCTACGTAGCAATCTGAGGACTGGCGGGCAGTGGGGGTAGAGCGTAACGAACCATTGGTTGTCGGACAGGAACCATGGACAGGGAACTGGCGGAGCCCGATGTCGCTGTAACAGGAGGAGTTAACCTTGCTCAGGGTGGGACAGTGGTGGATGAACCAAAACAGACAGAGATGCAGAATTGATTGAAACCAAATATATTGACCAGATGAACTTGAAACTTTTCTTTAGCCTTTCTGCCATGGCACTATGCCTGCAAACGGCTCGTGCGCAGGAGAAGGCAATGTGCGTGCAGAGAACCGATGGAACCACCTCCCTTACGAGGGTGGCGGACATAAGCAAGATTTCCTTCCTCAGCATTGCCGACCCGGGGAAGTCCATGGTGGTTAGCACCAAGTCCTCGGGCAACGTGGCCATATCCTTCGAGGCTCTGCCCAAGATAACGATGTCGGGGGACAATCTCGTGGTGACTACCGCTACGGAGGAAAGTCCCGTGACTGTGGAGATTGAAGATGTCGCCGAGATCCGCTTCGGGCAGCCCACGTCTGTGAAGGGCGTAGGAGGCAGCCTTCCGGTGGAGTGCGTCATAAGGGATGGCGCTGCGCTCTTCAGGGGCATTCCCGAAGGAGCGGACATACATGTGTATGCCTTGGACGGACAGGCAATGCCAGTTCCTCCCCGTCAGGGCGGCGAGCTTCTGCTGGACCGTAACGCCCTCGGCACAGGAGTATATGTAGTGCGCATAGGTGCGTCCGTAACGAAGATTACCCTGTGACCCTCGCCCACGGGTGGCACTCCATCTTTACTCATTGACCATTTATCCATTACTTCAAACATATATATTTAAGAACAAGAAAATGAGAAAAATACTGACACTTGCATTCGCCCTGCTTGGAGCAGCCGGCCTCAGCGCACAGGGTACTACCATGCTGGTGCATACTGCCAACGGAAATATCACACAGACAGATGTTGCCGAGCTGGACAAGATAACGTTCACGGACACGTTGTACAACCTGAATTCCAGCGGAGACAGGATACTGGAGTACGACGAGCTGTGCTGGCCTGAGGACAGGCTCCTCCCCCTGTTCCTGCCGCCTGCCACCGTCCTCAGGTCTCTCGACATGCCTGCCCAGAACCTCAGCAGCGAGGAGCGCATCATGATGTGTGTCCTGCAGGGGTTGGTCAACCGCACGCGGCCACGCATCCTGCTATACAACCACAACGAGGAACCGCGCACCACATGGCCCAATGCACACGCCCTTCGCCGCATTACTCCGATTGCCAGCCCCTACCTGATGGTGAAGTACTACATGAAGGAACTGAAGGGACTCGTGCTGTACAGTACGGAGAAGAACGAGCACTATGCCAACGTGGCTGCCACGGTGGGCGGACTGGAGAGGGCCCTGCCCGTAACGGAGGAGATAAGGGCAAAGCTCATAAAGAACGGCGTTGACCTGCCCGTCCTGGCAGACCTCACCACGCTGACGCAGACCAGCACCCTGAGCGTATACAACTACCTCTACAACAACTACTGGAGCCGGTGCAACCACCGACTGCTGGTAAGCCTCCGCCCGGGCATACCATACGTACACGACATAGCTGCGGCGGCAGGCTCTGCCGTGGTGTGGCTCGACCCACGCAACGCAAGCGAGAAGGCCTTGCTGGACAAGATGCTAAAGGATATGACGCCCGGCAGGGACTTCGTGCTGGGATGGTACCCCGAGGAACGCTCGGGCGTGGGGGAGGCCACACGCTACGGACTCTCTACCGTGCCGGCCGACTTCTTCGAGAACACCACCGTCTACAGTGCCGTAAGCTGCCCCGTGGACATCCCGGCAGTGCCAAAGAGACCGAGGCTGCAGAACAAGGTGTATGCCACCGTATATATCAGCGACGGCGACAACATACAGTACTGCCAGCACGCCATGGCCAAGATCTTCGAGCAGGGCGGACGAGGGAAGATGCCCATGAACTGGACGATCAGCCCGTCTTTGGTGGATTTCTCGCCCAGCATGCTCAACTATTACTACAAGAAGGCCACCGCAAACGACTGCTTCGTGAGCGGACCGTCGGGAATGGGGTATGCCATGCCCTACGATGCCCACAACAAGAAGTGGAATACCACTATGTACAAGGACTTCGCACCCTATGCGAGTCTCAGCCAGCGTTACCTGGAGCAGGCCGGACTGAGGGTGATTACCATCTGGGACGAGGTCAACGCTGCACAGCGAAGGGCCTATGCCGAGGAATGCCCCTACCTGTACGGACTGACCATTCAGGACTGGGAGCGACAGACGGGCCGACTCGCCGCCACCGTCCAGGACAACCGCCTGCCCTTCGTGCCCAACTACCCCTGCTATGCAAACGGGGTGGACGTGATAACCGACTTCTTCAATCGCGACATAAGCAAATTCAAGGGGAAGGAACCAATGTTCGTCTCTGGCCAATGCACCGTGTGGGAAGCAGGACCTGACAAGCTCGTGGATCTGGTAGGCAGACTCGACGCACTCTCGCCAGGCAACGTGGAGATTGTCAGGGCAGACCACTTCTTCAACCTCTATTGCGATGCCAACCACCTGCCCTTCGACCTCACTATGCTCCAGGACATGCAGGTCACCTCATCGCCGTCTGACACCAAGGCAGAGGTGGCCGCCGACGGGTCGCCATCGCAGGCAAACATGTGGGTGTCGTCTACCAGTGATGGCAAGGGATGGATACAGCTCGACTTCGGCGAGACGTTCCAGATAAGCCGCTACGTGGTGCGACATGCGCAGGCCGCAGGGCTGGGACGCGAACTCAACACACGCGACTTCGTCGTAGAGGCCAGCGCCGACGGCATAGCATGGGAGGTTGTAGGTATGCATGCCGACAACACGCAGCCCGTGAACGATGTCGCCGTCACCCCCGTCGAGGCACGCTACGTAAGGCTGACGGTAAGCAATGCAGGCGAGGACGGCGTGGTGCGCATAGGCGACGTGGAAGTCTATGGCTCGCACTGACCTCGTCCCCAACGGCGAGAGATTATTCCGGACGAGCAGCGAAGGCGTAAGGGAGGTTTTTTGGAGAAAAATTCCTCCTTTATTGAAAATATTCCTAAAAAGGAGATAGTTATTCAGATTTAATTGCTATCTTTGCATGTCACGTTGCCGCATGCGGCGTATTGGAGGCGGAATGCTTCCATTTCCGCTTGCTTGGCAACTGCCTTGCCTGCACAGTTACCTGACGTAACCGCTTGCATGCAACGCAGGGCAGACGGGCAGGCTCAGGCATGGCAGTCTCCGCGGCAAACGATGCTTGCCAAGGATGGCCGTGGCCGGTGAATATAGAGACATGTATATCAACCAAGTTGCGAAATACAGGAAAGAAAAGACATTTTAAGGTTATGAGAGGCAGGAATCATTTGGTCATCATGGCAGGCGGTGCAGGCACACGCTTCTGGCCCATGAGTACGCAGGACAATCCCAAGCAATTCGTGGACGTAATGGGGTGTGGCAGGACGCTCCTACAGTTGACGTACGACCGTTTCGGCGGCATCGTACCAGTGGAGAACGTATGGGTGGTGACATCCGCCAAGTATGCCGACAAGGTGTACGAGCAACTGCCTGACATTCCTGTCGGCAACGTCCTTCTCGAACCATGCCGCCGCAATACAGCTCCCTGCATAGCATACGTCAGCTGGAAAATAAAGTCCGTCGACCCCAAGGCTAACATCGTGGTCACTCCCAGCGACCATATCGTTGTCAACGTGCCCGAGTTCCAGCGTGTGGTCAGGTCAGCCCTTGGCTTCGTGGCAGAGTCCGATGCCATCGTCACCCTTGGCATGAAGCCCAACAGGCCCGAGACGGGCTATGGCTACATACAGGCAGACCTGTCCTATTCTACGGCCCGCAACAAGGAAATATACCGCGTGGACTCGTTCAAGGAGAAGCCCGACGTGGATACGGCGCGCAAGTACATCATGCAGAAGAATTTCTTCTGGAACGCAGGCATCTTCATCTGGAATGTCAGTACCATCGTCAACGCCTTCCGTGTTTACCAGCCAGCCCTGTCCGCCATCTTCGAGGACATGCTTCCCGTTTACGGTACGGAAGCCGAGCAGAAACTGATAGACGAGCGTTTTCCGCTTTGCGAGAACATATCCGTGGACTATGCCATCCTGGAGAAGGCAGAGGAGATATACGTCTTTCCGGCAGAGTTCGGGTGGAGCGACCTCGGCACATGGGGTTCCCTGTTGCAGAACATGGAGAAGGACAGCTATGGCAATGCCTGCACGGGCAGTTCCATATCTTTGTACGAGACTTCCGGCAGCGTAGTCCATACCGATACGCTACGCCGCGTAGTGGTGCAGGGGCTCGAAGGCTTCATCGTGGCAGAGAAGGATGGCACCCTGCTGATATGCAGGCTCAGCGAGGAGCAACGCATCAGACAATTCTCCGAATAGGCTCGCTCCCAGCTCATAGCTCATATCTCCCAGCTCACCGCTCACGGCTCATAGCTCTTCCCCCTAAACAGGGGGACTGAGGGGGTCTTCTCATAGCTCATCGCTCATAGGAGGATAGCAGCCATAGTAGTCGTGGTAGGCATACATATAATATTCCTCTGGCTCGACGTTGGGGTAGAGTTGTCCGAACATCAACCTTGTAGTATCCCTGTCGGCCTTGGCGGCGAGTTTTATGTAGTCCAGGTACTCCTTCTTGTTTCCCAACCTGTATTCGCACATGGCGAGGTAAGGCGACATCCTTTCCCTATCCTCGGGGAACTCTGCCAGCATGATGGTCATCATCTCCTTGGCATCCTCTATCAAGTCCGCGTCCATCATGGTGATGCAGATGGTAAGGAAGGTCTGTTTCTTGTCCTTGCAGTATTCTAATGCCTTCAAGAATTGCCTTACGGCATTTTCCGTATCGTCGTTGTTGAGGTAAATCTCGCCTCGTGCAAGGCAGGTTTCTGTCTTGTCGTTGCTGTTTATCAATCCCTCTGCCACGTCCACTGCAGCCAGGGCCTCGTCCTTCTTCTTTAGCTTGCTAAGGGCGAAAGCCAGTTGCATGTATAGATGTATCCTCTCCCTTTCGTCGTCTACGCCCAGTGCAGCGGCAGTCTCCAGGTACTCCTTTGCCGTTTCGTATTTGCAAATGCTCAGGTGGCAAGAGCCGCATAGGCTCAGCACCACGGCATCCTCGGGATGTTCCTGAAGGTAGGTATCGCAGAGGTCGCTTGCCTCCTGGCATTGCCCCATGTGGAACAGGCAGTAGGCCTTTACTATCACGGCCTTGCGATTGTTAGGCTCCATAGCGAGCACATAGTCGGCGCACTCCACGGCCTCAGGGTACGATGAGAGTCCCTTGTAGGCATTTGCCATGTTTATCCAGGCATCTATGTCGTAGGGATTCCTGTCGAGGATGGTGTTCAGTATTGGTATTGCAGGCTTGTAATCCTCCTGTCCCATCAGTATGTCCACCGTAAGGACTTCCGCCTCGGCCTTCTTGTCGGGATAGTCGTCGGAAAGTCTCTTGGTGAAGACCTGTGCCTCTTCGTACAGTTCGTAGTCGAGGTAGATGCATGCGCAGTCGTAGAGGAACATGTCAGGCTCGTCATCCAGGGCGTCGTATTTGCCGAGCAGGTATTCCACCGACTCGGAGAACCTTTCCTCGCGTATCAAGAGTTCGGCGTTCAGGAAGGTAACCTCCCTGTCGTCCTGATCGCCGATGGCGTCGCAAATGCGGTGCGCCTCATCCAGGTTGTCATGGAACATCTCCTGCCTTGCGAGGAAGATTTGTGGGTCGATGCTGTCTGGGTGCAGGCTCACGGCAAGTTCTATCGCCTTGTTAGCCTTGTCCTCGTTGCCGTTCGTCATGTAGTATTCGGCAATGTCGGTCAGTTCGTCGGCATCCATGTATATGGGGCGTCCTTCGTGCCTTGCCTTGATATAGCGTTGCAACAATCTCTTGAATTGCGGCTCGCTGAAGTATGAATCCTCGTTTTGTCTCAATGTCTGTTTCCTCTTTGCTTATTGCTTATTTTGTCTTTTGTTCCTTCGTCTCACTGTTCATATAAGAAAATAACCCTGTGAGCTCACGGCTCTTCCCCCTACGACAGGGGGACTGAGGGGGTCTTCTCATCGCTCATCGCTCATTGCTCATAGTTCTTCCCCCTAAACAGGGGGACTGAGGGGGGTCTTCTCATCGCTCATCGCTCATTGCTCATAGTTCTTCCCCCTAAACAGGGGGACTGAGGGGGTCTTCTCATGGCTCATTGCTCACCGCTCATAGCTCATTGCTCCCGGCTCATCGCTCATGGCTTTCTATTTTGACTTCCTGGCCCACGTGTCCTTCAGGCCAACGGTCTTGTTGAATACGGGATGTCCTGCCGTGCTGTCGGGGTCGACGTTGAAATAGCCGATCCTCTGGAACTGCAGGTATGACAGTGCAGGCATGTTGCTTGCGTACTCCTCCACGTAGCAGTCGGTGCGTACTTCGAGGCAGTCAGGGTTCATCATCTCCTTCATGGCTGTCACGGCATCGCATTGCTTTTCGTCGCGTATAGCCTGCAGGGTGTCCCTTGGGTTCTCTACCCTCCAGAGCCTGTCGTATAGCCTAACCTCCGCCTTCACGGCATGGTCGCAGCTCACCCAGTGAAGTGTCTTGCCCTTTATCTTTCGGTCGGCACCTGGCATTCCGCTCTTCGACTCGGGGTCGTACGTGCAATAGATTTCCTCTATGTTGCCCTCCTCGTCCTTCTTGCATCCGGTACACATCACGATGTATGCGTTCTTCAGCCTTACCTCCTTGCCTGGAGCCATGCGCATGAACTTCTTCTCGGCCTCTTCCTGAAAGTCGTCACGCTCTATCCACAGTTCGCGGCCAAAGGTAATCTCGTGCGTTCCGTCTGCCTCGTTCTCGGGGTTGTTGGTTGCCGTCAGGGTTTCGGTCTGTCCCTCGGGGTAGTTGGTAATCACCACCTTGACGGGGTCGAGTACGGCACTGACCCTGATGGCTCTGGAGTTGAGGTCTTCCCTTGCCGCGCTCTCCAGGAGTTCCATCTCGTTGAGAGCGTCGAAGTTGGTGTAGCCTATCTTGCCTATGAACTTGCGTATGCTCTCCGGGCTGTAGCCCCTTCTCCTGAATCCGCAGATGGTGGGCATTCGTGGGTCGTCCCACCCGCTTACCAGTCCTTCCTTCACCATGGCAAGCAGGTTGCGCTTGCTCATTAGGGTGTACGAGAGGTTGAGCTTGTTGAACTCGGTCTGCCTTGGTCTGTTGTCTTCTATTTCTTCGGTTTCTCCCTTGTATTCCTTCATCCATGTCACGAACAGGTCGTAGAGAGGCCTGTGTTCCACGAACTCCAGGGTGCACAGGCTGTGCGTCACCCCTTCGAGGTAGTCGCTCTGTCCGTGCGTGAAGTCGTACATGGGGTATGCGTTCCACTTGTCAGCCGTGCGTATGTGCGGTATGTTCATCACCCGGTAGAGAAGGGGGTCGCGGAAGAGCATGTTGGGGTGTGTCATGTCAATCTTGGCCCTCAGCACCAGAGTGCCTGGCTGTGCCTTGCCGCTGTTCATGAACTCGAACAGCCTCAGGTTCTCTTCCACAGGCCTGTCCCTGTAGGGGCTGTTCTCGCCGGGCTTGGTGGTAGTGCCCTTCTGCTGTGCAATCACCTCTGCGCTCTGTTCGTCCACGTATGCCCGTCCTTGCTTGATGAGCCACACGGCAAAGTCCCACAGTTCCTGGAAGTAGTCGCTGGCGTAGTATACGTTGTCCCACTGGTAGCCAAGCCACCGTATGTCGTTTTCGATGCTCTCTATGTATTCCGTATCCTCTTTCGTCGGGTTGGTGTCGTCGAACCTCAGGTTGCATGTCCCCCCGTAGTTCCTGGCGATGCCGAAGTCGATGGCGATGGCCTTGGCGTGCCCTATGTGCAGGTAGCCGTTGGGCTCGGGTGGGAAGCGAGTCTGTACCCTGCCTCCGTTCTTGCCCTGTGCAAGGTCGTTCTCTACTTTCTGCTCTATGAAGTTCAGGCTTCTTTTCTCTGCCGTCTCGTTTGTGGTGGTTTCTGTCATAATAATCCCTGTAGTTTGTCTTTTCTTGGTGCAAAATTAAGAAATGTTTGTCTAATTCGTGTACATATCAGTGCAAAAATGATGCCTAATTTGCGGAATATGCTGTACAACATATTAAATCTCTTGCCAATTACATGGATTCGGTGTAATTTTGCACCCAGAAGTTATTCTGACAAACAATCTTTTTACCTTAGAAACTAATATCCAAAAGGCAGGTTCGTCGCGAGATGAACCTGCCTTATTGCTGAATGCAGGTTCTCTCGAAGGCAAAGCCATCGCATAAGGTAAAAAATGGCCCTTGTGAAAGTTGTCTAAAAATGTGATAAAAATTGTGCCGTAATTTGGTCAAATCGCAAAAAACGGCTATCTTTGTGGCAAAATAAGGCATTCAGGCATATTTGAGGAAACATATACTAACAAATTATAAATGGAAGATCAAGAAAGGATTATCAAGGTTGACATCGAGCATGAGATGCGGAAGAGCTACATCGACTACTCAATGAGTGTGATAGTAGCTCGCGCCTTGCCCGATGTGCGAGACGGATTCAAGCCTGTACACAGGCGCATACTATACGGTATGAAGGAACTGGGCAACGTGCATGGCAAGCCGTACAAGAAGAGTGCACGTATCGTGGGAGAAGTGCTGGGAAAGTACCATCCCCATGGGGACAGCTCGGTGTACGGCGCACTCGTCAGGATGGCGCAGGAATGGGCCATGAGGTATACCCTGGTCGACGGGCAGGGAAACTTCGGCTCGATTGACGGCGACAGCCCCGCAGCCATGCGTTATACCGAGGCCAGGCTGAGCCTGATGGGAGAGACCATGATGGAAGACCTGGAGAAGGACACCGTGGACATGACGAACAACTTCGATGGCACTCTCGTGGAGCCTACCGTGATGCCTACCAGGATTCCGAACCTGCTCGTGAACGGTGCCACCGGCATAGCCGTGGGAATGGCCACCAACATACCCACCCACAACCTGGGCGAGGTGGTGGATGCCTGCGTGGCATTCATCGACAACAAGGACATGAGCGTGGAAGAACTGATGCAGCATGTCAAGGGCCCCGACTTTCCAACGGGAGCGTTCATCATGGGACTGCAAGGCATAAAGGATGCCTACGAGACAGGAAAGGGTAGGGTCGTGATGCGGGCCAAGGCAGACATCGAGTCGGGAGACCAGCACGATAAGATAGTGGTTACGGAGATACCGTACGGCGTGAACAAGCAGCAGTTGATAGAGTACATAGCGCAACTCGTCCAGGAGAAGAAACTGGACGGCATAAGCAACGCCAATGACGAGAGCGACCGCGAGGGCATGCGTATCGTGATAGACGTTAAGCGAGATGCCAATGCGAGGGTGGTACTCAACAAACTCTTCAAGATGACACCGCTGCAGACAAGCTTCAGCGTAAACAGTATAGCCCTGGTAAAGGGACGCCCGCAGTTGCTTACACTAAAGGACTTCATCAGCAATTTCGTGGAACACCGGCACGAGGTGGTGATACGCCGCACCAAGTACGACTTGCGCAAGGCTGAAGAGAGGGCGCACATTCTGAGCGGACTAATTATCGCGAGCGACAACATCGACGAGGTGGTGCAGATTATCAAGGCAAGCAAGTCGCCCGTGGACGCACAGCGGGCATTGGAGGCAAGGTTCGAGCTCGACGAGATTCAGAGCAAGGCAATAGTGGACATGCGACTTGCCCAGTTGACCGGACTCCAGCAGGAGAAACTGCACTCCGAGTACGACGAACTGATGGAGAAAATTAAGTACTACAACCAGATTCTCTCTGACGACGAACTGTGCAGGAAGGTAATGAAGGACGAACTGCTGGAAATCAAGGAGGAGTTTGGCGACGAGCGCAGGACGCAGATACTGCCAAGCGCAGAGGAGTTCAATGCCGAGGATTTCTATGCCGACGACGAGGTGGTGGTGACAATCAGCCACATGGGATATGTCAAGCGCATGCCTCTCGCAGAGTTCAGGGCACAGGGCAGGGGAGGCATTGGCGTAAGGGCAAGCGCAACGCGCGACAATGACTTCATCGAGAAGATTTACCCTGCCACCATGCACAACACGATGCTCTTCTTCACCGAGCGTGGCAGGTGCTACTGGCTTAAGGTATACGACATACCGGAGGGAAGCAAGACCAACAAGGGACGTGCCATACAGAACATGCTCATGATAGAGCCGGGAGACAGCGTCAACGCATGCCTATGCATACGCAAGCTCTCGAACCCAGACTTCTGCCAGAGCCACTATGTGGTGTTCTGTACCAAGAAGGGCATAATCAAGAAGACCTGTCTCACGGAATACAGCCGTCCGCGTACCAACGGTGTCATAGCCGTCAACATCAGGGAGGACGACAAGGTGGTGAGCGTGGCACTGACCAATGGCAGAAACGAGATAATCGTGGCAAACGCTGGAGGCAGGGCCGTACGCTTCAACGAGTCGGGCATACGTGCGATGGGCAGGAACAGCACGGGCGTGCAGAGCATCATCCTCGATGAGGACGAGCGCGACGGGGTAATCGGAATGTGCGTGGTGAACGACGTGGAGACCGAGAGCATCATGGTGCTGAGCGAGAACGGCTATGGCAAGCGCACCGACGTGGACGAGTATCGCATGACCAGCCGCCACTGCAAGGGAGTCAAGACGATGGCAATTACCGACAAGACGGGATACCTCGTTGCCATAGAGGTCGTCAGGGACGAGGACGACCTGATGATAATCAACAAGAGTGGAACTACCATCAGGCTCCATGCCGATGCCATCAAGGAGACCAAGAGCCGCGTGGCACAGGGTACGAAGGTCATAGAACTCAAGAAGCGCAATGACGTTATCAGCCATCTCAGCGTCGTACCTCGTGCCGAGGACGAGCCAACTGAGGAACCTGCCGACGAAACGCCGACGGACGAAAACCCAAGCGTTGATGAATGAGAAGATACATGTATGTAACATTATAAAAACAAGAATAGACATGAAGAAAATCACATTGTCGCTTGCCCTGCTCATGAGCGTGGGCATAGCGTCGGGACAGACACCCGAGGACAAGGCAAAGGCAAAGGCCGAGGCTGCAGCACTGAAGGCTGCTAAGAAGGAGGCAAAGGCACAGGTTGCCGAGGCGCAGAAGATATACGAAGCACTCGAGGCAAAGATAAAGGAGAAAACAGCTGGCGACGACGAAATCCTGACTGAGTGTAAGAAGGGCCAGGACCTGGTTCAGAAGGCTCTGAAGAGCGGACTCATAGATGACAAGAAAATCGCCGAGACCTACAAGCTGAGCGGCGACCTGGCATTCAAGCCGCACAACATCCTGCTGATGGAGTACGCCGCCAAGAAACTCCCCTTCGACACGGTATATTTCGTAAGCAACCTCAAGGCTCTGACCGAAGCCTTGCACAACGAGATAACACATACCAAGGTTACCAAGGGAGAGACCGGCAACGAGGCATACATCAAGGCCAAGAAGATGAACCTATCACAGTGTGGCGACCACTACATTTACGCAGCACAGTTCGAAACTTCGTGCAAGCGTTACCAGAGTGCGCTCGAATGCTATGACATGGCCATGACCTACGCACAGAAGTACCCTGAGGTGGCTGAGTTCTTCGAGCCACGCATCCCCGTTGAGCAGATGTCGTACTATGCTTTCCACACCGCACACGATGCCAAGATGTACGATGCCATGGACAAGTACTATGACTCTGCCATCAAGTTTGCCGACGGTGCCGAGGGTACCAAGCAGGTTAAGGTGATGTCTTATCTCGAAAGGGGCGACTCCACCATGTGGGCAAAGTATGTACACGACATGACAATAAAGGATCCAAACGCCAATACGGACTACGTACAGATGCTGCTTTCCTACTACCAGAAGCAGGGCCGTGACAAGATGTCCGCCTATGCAGACGAGATACTTGCCGTTGACCCCGGCCTGTACATCGCAAACTACGGCAAGGCGTACGTCCTATTCGTCGAGGAGAAGTACGACGAGTCGCTGGAGTATTACAAGAAGTGTACCGAGGCAAAGCCTGACATGTACGATGGTTGGTACCAGTGCGGAATGTGCAAGTTCAGGATTGCACTTGCCTTGAATGCCACTGTTAGCAGCATCAAGGACCAGAAAAAGGCTAAGGAAACACTGGAGAAGACCAAGAGCATATTCGGCGAGGCTATCCCATTCTTCGAGAAGGCTCGCGAATGCACTCCCGACCAGCCCACGAAATGGGCATACGAACTTAAGCAGTGCTACACCGTTACAGGTCAATCTGCCAAGGCTGCCGAAATGGACAAGTTGCTGCAATAATGTAAAAGGTCGCACTTTAATCCATGCCTTCGCATTAGGGCATGTATGGACATCTGGCACGGGGATAATGGCACTGGCACATAGCCAGTGCCACCCCGTGCCATACTTGAAGGAATTACCGGCTTATATATATATAATATGTAATGTTGTATCAAAGATAAGGTAGGAAGATGAAACGATATCTGATGTCTTTAGTGGCTATATGCCTCTTTGCCACATATTCCCTTCCGGCATCGAAGGCCAAGAAGGAAAAGCCTGCCAAGTTGTCGACACTTGTCAAGGCTGCACACCTTGCCATCAAGAACTCAAACGGTCAGGATGGTGCCAAGAACAACCTGCTGGCCGCCATACCACGTACCGACATATCCGAAAAGGACAGGGCGAACATCCACTATGAGTGCGCCCTGCTGGATGAGTCCAAGAACGGGGTGGAAAACCGCAAGGCTTATCTCAAGCAACCATACGATACGGCAACTTTCTTCAACACATTGCTTAGCATGTACTCGCACCTGCGGCTATGCGACAGCATCGATGCCTTGCCAAACTCGCAGGGCAACATCAGGCTCAAGTACAGCAGCAAGACGAAGGCACTAAGGCAGAAGCACAAGCGCAACATACTGAACGGGGGCAAGTTCTTCCTCAGCAAGGGACAGTATGACGTAGCTTACAACTACATGGACGACTACTACACGTACTCGGGCATGCCGACGTCGGATTCCGTCATGTGCAAGGTGTCGTATTGGGCGACATTATGTGCATTCATGTCACAGAAGCACGACCGTACGCTGAAGTATATCGACAAGGCTATTACATCCTCGGACAACTCGCTGCAGCCCATCTTGCAGGAATACAAGGTGCGAACATACATGACCCTCGGAGACGCACAGGAGGTGAAGCACGAATTGCGCATCGGCGTGAACAAATATCCCAGCCACGACTTCTTCTTCGTCAACCTCATCGACATGCTCTACAACGAGCGCAATTTCCAGGAGGGTATCCAATTGGCTGACTCGCTGATTTCGCTGGATGCTTC